>JANMRE010000472.1:0-20240 GCA_031370885.1 Gemmatimonadaceae bacterium
GTTGACCGATGCCGGCGAAGCGCTGGCGCACCGCGTAGCGGCCGAACTCACGACGCGCGAAGCCGTGCAGCACCACCGCGCCGTGCTCGACCAGTTGGAGCGGCAGGTGCGCGAGCATCGCGACCAGGCGCGACGACTCGAGCTCGATCGCGAAGGCACCGGACGCGAGCACGCAGAAACGCAGCAGCGTCGCGAGGCATTGGAGATCGAGCGCCAACAGCTCGCCGATACGCTGACCGTGACGGAACGGGAACTCGTAGCGGCTCGCGAACAGATTCACCTCACGGCGGGACACGCGCGCGACGCACACATGACGCTCGAAGGCGCGCGACTGGCGGCCGCGACGGCGCGTATCGCCGATGCCGAATCGCGCAGTGCGTTTGCGGCCGCGGTGGAATCGCGCACGGCGCTGGAAGGGCGTCGCAATGCCCTCGAAGGTCTGGAGCGCGAACGGGTGGGTCTCGCCCCGTCTGCCGCCAAGCTGTTGAAAGAACGCGAACGGTTTGGTGAGGGCGCGGTCCTGGGACCACTCACCGACTTCGTCACCGCCGACGGGGACGCCGCGACACTGGTCGAGCGATATCTCGGCGCCACCATGCACGCTATCGTGGTGCGTGATGCCGATGCCGCGCGCGCCGTGCGCCGGTGGCATGCGGAAACGCAACCCGGACCGTTGTTGCTGCTTCCGCTGGACGTCGTGTCCGAAATGAGCGCGGAAGCCGACGCACTCTCCAGCAGTGTGCAGGCCAGCGGACCGGCCGCGCGCTGGGTGCGGGCGCTGTTGGGCAAAGTGCGGGCACTGGATGGTGGTGAAGCGTTTGTCGACGATCGCGGCGCGGTGTTTTTGCCGGGAACGATGTCGGGTGCCGGACCACTCCAGCGGCGCGCGGAACTCACGCGCCTCGAGACCGATTTGGCGCGGGCCGACGCCGCGCGCGATGCGGCCGCCATGACGGCAGAGGCAGCGCGTCTCGCACTGAACGAGGCTGAGCGGGCGCAGCAGGCCGCGGTCGACCTTTCGAATCGCGCGCAACAGGAATCGCGTCGTGCCGATGAGGTTCAGAAGGAGGTTGAGCGACGTCGTGAGCGTGCCGAGCGCGAGGTGCAGCAGTCGCGCGCGCTCGACGAACGTCTGATAGCGCGGCTGGGCGAACTCGACGTGCATTCGCGGGAACTGGCCGAACGGGCCACCGCGCTCGGTGTCCAGGCGGGTGAAGCAGACGTCGAGATCGTCAACGCGCGGGAGCACCTGTCGGAGGCCGAAAAGGAGCAGGAACAGTCACGCGATGCCCGTGCCACGTGGCAGGTCGCGCAGGCGCAAGCGCAGGCGCGGTTGTCGGTGGCGATCGATCGTGAGACGCGCCTGCTGGAAGAGGATTCCACTGCTGCTGCACGCATGCAGTCGTTGGCGCACGAACTCGCGTCGTTGTCCGAAGCCGATCATCACCTCGCGGAACAGTTGGCGGCGTGGCGCACGGAACTGGATACCGAGCGAAAGTCACTGGCCGACGCCGATGGACGTTTGTCCGATGCCGAACGCGCCGTCGCCGCCGCGACCGTTGCGCTGGACGCGGCGGAAACGCAGCTGGATGACGCGCGTCGTCAGGCCAGCGCGCTGGGCGAACAGTTGCACGGCGCGCAATTGCGACATACCGAACTCGCCGGACGCCGCGAGGCCATTCGTCAGCGTCTCGAAACAGAATGGCGCCGTTCACTCGAAGATCTGCTGCACGGATTCGTCGCGCTCGATCTCGACGCCGATGCGCTTCGCACCGACGCCCACCAGCTTCGCGCATCGCTGGACGAACTCGGCCCCGTGAATCCGCTGGCCATCGAGGAGCATGAGGAGGAGCAGCGCCGTCTGGAGTTCCTCACCGGCCAGCGCAACGATTTGGTGTCGGCCAAGCAGTCGTTGCATCAGGCGATTCGTGAAATCGACAGCACCGCGCGTGAGCTGTTTCTCGCCACGTTTGCGCAGGTGCGCGAAAACTTTCGTCAGATCTTTCTCACGCTCTTTGGCGGCGGCGAATGCGACCTGCGACTCGAGAATCCCGAGACGCCATTGGACTGCGACATCGAGATTCACGCCTCGCCGCGCGGCAAGAAAACACAACGCATCCACTTGCTCTCCAGCGGAGAACGGGCCTTGGTGGCGTTGTCGCTGCTCTTCGGGATCTTCCTCACCAAGCCCAGTCCGTTCTGTCTGCTTGATGAAGTGGACGCGCCTCTGGACGATCAGAACATCGGACGCTTTGTCACGATGCTGAACCAGTTCAAGTCCCGTACGCAGTTCATCGTGATTACGCACAACCCGCGTACCACCACCGAGGCGGCCGACGCGGTGTACGGCGTGACCATGCAAGAACCGGGCGTCTCGTCGATCGTGTCGGTCCGCTTGCGCGGCGGCGCCGTACTCGACGAAGGGCCGGCTGATGCGGAAACGTCCGACGATCCGTTAGCCATTGAGGACGACGATCCGGTAACCGTCGAGCATTCGGGTGCGGCGCCGCAATCGGCGTGAGGCGCGTTCTCCGTTGTGGCACCGGAGCGTACGTGGCGCTGATGCTGCTCGCATCGGCGGCCAACGCGCAAACGGTTCTGCTGGATGGCCCCGATGGAGCGATCTTGCCATCCATCACACCGTCGTTCGCATTCCGCGCCAACGGACTGGCGTCCGTGAGACCGCTGCGCGTGACTCTGCTGATCGCGACCACTGCCGACTTCGCGGCCGGCGTGCTGCTCGATTCCACGTTTCTCACGAACGATACGATCGCCACCATCCAGGTGGTGCGACCACTGCCGGGCGACGCGCGCGTATTCTGGAAAGCGCGCGTGGAAGGGTCGGATGGTGTTGTTGTCGAATCTCCCCGCACCGGCCCGCGCACGGTACCGACGTGGCTGACGCTGATCACTCCGAACTCCCCAACCGGCGACGTGTTCGACGTTCGACGGCCGCTGTTCATCTGGCGCAGCGCGAGAGTCACGCCACTGCTTGGCGGCTGGTCATACGACTTGGTGATTACCACGTCGGGCCGACCGGAACACGGCGTGTCCGGTATTCGCGACACGACGTATCGCGCATCCACCGAACTGCAGGCGAATACGTCGTATCGCTGGAGTGTGCGGGCGTCGCTCGACAATGGCGCCTCGATCATGGAGAACAGTGCGGCGACGTTTCTCATTGTTGACAAACCGCTCCCCTCACGAACGCTGCTGTATCAGAACTTCCCCAATCCATTTCCGTCGCCAGTCTCATTCTCAACGTGCGTGTGGTTTGACGTGGCCGAGCCGGGCGCGCGCATTGCGCTGGACGTGACTGATCTGCGCGGCAACCTCGTGCGAACCCTCATTCCCGATGCGGGCGGCCAACGGGATTTCCAGGCTGGCCAATACGGACGGGGCGCGCCCGGAGCGGGCAGCAATTGCGATAATCGATTTGTGTGGGACGGGACCGGCAATGATCGACGCACGGTGGCACCGGGCGTTTACCTGTTGCGGTTTCAGGCCGGTCGCGAACCGCCAGCCTTCCGCCGTATGCTGTTTCTTGGCCGCTGACCGTCACCACCAGATCAACACATGCGACTGACCACCATCGGCACTGGAACCGCCGCGCCACACCCGACCCGCTCGCCATCCGCACACCTGGTGAATGCCGGCAGCGTGTCATTGCTGCTCGATTGCGGTGCTGGTGCCGTGCATCGCATGGCCTCGCTTGGCGTGGACTGGCAAGCCATTACCCACGTCGCACTGACACACTTTCACGCCGATCATGTCGCTGATGTGGTTATGCTCGTGATGGGATGGCGCTGGGGCCAATTGCCCCCGCGATCCGAACCGGTGACCGTGTATGGCCCTGTCGGGACCGGCGCGTTTCTGGAGAGTCTGGCGGCCATGTACGGTGCCTGGCTGTTGGCGCCGGGTTTTCCGTTGACGATTCGCGAATTGACGGCCGACGAGGTGATTCGACTTCCCGATGGTGTCGAACTGACCACCCTGCCGGTACCACACACTGCGGAGAGCGTGGCATATTCCGTCAGTCGGGACATCACGCGGCTCGTCTACACCGGCGACACGGGGTACGACGACGCGTTGGCCGACTGGGCAGCGGGCTGCGACCTGTTGCTGGCTGAGTGCTCCCTGCCCGACGGTATGGCCATTCGTGAACATCTCACGCCGCGCCAGGCCGGTGCCATTGCGTCACGCGCGAACGCCAAGCGCCTTGTGCTGACGCACTTCTATCCGCCGGTCGAGACGATCGATATCGTCGCCGAAGTGGCAGAACAGTACGCCGGCCCGGTGGTCCTTGCGACCGACGGCTGGTTCATCGATTTCTGAGGATGTCCCATGCTGGTTGTGATGCAGCCCAATGCGAGTGCCGCGGATATCGAACGCGTCTGCGACGAGATCGTGCGTCAGGGCTTCAAGCCCCTTCCCTTGCCAGGCGCCACGCGCACGGCGATCGGCCTTCTGGGCGACGACTCCAAGGTTGACTGGGGCTACATCGAAGGATTGCCGGCCGTTGCCAGCGTGCTCATTGTGCAGAAGCCGTATCGCCAGGCGGCCCGCGAATGGAAGAATGAGAACACCATCGTCGAGATCGCACCCGGCGTGCGCGTGGGCGGCGACGACATTGTCGTGATCGCCGGTCCGTGCTCTGTGGAAAGCGAGGAGCAAATCCTCGAGGCGGCCCACGCGGTACGCGCGGGCGGCGCGACGGCGTTGCGCGGCGGCGCGTTCAAGCCACGATCATCGCCATACGCGTTTCAGGGCATGGGCAAGAAAGGCCTCGAGCTGCTGGCCAAGGCCCGTCAGGAGACCGGGCTCGCCATCATCACGGAGGCGATGGACGAAACAGGCGCCGATCTCGTGGCCGAATACGCCGACTGCATTCAGATCGGCGCCCGCAACATGCAGAACTACTCGCTCCTGCGTCACGTGGGGAAGTTGGGCAAGCCGGTGCTGCTGAAGCGAGGCATGGCTGCGACCATCAACGACCTCCTGCTCAGTGCCGAGTATATCCTCGCGGAAGGAAATCCGAATGTCATTCTCTGTGAGCGCGGCGTGCGCACGTTTGATTCAGCCACACGGAATCTGTTCGATCTCACGGCGATCCCGGTGGTACACAAGCTCTCCCATCTGCCCATTGTTGCCGATCCGAGTCACGGAACCGGACTGCGCGACAAGGTGACACCGATGGCGCGCGCCGCCGTTGCGGCCGGCGCCGACGGCATTCTCGTGGAAGTGCATCCGCACCCCGACCGGGCGCTTTCCGACGGTGCGCAGTCGCTGTATCCCGAACAGTTCATGCAGTTGGTGAAAGAACTGCATGCCATCGCCAACGCGATTGGTCGGACCATCACACCCGCGCCCGCCGTTTCGACCGCACCGCTGTGATCGTAGCTTTCGGCGGCACCTTGTTCCGGCGTTCGGGTACCTGACATCATGCCCGCTCCCCTCACCCACCGCAGTGTCATCGTCGCCATGATGTTCGGCGCGCTGGTCAGCGCGACCGTGAGCCAGTCGGCAAGCGCGCAGTCGGCAGCGGAAGCGTTGTACGATCGCGTGGCCAAGGCGTGGACGGCTCACGAAACGCTGGAAGCGCAGTTCGATCAGCGCATCACCAATCCGCTGTTGGGGCGAACCGCGTTATCACGCGGCACTTTTCTGCAACAAAAACCTGGACGGGTGAGTATCACGTTTACCGATCCGGTGGGCGACCGCATTGTCGGTGACGGCAAATCGTTGTGGGTGTACCTGCCCAGCAGCGCCCCGGGCCAGGTGATGAAACTTCCCGCCAACGCCGATGGTGCGGTGGTGGTTGATCTGCTCGGTCAATTGCTTGATGCACCCAAGCGCACGTTTACCATCACGGGTGGCGAGTCGGCAACAATCAACGGACGCGCCACCCGACGCGTTGTGCTGGTGCCACGCAGCAGCGGCAGCGTGCCATTCCAAAAGGCAACGTTGTGGTTGGACGAGACGGAACCGCGTCCGGTGCGTATCCAGGTTACTGATACACAAGGCGTCGAGCGCATGATTACGCTCACCACGTGGTTGCCCAACGCCGTGCTGCCAAGAAATGCCTTCGTGTTCTCCGCGCCCAAGGGCGTCAAGGTGATCACGAAAATTCCCGGCCAATAACCACCACGCTGCCATCGGCGGAGCGTGCTACCGCGGGCCCGTAGGCGTCACTCCCGCGAAGACCTGCTTGGGCACCCTCGCCGCTTGCAGAATTTGCATCGAGCGCTGTATCACCACGTCATCGTTTGCGCGTCGCAGAAATTCCGCGTCTGGCCCGAACGCCACGCGCGTCATTTCATATCCCAGTGATCGCGCCACCCATGGCGCAGCGCTGTCGAACACCGCGCGATCCGGCGCAACCTTGCGCGCCACGAGCGTTGTAAAAACGGCGTCGAGCATCTTGGGCGACACCGGATCATTGGGCCCTTTCATGCTGGATCGCGCGGCCGTGGCTTCCCGGGCCAGCGCATCCCGATAGTCAGCCAGTCGCTTTCCCATTGCCCGCGCCAGATTCTGCACAGGCAGCGGTGTGAGCGAATCGCCAACCTGTACATCGGGCGTGATCCCACCACCGCCGAGCACTGTCCGACCGTCATCGGTGCGAAAACGCGGCCGCAACGTATCACTCGGCAGCGTGACGCCGTTTCCGTCCGCATTGTCGTCATCGGGTTCGCGCGGTCGCAGCTTGCTGATACTGCGGCCGGCCGGCGTAAACCAGCGCGCCGTGGTCAGGCGCAACGCGCCACCGGAGACCAGCGGATACACATTCTGTGCACTGCCCTTGCCATACGAGGTCATGCCCACAACCACCGCGCGGTCGTGATCCTGCAACGCGCCCGCAACGATTTCCGACGCGCTCGCACTACCCTTGTCGATCAGCACGGCCACCGGAAGCGTTGGCCAACGTTGCGTCGCCGTATCGGTCATGGTTTGTGGTGCCTGACCCGGGCGCGCGCGCAGTTGCACGATGCTTTGTCCCGCATCGAGAAACAGCTCGGCCACGCCAACCCCCTGCTCCAGCAGCCCACCGGGATTGCCGCGCAAGTCCATGATCAGACTGCGTGCGCCAAGGCGCACGAGTGAGTCGACAGCGACTTGCAGTTCGGCGGCGGTGGATTGATTGAACACGTTCACATTCACGTAGCCGACCGTCCTGGGCAGCAATATCACCCGCGTAACCGCGCGCAGATGCACGGCTTCGCGTTGCACGGTAATGGGAAGACGCTGATCGCCGCGTTCGATCTCAAACGCCACTTTCGATCCCGGTGGGCCCCGTAACGCGCGCGAGGCTTCGTCGCGTGTCCAACCCTTGGTGACATCGCCGGCCACCTTCACGAGTCGGTCGCCGGCAATAATTCCGGCCTTCCACGAGGGTCCGCCCGGTACCGGTTCGATCACCGTAGGCCATCCATCGCGGACGTCCATCTGCAAACCAACGCCGGTGTAGGTGCCGCTCATCTGTTCGTTGAGACGTCTCAGTCGGTTTTCGCCGAGAAATGTCGTGTAGGGATCCTTGAGTTCACGAAGCAATCCGGAAACCGCCTTGTCGTAGATCGTCGCCGCGTCGAGCGAATCGACAAACCGTGTCGCGACCGCACCAAGGACTTGATCGAACAATCGCGCGCCGGCATTGGCGCTGCGTGGCGGCAGCGCGGCCGGCGCCAGATCGTACCCAACCCACCAGCCACCCAGCGACAACAACCCCACGAACAGTCCGGTGGCCATCACCGCACGTGATCGACGACGCGCTGTGCGCGGGCTTTCCGGAAGCTCTTCACTCATGCACTGCTCCTGCAAAACGAGTGGGACAGCACGCCGCCAACTGCTGAAGGCAGCGCATCGTCACGAGGTCGGGAGATCCCGAGGCCTCGATGGAATACACCGGACCGATCTCCGGGTGGCACTGCTGCCACGCCGCATTGGCCGCTTCAATGAAGGCCGTCTGCACACGACTGTGGAACGCAACGCTCTCACGCTCAAGACGGTCGGCCGTGCCCCGGGCCTTCATGCGCGCCAACGCCTCCTCCAGAGGCAGGGTGAGCAGCAGCGTGAGATCGGGCGCCAAACCGCCGGTCGCGAACAAGTTCGTGTCGCGCAACGCTTCCAAACGGAGCCCACGGCCTGCGCCTTGATAGGCATAGGTGGACAGCAGAAATCGATCCACCAGCACGATGGCGTTTCGCGCGAGCGCTGGCCGGATGACTGCTTGAACGAGTTGCGCGCGTGAGGCTGCGAACAACAGCGCCTCGCTTTCGGCGGCCAATTCGGACTCCGGATCGAGCAATACGTTTCTGATCACATCACCGACCGCGGTTCCGCCCGGCTCGCGCACGGCGACTACGTCATGCCCCAATGTTGTCAGTGCATCTGCGAGGCGTTGCCACTGAGTCGTCTTGCCAACACCTTCGCCGCCTTCGAGCACGACGAAGAGTCCGGGGTGTGAAAGGAATTCCTGCGTCACGGGATCAATCGTTGTGAGCGGATGGTCAGGCCAGAATGATGGAACTCGTAGCACCGCTGCGAATGCCGTCGGCGATCCACTGGTTCACACGCAGCATCAGCTTGTCGAAATTATCCTGAGCGGAAATCGCCCGCTGATAGGTTGGATTGACCTGCACCTGTTGCAGGAGGTCGTCCAACTGCTGCTCCATTTCGGGCGTGGGCTCCTCGCCCCGGTCGATCATTGACTGCGCGTCGGTGCGGATCTTTTCCATCTGGCGCAGCACCACCGTGGCCTCACGATCGCCATTAAGCGCTTCGCTGGATCGCTTGACACTCTTGTATTCCTCGCTTTGGCCAATAGTGCGGCCAAGATCCTTCGCTTTGTCTTCGAGCATGTTACCGGGCCTCTGGTCCGGGGACAAAAGTGGGCGACGCCGTCGCATTGGCGAGAGCATTCAGGTACACCACAACGGGAACGGTATCGCCGGGACCGCGCGCCACGAGCACGCGCTCGCGCCCTGCGAGATCCCGAACCAGACGAACATCAAGCCATCCATGCTGCTCGGCGCGGGCCGCGGTTTCACGAGCCCGACGGGCATCGACTTCCACCACGAAAAAGCCGCCCGGCTCGAGATGCCGGACTGCCGCTGCGAGCAACACATCGTAGCGGGCCATCCCGCCATCGGCCGCGAAGAGTGCCGTGGCTGGCTCCCAGTCGCGGACGCTGGCCGGCAGGGCCGCCGCTTCCTCGTACGCAATGTACGGGGGATTGGCGACAATCACACGGGCACGCAGCCCATCCAGCGGGGCCAGATCGGCACCGTGGCGAAACTCCACGCGCGTTGGCGGATTGACCAGCGCGGCGTTTTCCATGGCCACGTCCAGAGCATCGGCCGACACGTCCGTCGCGATCACCAGGTCATACCGTCCTTCGGTTGCCAACGCCAATGCAATCGCCCCCGACCCCGTCCCGATGTCAACCGCAATTCCTCCCGCACGCGCCGCTGTAACCCGCAACGCTTCTTCCACCACACTCTCTGTTTCCGAACGCGGAATGAGCACGCGGGCGTCTACGCGGAGGTGGAGATGTCGAAATGGTGCGGTACCCACCGCATAGGCGAGCGGCTCGCCGCGCGACCGACGTGCCGCTGCGACCAGCACGCGTTCGCGCACTGCGGGTAACATGGTCATATCAATGCGGCGAGCGATATCGCCCGGCGCGCAGCCGAGCGCTGCGGCGGTCAGCAGTCGCGCCTCACGCCGCGCGTCGGCGCGCACGGAGGCATCCAGCCTTGGCGACATGTGCAATCGCGTCTCGATCTCTTCCAGCAGCGTGCGCATGATGTCGTCAGCCGATCAGTCGTTCCTCGGCGTTGGCCAGCGCCAGCGCGTCGAGGAAGGGTGTGAGATCGCCATCCATCACGCGAGCAATGTCATACTGCGTCACTCCCACGCGATGATCGGTCACGCGTCCTTGCGGGAAGTTGTACGTGCGAATCTTTGCCGATCGATCGCCCGTGGACACTTGTGACTTGCGCATGCGCGAGCGTTCGGCCTCCTGCTCAGACAGCCGTAGGTCGAGCAACCGCGCGCGGAGCACGTCCATGCCCTTGGCCTTGTTCTGCAACTGCGACTTTTGATCCTGCTGCGACACTACGAGACCGGTTGGGATGTGCGTGATGCGCACAGCCGAGTCGGTGGTATTGACGCTCTGCCCGCCGGGCCCCGACGACCGGAATACGTCGATGCGCAAATCCTTGTCTTCGATGCGCACGTCAACCTCATCGGCCTCCGGGAGTACCGCGACCGTGGCCGCCGAGGTGTGAATGCGACCCTGGCTCTCGGTGGCCGGAACGCGTTGCACGCGATGTACGCCCGACTCCCAGCGCAGGATACCGAACGCACCATCGCCCCGCACCTTGAACACCGCCTCTTTCACTCCGCCCAATGTGGCATCGGAGTACGAGATTGCTTCGATTCTCCAGCCGCGACGCTCAATAAAGCGCGTATACATCCGCAGCAGGTCTGCGGCGAACAGTGCGGCCTCGTCGCCGCCGGTGCCAGCGCGCAGTTCAAAAATGGCCGGTCGATCGTCCAGTGGATCGCGGGGAATCAGCAAGGGCAGCAGCGCCTTCTCAATCGCCACACACTCGGTTTCGAGGCGGTCCATTTCCTGCTTGGCCTCGGCGGCGAAGTCGAGGTCATCGCCCTGTGCCATCTCGCGCGCGTCGGCCAATTCCTGTTCGGCCTTGTACAGGCGATTCGCCTTGATAACCACCTCGGCCAGCCGGTGATGCTCGCGCCCGAGGTCTGCCAGACGAGCCGCGTCCTTCACCGTTTCGGGGTCGGCGAGCAGCTGTTCCACTTCGGTCGCGCGGCGCAGCGCCTCGGCTGTGCGCTCTCGAAGATGATTAAGCATCAGTAGGGGTCAGAAATGTGATACCGGTCACGGCATAGGCGTTCACCGGTATCGTAGCATCCGCAGCGACCGGCGCTGGTTCGCGCACCTTCGGACGGGCGGCGGGGTATACCCAATCTTAACCGGTCACGCTGTCCTTCAGGAACAGGAAGTTTGGGGAGACGAGCCCGACGCGGCTGAGCGGCACTTTCGAGTACTTTGGCATTAATACTTTACGGGGTGCTCCGGCCTCCGGGAGCCTTACATGGTAGCCTTCGGCACGACAACACCCCGGTTCACTCCGCCCAACATGAGTGTTTCGCTCGAGCGTGTCACGGATTTTCTTGCCACCGTGCCATTGTTTCGCGAGCTTGATCGCGCGTCGGTGCGCGGCTTTGCCGAACTCACGCGCGAGCAGCGTTTTGCCAAGGGTGCCATGATCGTGAGCGAGGGTGATCCAGGCGACGCGCTTTTCGTGGTGCGGTCGGGTGAAGTGAAAGTCGTGATCATTGGTGAAGATGGTCGCGAGGTCATTCTCAATGTTCTTGGCGTTGGCGAACACTTCGGTGAACTGGCGCTGATCGACGGACGTCCCCGCTCGGCCCACGTGGTGTCAACGCACGCGTCGAGTCTGCTGATTCTTCGTCGGGCAGATTTCCGGCGACAGGTGGAGCAATCACCGTCGGTGGCGTGGGGATTGATGATCGAACTGTCGCGCCGTCTTCGACAGGCCGACGGCACGATTGGCAGTCTCGTGCTGCTCGATGTTGCCGGTCGCGTGGCGAAGGTGTTGTTGGAAAACGCCACCCCCGGCGAACCCGCGACACTGGTGAAACAGCTCACCCATCAGATGATCGGGCAGATGATCGGTGCGAGCCGTGAAACCGTGTCGCGTGCGATGGCGGAGTTTCAGGAGCGTGGCGTCTTGTCTGTTGCGCGTCGGATCATCACGATCGTCGATCGTCGCGCGCTTGAGGCGCGAGCACGGCCGCAACTCTGAGGCCATGCGGCGATTTATGCGACTCCGTTGCGCGTCAACGCCGAGTCGGTTCTGAGCACGGTGCGCGCCACACTTCGCTGCTGGGGTACGCGAGGCACCTTTCCCAGTCCCGGCCGTCACACGCTGCGTTACGGCGGTAACACCGCCTGCGTGGAGATGCGGCTCCCCGACGGCACGCAGGTGGTGCTTGATGCGGGCACGGGGCTGCGTGCGTTGGGGTATTCGCTGCCAATCGCCGCGCCGTCGGTCGCTGGCGCACGTCCGGTGGTCACGCTGTTGCTTACGCACCGACACAGTGACCATGTGATCGGACTGGCGCACTTCGCGCCGATTCTCACTCGATCATACACCGTGCGAATCGCCTGTGGTGGCGTCACGGCTGCGGCACTCTGCGAGTTGGCGGGGTTACAGCTCTCGCCGCCGCTGTTCCCTGCCCTCGACGGCATTGTCGAGGCGTTGACGGTGGAGACCTTCGATGCGGCGAATACTTTTTCCGTGAGTGCGTCGTGTCGCGTACACGCGCTGCATGCGCAGCATCCCGGCGGCGCCAGCGTGCTTGTGGTCCACGACGAAACGGGTCCGGTGGTCGCATATGCGCCGGACAACGAGTTGGCATTCGCCGCTGATGATCCCTTGATTACGGCGTGGCGAGACGCGCTGGCCCATTCGTTGTATGGCATACCGCTCCTGTTTCACGATGCGACGTACACCGATGACGAACTTGGCGACCATCGCGGATGGGGGCATTCCTCGGCTGAAGAAGCGACGCAGTTCGCGTTACGGTGTCAGGCCGGAACGCTGCTGCTGACGCATCATCATCCCGATCGCACGGACGATGAGATTGATGCAATGGTGGCGCGCTGTAGGGCGATCGTTGCCGATGCGAGGTCGGCGCTGCGGGTGGACGCAGCGGCCGAGGGGATGGTGTTGGAGGTGGCGTAGGAGTGGCGCACCTCGGTGCTGACAGGTTGGATGGGGGTGGTGACTGTCGGGGTGGGCTGCGTGTGAGGTCGTCAACCTAGCGCGTGGGCGGGCCGGGCAGCAGGAGTGCGATGGTGGTGTGTAGCGGGTTGGGGTGAATGGACTTGCGGCGATTGAGGTCAGGGGCGAGGGTGGGTGAGGACGTGCGCGATACATTGTTGGAGCGGGGCTAGGTCGGCCAACCAATGCTGGTTATACCGATGTCGAGCATTGTGGTAGATTCTGGGGGTTGAGCCCCCGCCTGCGGAGAACTCCATGTACCTGACCCTTGAAGTCGATCGCGAAGCGGATGGTCGCTTCATCGCGGAAGTGACGGATCTGCCTGGTGTGCTTGCCTATGGTGCCACCGAGCAGGAAGCGGTGGCGCGTGCCCAAGCGCTTGCGCTCCGCGTGCTCGCGGACCGGTTGGAGAACGGCGAACCGGCGCCCAGTCTACTCCCGCTCGACTTTCGCGCTGCGTAGCCGCCGAGCACGCTCCGCATGCGTGAATGGCCGTCGATGAAAGCGCGCCGGGTGCTGGCCGCGCTGTTCCGAATCGGTTGGAGTGTGAAACGCGAAGCGAGCTCACACAAAGTCCTCGCACGCGATGGCTGGGCCGACACGGTGTTCGCGTTTCACGATGGCGACGAGGTTGGTCCACGGATGCTCGCCCGCATCGCGAAGCGCACCGGCTTGCGGCCGGAGGATCTGTAGCGGATGTCGCGCCACACGGTATAACCTCGCGTTGCTGCAGACAGCGACGTTTTGGAGCGCGCCCTTGCTCGCTTCGCGACCAAGAGCGCATTCTATTTGGTGTCGCTGCTGCAGAACGCCAACGTTAGCTGTCCAGCGGCAAGTTTTCTGCTTGACGATGGTGTCGGTCACGTGCATCTTACTGGTAAGCCACCACAGGAGATGCCGTGACTGAAACCGCAACGACCACCCTCTCTTCGAAGGGCCAGGTCGTCATTCCCGAAGAGATTCGCAATCGCCTCGGCCTGAAGGCCGGGACCCAATTCGTCGTCCTGGGTAACCGGGATGTCGTCATTTTCAAGACGCTCGAGGCGCCGTCGCGCGCCGAGTTTGCGGACCTGGTGCGACGAGCGCGAGTGGCAGCTAAGCGCTCGGGCATGAAGCCGTCGGACGTCGCCAAAGCCATCGCCAAGGTGCGCCGCGCCAAGTGAAAGTGATCCCTGACACCAACGTGTTGGTGTCAGGGATTTTCTTCGGCGGGGTGCCGGGGCAGATAATTGACGCGTGGACCCGTGATCGGGTGTCCTTTGTGTTGACGCCGGCGTCTTCTCTTCATGGAGCTGCAAGCCAAAGTGTTGCAGGCGTTCCTGAGTTTCGAGCAAGCGCGATGAACGTGTTCACCGGGAGCGCCAGTGAACTCGGCCCGACCGAAGGCCGCGCGCATCTCGTCAGGCATGATCGCTCCGGCATCGTGAAACGGTTGCATCACTGCAGCGCAACGTGCAATGCATCGCGTCGCAGCGGTCGCACCCGAGAACATGCCGCGTGGCCAAGTCGAGCGCGAAGTCCCGCCTCTGACTGCCGACGAACGAGCGCTTCCGCTTACCTACACGCTGCGGTCGTGGCCAACCGCATCGGGTAGAAGCCGCCTAGAAAGACGTCGTCGCGGTGAGCTGCACGCCTCGCTTCGCCGTTGGTGCGATCGCCACACGAACGCCGCGGTCGCCCGTGGGACGCCATGCTTCGTGGGTCTTCTGGCCTCCCACGATCCCGCCGACCAACAGTCCGGGCAACGCAAGCATCGCGGCGCCTGCGCCAGCGGAGATTCCACGGCTGAAGCAAAGGGACTCCGGTGGGCAAGCCCAGGTCCAGGCTCCGAGAATGCCTCCACCCGCCGCACCGAGGAGCAGGCCCGTCCTCATTCCCCTGAGTGTTCGGCGACGCAAGTCGGCGCTCTGCTCCAAGCGGTGTTGTCGCCCCAGCACGAACACCCGCTCTGTTCCCTGCAACAATAGACTGTCCAACGATCACAACACTGTCGATTGTCTGGCGGACCAACCAACCGACAATCAGCGGGCGCCTGCTGTGCGATTCCATGATCCGCACTCGGTTACCCGGTGAAGAGACTTGCCCACGTGCGCTCTGTGCCAGTGTGATGCTGGCCAGCACCAGAACGATGAGAACCGCGCGACGAGTAAACATGTGTTGCCTCGATAGGAGTTTCGCATTGTTGCGAGCAGCTACACACGACCAACATGCGCCAGTTAGAAGGACATCCTTGCCGCGAACTGCGCGCCACCCTTCGCTGTCGGTGCAATCGCCATACGCACACCATGCTCGGCCATGGGACGCCATACTTCGTGCGTGTTACTGGCTCCCACGATCCCGCCGATCAACAGCCCGGGCCACGCCAGAACGAAGGCGCCCAGGAACGCGTCCCCGCGGCGGGTCCCATTGGAACAATAGACATCGCAATCCTTCTCCTTCTTGTACCCTGCCGCTGCCGAAAGGCCACCACCCACCGCACCGACCAGCAGGCCCGTCCCCATGCCTCTGAGAGTCCGCCGACGAAAGCCGACGCTCTGTTGCAGGCGGTGTTGAGGCCCGAGCACAAACACCTGCTCCGTTCCCTGCGACGACAGACTATCCGGCACGATTACGACACTGTCGTTCGTCCGTCGGACCAACTGGCCGATGACCAGTGCGCGCTTGCTGGTTGATTCCATGACCCGCACGCGGTTACCGGACGGAGAGACTTGCCCATGTGCACTTGGTGCGAATGCGATGCTGGCTACGACCAGGACGGCAAGACCGGCGTGACGAGCGTACATGTGTTGTTCCTCGATAGGAGTTACCCGCATTGATGGAAACCGCAACTGCGGGGAACAATCGAGTACAACGTCGTGAGTGGCCATACGTCACCCGACGTAGATGCCGCGCTCGCATCCTTCTGTCGCCCCCTCGTGAACGAAGGACGCCTTTGCCACCGACAGGGCGGCAATCGCAGGATCACGCAGGAACCGGGGCCGGAATAATTCCTGACCCCACGTTGTGACGTGGATCGCTGCGATCGCGCCGGTCCTCTAGGGCACAGCGGCAACGTAGATCTGTAATGATTGTACGGCGAGGTACGCAGTGCGACGGCCATCCCTGGTACGGGGCGCTTCCGCTCTATCCATTGAACAGAACGCTGGCCAACTCTTTCGCGCCGATCACTTGGAGTTCGCGCGTCAAGGAGATCGCGCGTTGTCGTTGGTTTCCCGGCACCGACTACCTCGATAGGCCCGCGGGCTACGAGCAGAAACTGCGCGGCGACTACATCGCGCGTGACTATCACAAACCAAGCGGCGACGTGAAGGCCGATCGCCGACGATCGACGCATCTATCTGGGCGACCTTGAAGTGCAGACGATATCGTCGGCCGTGTCGGCGCACGTGCACCTGAGTGGTGCGACGGCGTCGACACGACCGACTCCACACGACCCACGCGACGCTACTGACCGGCGATCAACCCGGGTGCCGACGGAAAGCGCATCCCGTAGTGCGCGCTGATGGCGGACGCAGCCGCCGCCGCAATAATCGCGTGTCCAGCGCCATTCGGATGGATGCCATCGAGTGACATCAACGGACCGTACGGCTGCATCGACGTCATCAGTTGCACACTGCTGAACGGCGGCTTGAGATCGGCGCGACCATACAGCACCTCGAGCGGCACGACCGCGAAACCATGCCTGTCGGCCTGGGCTTCGATGAAGGCATTCATCTGAGCCAGCTGGCCGTTCACGATGGCCACTTCAGACGGAGTGAGCACGAAGTCCTGCGAGGTCGGTCCGCCACCCGCGCAGGAAAACGGGACCGCCGGTTGCTGCTGCGCGCGTGCCCTCAGTCCTGCGGCAATGACGGTCGGAATGCGCACCGGCACGAACAGCAGGTTGGGACTCGCGTTGCAGTCCGGCAGCACGTTGACATTGAACGCCGCGAACATCGTGGCGCGATCGGCAGCGATCTCCGCACCGCGGCGGAAGCTCGGGAACGTGGCCGCATCGTTGAGGAGCGACACCAAGATACCCTGGCGCACGTTCATCGCGACCTCGTCGACGAGTGTCGAATAGAGTGACGCCCAGAGCGGAAATGGCGTGATGGTCGCGCCGACGATGGCAATGCCGGAGCGAGCGTCGATAATGTCGTTGGCACCGAGTTCAACGGAGATGAACTTGGGCTTCTGCTGGATCGCCGCCTGCAGTTGCGTCGTGTGCGGTGGCAGGATGCGCGGATACAACTTCCGGTAGAACCCGTCGAATTGAGTTTCAGGCGTGGTATTCAACGCGTCGAACGTCTTGGCTGCCGAGATCGAGACATTCTGCGCGGGAACCGTCAGACCCTCCTCCAACGGCGCACAGTTCAGCGTCGCCGCCGGAGCACCGGCCGCCTCACCCGAGAGACGAACGCCGCTCGAAAGAGGAGCCTTCAAGGGAGAACGACATCCCGGAAGACTCAGCAGCGGCAGCGTCTGCTCGCGGCCGGCGAGGCGCGCGAGCTGGGCGGTCCAGGACTCGAGCTGGCTGGCGGCAATCGCGCCATCCGACTGCCATCCCATGCTGACACTGGTCCCGATCGAGACGAACCGATGAAACACTCCTTGGGCGGCGTTCGCGCCGGGCGACGCCGCGCGAGATTCACTGGCATCGAAGTCGGGGCCGGATACGGCGCGCGGCTCCGCGCAGGCGGCGCCGAGCAGGACCAGGACGGACGGGCACCAGGTACGGGATTTTCGAGACATGTGACACCTCGGTAGAACGTGGGTGGTGCGCGGCTCATCCGCGCCCCACCATCGTCGGCGTGTCGGCGACGTGGTTTAATCCGTCAGTCGACGTAGTCCGCAGTGCGAGGTGACGTAGAAGGGGTTCGCTCACGGCCGACTGAACACGGCCCCGTGCGGAATACCCTTCGCATTCCCACCGTGCGGCCACGACTTGTTGTCCATGCGGAATCCCGGTACCGTGGACGCCTCGTCGCGGAACCGTGCATCGAGCGATAACTGACCAGTGGTTGCGTCGAGGCGCAGCAGGTGCACCGTATGTTGCATGGACGCATATCCTGTCACGACAACGCGCCGACGATCCGGTGACACCGCGATCCAGTGTGGCACGTCGGTCGAGTCGAACGCCACGCGACTCACCTCCTTCGGTGCCTTCGGATTGGAAATGTCGAGGCTCACGACCGCGCTCCACGCCGGCACCGTGACGAGGTAGTACTTCCCAACGATCACGGGAATGGCGCAGCTCGTGCCGTCTTTGCGCGGAAACGACCCGACCTGTGTCGCCTTCGGTGTTTCGCTCTCGAGCCCTTCCACCAGGAACAGTCCACAACTGAACGTCGACACCAGCAACGTGCGCCCATCGTCCATCAGCCGCGGCTCGGCGGTGAGCACACCATTGGGACCGGGCAGTGTGATCTGCGTAAGCAGTTTGCGATCGGACAGTCGCCAAATCTGCAAGGTGCGCGACGGCTCAAAGAAATCCTTCTCCATGTCGGTCGACGTCGTCACGATGCGATCAAGCGCCGGCATAACGCCAGCACTGTAAACGCGGAGGCCCGAATCGGCACCAGGTGTGTCGGCCGATACAGATCGCACCAGCGTGCCACGTGGTGTGAGTTCCACCAATCCCCCCGCGCGCATGCCGCCGTTGTTCGTGTGTTTCATTTGAAACGTGGCCAGCACGTTGCCTTGCGGAAGTCGCACGAATGAGTGCGGGTGGCTATAGCCGTCCACATCACCAAACTCCGCCGCGATACGCGGCGCATCGGGCGTGGTCAGGTCGAACACGAATGAGCGACCGGAGCCGTAGCCATTGGCAAACAGCTGACGGTCAGCGGGCAGTTCGTGCTCGGTGTGGTGCGGGACGTTCATCACACCAGGCACCGGGAGCGTCGTGACCAGTCGGCCGTAGCGGGCGGTATCGGCGGCGTCTTCGGTCACATCGACGACCGCGAGGAAGTCGGGCTGGGTCGTGTCGGCCGAGGCGGTCCAGAGATACAGATAGTCGCGCGTAGCGGTCTGCCTGTTCGACATCGTCGTGTCTGTCGTAGCGCCGTCGCGAGGCGCGGCGCAGGCGACGAGCAGGCCGAGTACAGCGGTAAGCCGAATGCGGGTCATTGCTCTGGGGTGTGAGTAGGGTGGTCGTCAAACGTGTGACCGTAGTGCTTCACTTTCAAGGATCTTCGCGCGGAATCGCGTCGCCTGACGATCCCGTCGTTCCAGACTGCCTGGTGAACTTTACGAACACCGAACGCTGCTGTGGTCGCACCCAATCAAAGAACCCGGTCGCCTCGCGACCGTCATTGAACACCACGAACAGCCCCGTTCACGCGGTATTGAGCCAACCGAACCGCACATTCGCCGACGCGATACGCGCTTGATTGTTGTACTGCGTAAGTGTCTGCACAAACCCGCGCGGCGTGAAGAAGTAGTTGAGTCGCACCGCTTGCAATCAGCTGAAAAAACGGCCTTGCGGCAGTCGGACGTCGTTGCAGTCGACGGTGACGGAGCCGGAAAACGCAGCGCCGCGACGCACGGTGACAGTACCACTACCACCTGTGCGACGTCCCGTCCAGAACTCACCGTCGAAGCGCCCCGCCGCCGAAACTCTCTCGCTGGGATCGGTGGTGTAGTCGAAGCCGAGCGTGCCCTCGCCACCTTTGCCATGGATGTGCAACAGGGCGCGATCGCCGTCGATGTCCGGCACAATATGGACCACTGGGAGAGCATCGCGTGCCCAAGTGTGAGCGGGTTGGGGCCTTAGCGCGGAGCTACAGCCTCGCGAGTTGGCCCCGGCTCGTCCTCGCCTGCGAGGTCACCGATGCGATCTGCCACGATCGGGTGAACGAGCTGCGGTCGTTGCTCGAACGCCGTCCCGCGCTCATCACCGAACCGGCGCGCGGAATCGCTGTACCTCGTCAATCACCACCCAGCTCCCTTTGGGTCGTGCCTCCACACGCGCGCGAAACATCTCGGGCTGGCGCGTCAATGCGAGCACGGTGGTCATACGCAGCAGGTCAAACCACAGGGCGTCGGCAGGCAGACGCTGCATCAGCCACGTGGTCTTCCCGGTGCTGCGGGGTCCGAAGAGGAAGAACGAATGCTCCGGCAGGGGAAGGCGTCGCGTATGCATGGTGAGCACAATGGCGGTAAATATGCTCGCTGTCTATACACGTCCTTGACCTCACTGGCGTGGGTACGACACGGATGCGGCGCTCGGAGAGGCGTGAGCCGGTGTCGGTTATGTCGGCTTCATCTTCGCGTTGAGTTCTTCCGAGAAGTTCTCGACGAGAACAAGATCGTCCTGCCGCGACGACGCCGTGCCGGTAGCGCGCGCTCGTTCAGCGCGTCGGAAACTTCAGCCACTTGCCGCCGAGTGCGGAACTCTTCACCACCGTCTCGATGAAC
>JANMRE010000474.1:0-15647 GCA_031370885.1 Gemmatimonadaceae bacterium
CAACGTTCAATCGCTTGAAGGTGCCGGATGAGGCCCACTCTTTCGCGCCCTTTGCGTGCGCCGCCGATTGGGATTTCGGCGCGAATGTCTTGCCGATGTAGTCGAACGCCCCTTGCGTGAAGGCCGTGAAGCGGGATCGCATGAGCTCTTCCGCTGTCGGGGGCTTGGCCGTACCTGAGATGTAGGGGCCACAGCATGCGTCGAAGTCTTTATCGGAACCGCAGGGGCAGGACATGCATGAGCCTGCTGCTGTACGGAGGCAGCAGCGGAACGACTCAGCCTACTCATCCAAAGATCAGTCGACTCAATCCGGTGAGCAGATACTGCCGCGGTTCCGCACCCTTCCTCGGCAACGGCGCCACGTATCCATGCTGCATGAGGTAGGTCAACGCTTGCGAAACCGTTGGCTGTGAGACTTTCCACAACTTCCCGAGTGACTTCTGCGTGTGCGGCGCCGTCGAGTCACGTCTCCCCCATGCGACGAGCTGCAGTACGCGATTCTCCTCGCTCAGCGACGAGAGATCCTCGGCGTAGTGCTGCTGCAGCGTTGGGCGTACTTCGGCGAACGTAAGCGGTCGAATGGAAGGCGCACCCGATTGACGCGCTCGCACTGGAACGGGAGCAAGGCCGATGTTGGGCGTCACGCCATCCTCCGTAGCTTTGAGCAGACCGCGCAGATCGCCACGAAACAGGTCGTACAGTACGGTGACCGCTCGTTTCTCAATCGGCGGAATCACAGCGGCCTTCGCATCGCGTCGCATATGCGAATAGCGCTGTTCCAACAGCGCATGCACGTCATTGACGGGAAGGGGTTCCAACGGCGCGATGCTGAAAGTCGAGCGGACCTGAGCGTGAGTCGAAATGGCCGACCGTATGGCCTCGTGTGTTCCGACCACGATCATATGCAGTCCGTTGTGCATGAGCAGCGGATCTCTCAGGTCTCGCAGGATCGTGCCGGCGCGCGCTGCATCAGCATCGCTCAGGTTTTCGAGGTTACTGACGTGGAGGACAATGCCGCGCGCCTCGCTTTCCCGAACCAGGATAAGAAGATCACGAAGTACGCGCGGGCCGTCGAGCAGCATATCCCGTGGTGAGGTGGTGGAGATACTCTGACTGACGGTGGCCCCCACGCCGAGAATGGAGATGCCCCCGCCGCGTGACCGTTCACGTGCTGTACGTACCAGCACCTGAGCAGCCTGCATTGCCTGGTGGTCGACGGTCGCTGGTCGATTGGCGAGAATGGTGTCGTACACCGCGCCCAAGACCTTGCCGAACAACCCATCGGCCGTCTCGTCGGATATGATCGGGACAAAGCTGTCCATTGTCATATAGCCCTCGGCGAGCGCGCGGGCCTTGAAACATTTGACCAGAGTCGTCTTGCCAACACCGGGGCTTCCCGCCAACGCCTGTCGGGATGAACTCTCACCCGCGCCATACAGCCCATTCAACAAACGCCGCAATTCACGGGATCGACCGACGAAGAGTGCCAGTGGGTGGGTCTGGTCGCTATCGCCGAGCGGGTCTTGCCAGTACGGCGAGGCGTGCAGGTTGAAGATGTTCCAGGGGTTCGGGATTTGGTGACCGCGCATCGACGTCGCCGGAGCTGGTGGATATTGGCTGTTTGCTCGTGTTGACCTATAGATAATAAATATAGGTCAAAATTGGTATAAAGGTTATGTATGTGGAAATCGACTCCAGTCGCCGAGAGGGACCGCCAATGGCCTCTGTGCTTGAGGCGTCTCCGGTGGGAGTTCCGCTCCCGACTATCACTACGAAAGAACGAGGGTGAACCCTTCGCGCTCGGCGGCTTCGGCCAGACGTAAGTCGAGCGTCACGAACTCGATGGTCGACGGGTCCAGGTCCGACGCCACGATGGCGGCGGCAAGTTGCAGCGCGGCTGCGGCACGCAGGCGGTGGAGGCGAACGAGGCGCACGGCCTGTGTACGGATTTCCGGGCCTGCCGATATCTCGAGCCAATCAACCGCGGACTTCTCGAGCCGCGTAATCGCAGCGGTCATGCCGACGCCGTCGAGCGAGCCCTCAGCGTGCCGCCGCGCGAGGGCCGATGCGCACTCCACGAATGTACCCCACCACACCATGGGATTTGGCTCCGCAAGGTACAGCGCGCGCAGTCGCGCTGTGGTGGGCTCGCGTACCAGCAATGGCACAATCGCCGATGAGTCCCAGAACTTCACCAGCCACGCTCGCGTTCCTCGAGGAGGGCGGCGACGACCGACCCGCCTTTCTTGAGACGCGGCAACGGCAGCTCCAGCCAGTCGGTCGAGGGCGCGCGCTTGGGCAGCGTCACGATGCCGCGGCGGGCGAGGTCGAGAATGCGCGGCGACAAGCCGCGCGCGCCGAGCGCCGGTGACAACGTTGCCACGGGCACGCCACGGTCCGTGATGGTGATCGAGTTGCCTCTCCGCACGTCGCGCAGAAGTGCGCTGAGGGAGTTCTTGGCGGCCGAAACGGAGATGGATTTCATCTGGCTACTATAGCCAGATTGAAATGGCTATGCAAGCTATCGACGTCGGCATCACGGTCGCGCGCCGCGGTGCCAGTTGGTCACCGCGCACACGAACATGTGACCGCTCTCCTCTCCTGTACGTCTTCCTTCTGCAATTGCTCGCGTGGTCGCCAACATCACCGAACGGGTCCGGCTCGCCGCTCCGCGAGAGAAACGACGCAGGAGATTCATCGATGAACATTGGCGTCGCGCGCGTGTGCAGTCGCTGCCGTGCCGAACGTGGTGATGGGGAACGCGCCTGCGCGGCTTGCGGCAGCGAGCACAGTGATCGGGCCTGCGATGCCTGCGGCGTAATACTCCGACCCAGCGACGTAACCTGTCCGTCGTGTGCCCCGCCCCGGGATTCGTCCGAATCGGCTGACGCCGCGGGTGCAGGGGTTGCGGCCGCCGTGCCATTCGAGTTGGAACTCGTCGAACACGCCGCCAATGGTCATCACAATGATGCGGCGAATGAGGCCATCGATGAGATCATTGATGAGGCACTGCAGCTCAACCTTGCCGACGAGTATCACCTCACGCGCGTGATCAGTCGCTCCGACCGCGCGACCGTGTATCAGGCCGACGACATGGCGCGCCATCGCTGCGTGGCCGTCAAAGTGATGGCACCGGGCCGCATCAACAGCGAAGCCGCTGCCACGGAGTTCCTGCAGTTGGCCAAGGGCATTGCCGCGCTCAAGCATCCGCACCTGCGTGGCGTGTCTGGTGTCCGCCAGTTCGACAGCGAGTTCATGCTGATCATGCCGTTCGTCGAGGGTCGCCCGCTGTCGGCGATCCTGGCCGAGGACGGCGCGCTGGCCATCGAACGCGCGCGCACCATCGCCTGTCAGATCGGGAGCGCGCTGGAATACGCGCATGGGCACCACGTCACGCATCGCGACGTGCGGCCGGAGCACATTCTGCTGGACCGGAACGGCAGCGCGCTGCTCACCAATCTGGCGTTGACCGCCGACGATGTTCCGGCAACGCTCAACGGTTCCGCGGCATATCTCAGTCCCGAGCAGTGCGACCAGTACAATGTGGACTGGGCAACCGATCAATATGCACTGGGCATTGTGCTGTACGAGATGCTCACCGGCAGCGTACCCTTCCCGGCGTCCAGCGTGGAAGAGCTGCGATCGCTGATCCAGTGGGAACCATTGCCGATTCGCATGCTGCGCGACGATTGCCCGGTTGAGCTGGAGCAGGCAGTCCTGCGCATGCTCGCCAAACATCCGTCCAACCGGTGGCCGTCCATGGCACACGCCGTGGCCGGATTGAGTAACGGCGATCGCAAATCGCCGAGGCGCGCAACGCCGTTGGCAACGCCGTCCGTAACGCCGCCGCCTGACGCGGAACTGGTGGACATTATCAACCTGTTCCCGAACGTGGTGGCCTCATGGCCAGAATCGAAAACCAATACGCCATACATCGATGATCCGATCTCGGCGATCGATTTCGTCGATTCGGCGACACCCGAAACCGCAGATCATGGCATCGTAAACGCACAGGTGCCACCGCCGAAGCCCGTACCCGTGCAGCGCGTGGCTGCGCCACCCGCCCAATCGCCCGCAACGCCTGCGCCAGCGCCACGAGCGGTTGTGGTGCACGCGCGTACCGCGCCAGCTACTCCCCGTAAAACCGCGTCGCGCCCATCACGCACGTGGGCGGCGGGTGCGCGCAACGTGCTCCTCTTGACGGCCATCTCCATCGTCGCGGCCGTGGCATTCGCACTGTGGCGCGATGTCATTCGGTAGCGCGTGTTTAATCCATCCCTTCCTCATACAAGGCGTCAATCATCGTTTTGTACGTCTTGTCGATCACGCGGCGTTTCACTTTGAGTGTGGGCGTGAGCTCCCCGCGCTCAATGCTGAAATCATGCTCCAGCAACGCCACCTTTTGGGGCGACTCGTAGTGCGCGAGGCCCACCAAACTCGCCGCTACCTCTTTCTCCATCTTCGCGTGAATGGTGGGCATGGCCAGCAGTTCGGCGCGTGACGTCCACACGATGCCCTGTGATCCTGCCCACTTCTCCAGTGTGTCCCAGTTTGGCACGACCAGCACGCTTGGAAACTTCCGCTTGTCGCCGATCATCACCGCCTGACTCACGTACTTGTTGGTCTTGAGGAGACCCTCAATCGGTTGTGGTGCGATGTTCTTCCCGCCCGCTGTGACAATGATGTCCTTCTTGCGATCGGTGATCTTGAGAAATCCCTCCGACAGTTCGCCAATGTCGCCGGTGTGGAACCAGCCGCCGTCGTCAATGGCGTCCCGCGTTGCCTGCGGATTGTTATAGTAGCCTTTCATGATGTGCGGTCCACGCGACAAAATCTCGCCGTCCTTCGCGATTGACACCTCCACGCCAGCCAGCGGCTTGCCGACACTGCCAAGTCGATAACTCTCGAGCGTGTTACAAGTAATGACGGGTGACGTTTCGGTGAGACCGTACCCCTCGAGAATTACCAGGCCGGCGCTGTAAAAAAACTTTGCGATCTCGGGCGACAACGGCGCGCCACCGGAAACGAAAAAGCGCAACTTGCCACCAGTGCGCTCCTGCAACTTCGAGAAAACAAGCTTTACCGCAACGCGATATTGCATCGCCAGCAACCCGCCGGGCGTACGCCCCGCCAGCTTTTCGTCGGCCCAGCGCTCACCAACGCGCTTGGCCCAGAAGAAGATGTTCTTCTTGAGCGCGCCACCGGCCACGGCGTTCTCCACCACACGCGCATAAATCTTTTCGTACAGCCGGGGCACCGACATCATGAGCGTCGGTTTCATTTCACTCATGTTGACGGGCACCGTATCCATCGACTCGGCGTACGCTATCCCAACGCCGTGCGCAAACAGGAAGTAGTCGCCGGTGCGCTCGAAGATGTGGCTGAGTGGCAGGAAACTCAGCGCACGGTCGCTCGCCGACACCTTGAGCGTGTTGCGTGTGGCAATGACGTTGCTGTACAGGTTGTCCTGAGTGAGCATCACGCCCTTGGGATTGCCGGTGGTGCCCGACGTGTAAATCAGCGTGACCAGTTGATCGGGAGTCACGGCCAGCGCGTCGTGCTTGAACTGTGTGGCGCGCTCCGGCGTGTCGTCCAACGCCCCCAGCGTCTCCAACTCTGCCATGGTCATGTCGCACCCATCGTCCTTCGTCGCCCCAAATCCGATGATGTATTGCAGCGACGGGACCTGCGCGCGAATCGATGCTACCTTGCGCGCCTGATCAGGTGACGAAACGAAAATCACCTTGGCGCCCGCGTCGTTGAGCAGGTAGGGAATCTGTTCGGCCGGCAGCGTGGGGTAGATGGGAACATCGGTCACTGACGCACACAGACACGCGTAGTCGGCAATCAGCCACTCGGGGCGATTTTCCGACAGAATGCTCACACGATCCTGCGCCACTACGCCCAGCCGCGCGAGACCGTACGCGGTGCGTCGTACACGCTCGAGAATGATGGCGTGACTGATCGGCGTCCATACGCCCTTCACTTTCCACGACAGCGCATCGGGTCGCGAGTACGTCTCGACCGCGTTAAAGAACAGACTGTTGATCGTTCCGGGCGCCGGACGCGGACCCCCGTTCGCATAACGCGTGGGCGAGGGAATACCCGCGAGGGTGTCGTTCAGTGCGGGATTTGGCGTGGCGACGAATGACATCGCATTCTCCTGCGAGGGCGGGACGGCGGGAGGGATGTCCGATGCCGATACCCCAAATTGGCGGCCCAGGGCGCTGGGCGCGAGTGGGACTAGCCGCCGCGCTTGACCGGCAGGACA
Source organism: Gemmatimonadaceae bacterium (assembly GCA_031370885.1). GTDB lineage: Bacteria > Gemmatimonadota > Gemmatimonadetes > Gemmatimonadales > Gemmatimonadaceae > Gemmatimonas. The sequence goes on from JANMRE010000474.1 coordinate 6,272, forward strand.
ATGCGTACCGGCGCCCCCTTGAGCGACAGACCCTTGTAGTTCACGATCGCCCGCACAATCACCGAATCAATCGCCGCCGTGGTCGGAAACTGAGCCGCGCGAATGCGCACACTGCGTCCTGCCACTCCGGACGCATCAGTCGTATCCAGTACCGAGGCCCGACCGGCGTCGTCCACCAGATACACCGATTTGGTGGTGTCATTGCTGGCGTTTGCCGGCGACAACACCTCGAAACGCACGGGCCATCCATTCACAGCAGATGTAGCGGCGGGCGAGTCGATGTGCCGCACGACCATGGTTAGCGCGGCCGAACGATTGGCATTGGCACCGCTTCGACCGGTGTCGGCCAAGGTGGTGGTGAAGAGCGTCGGCGCTGGCTGACCGGTACGATCGGCTGAATCGGGACGTGTAGTGACCACAAGGATCTTGAGAATCTGCAGTGTGGTTCCCACACGCGCCGCGAGACGGGCATCGGCGGTGGACGCCCTGAGCGCGCGCACGATCCCCGAGGTTGAATCGACCGCGAGCGCGCTGTCGCGTGCATAGTCAACGTACAGATAGCGCACGGTTGCAGTGGCGATGACGTCACCCTGCAGATTGCGAACCGTGGCCTTTACCGGTGTTACAATACCCTCAACATTGCGCAGCGAATCACCGATCACCACCGACGGTGACGGCAGCGCAGTGAGCTCGATGGCGGTAGGGACGTCGGGGGCGGAGCCGATCTGGGCGCAACCGCACAACAGGCCAATGGCCAGCGCAACACCGGTTGATTCGGCGCGTTGCCACACCCTCACGCCAACCGCTCCGCCAACAGCGTGGCCAGATTCACATACGCCTGACTCGCCGCATCGGCCGGATTGCGCAGCACAACCGGCTGACCCGCAGCGAATGCATCGGCTGCGGCCAGCGTGCGCGGAATCGGCTGCTCAAACACGAGATGTTTGGGCAGATGCTCACGTACATAATGCGTGACGCGTTCGGTGGCCGGATTGCCTGCTTCGTACATCGTGAGCAGAATCCCTTCCAGGGTGAGCTCCTCGTTTTCTGCGACCATATTCTGGATAGCGCGCAGAATCTGTGGCGTGGTTTGCAGCGCCAGTGGTTCGCACTGCAATGGCACAACCACATGTTGACTGGCGGCGAGCACGCGCCTGGTGATCGAACCCAGTCCGGGTGGGGTATCTACCACCACGATGTGACAACGTTCCCGGGCGATGGCAAGCAACTCCGCCAGCACGGTGGTTTCACCGATGCGACGCTGAAAGGCCGAGTGATCGGCGGTTTCGCTGACACTGCCGGCGAGTATCACGCGCAGCCATGGCACGGCGGTCGGCAGGATCACTTCACGCAGTGACCGCTCTCCGCGCACGTAGTCATCGAATCCCACGGTGGGATGACCGCGACGCAGTCCCACTCCAAAGCGCACGGCGCCCTGTGGATCGGCATCAATCAACAGCGTTTTCAGACCCCGTCGCGCAAACGTGGCCGCCAGGTTTACCGCCGTCGTAGTTTTTCCGACTCCGCCTTTCTGACTGACGATCGAGAGCACGCGACCCACGTCAGCTCACCTGGTTGTCCGACGAGGTGTCTGCCGACGCGTCCGACGGGCTGTCGACCGGCTCGATTCCCTTCAGCCCGTCCAGCGTCTGCTGGGCATGCGCGCGAAAGCGGACCGTGTTTGCATCATTGTCGCTGCTATTACGCAGATATGCCTCGAGGTGCAACCCGGCATGCGCGGTGTCGCCGCGCTTGAGCAGCAGAAAAGCGAGACCGTAGTGTGCACCGGCCAGATCGGGGGCCAGTTCCAGCGCACGCCGATAGGTGCGGATGGCCTCCTCCGGCTGTCGCGGGTTCGAAAACGCGATGGCGATGTTCTGCAACACGCGCACATCGTCAGGCCGTTCGCGCAGCGCGAGCCGGTATGATGTCAGCGCGTTCGCGAAGTTGCCGCGCGACTCGAGTTCGAGCGCTTCGGCCAGAAAGTCCATGGGGCGTCTTTCGCGCCCAGACGTGCCACCCGTCAGGCGGCGCCACCAAGTCATGCGCTCTCGGCGGATCGGAGTTGGTGAAGGAGAGAACGCTCGTCGGATCGCGCAAAGCTATCTGGCGGACGCTCGCCCAACAAGTCACCACGACTCGTCTTTTCGACAGCGTGCGAGCCTGTGGCAATCCGCGGTGTCAGGAGAATGCCGCTGGCCGTATTGCCCCGGAGTGGATACACTCTCACACGTCGTGAACGCGCCAACGCTCAAGGAGGGTAATGTGCCGGAACGCTTCAACTATGCACCCGATCCGTCCAAGGGGGTGTTGCTTGTCGATTGGCCGCTCTTCGGGGAACTCTCGCGTGCGCTCGCACTCAAGGTGGCGCGGGTCTATCGGCCCGAAATGGTCGTCGGCATCGCCACGGCGGGCGTGGTACCCGGCGCTGCGGTCGCGGCAATTCTCGACCTCCCGTTCCATTCGATCTTGGTGTCGCGCCGCTACAGCGCTGACACGATTCGCGACACGCCGGCGGTGTTCGGAGCCGCCCCCGGCGACGTGCGCAACAAACGCGTGCTGGTGGTTGACGAGACCTGCAATTCAGGCGCCACCATGCGGCTCGCCATCGGTGCACTGGTCAACGCCGGGGCACGAGAGGTTCGCTCGGCAGTGAGCTTCAGCACCGGCTCGTACGTCCCCGACTTCCATGCCCTCGCCACCCAGAGCGCCATCGTATTGCCCTGGGATCGGGAAATTCTGGTGGGCGACGAACTCAAGCCGAATCCGAAATACTTGGGGCTACTGCCCGAGTAAGCGGACGGGACGACGATTCAGACGGGAGAAGGGAGACATAAGACGGGAGACGTCCAGCCGGAGAATGCGATCCCGGCCAACTGGCAGTCTCCCGTCTCCCATCTCCCGTCTCCCGTCTTAACATTCCCCCCGTCCGCCCGCAACAATCCTAAGCGCTCACCGCCGCCCGGTCGTACGGGATGCCGCGGCCCATGGCTTCGTGCACGTACCCCAGCACATCCAGAGAACCCAGCAGGAAGCGACAGCGGGAGTCGCTGGACGCTCGACATTGTACTTCGAGTACGGCAATAGGGGCGTTCGCCAGTCGGCCAAAAAAGCCTGCAAACAGACCCGTCGACACGTGGCATCCTCCGCCCAACCCCTCGGCTTCCACCCAGTCGTCCGTATCGATGGCGATCACGGCGTCGCTCAGCGAGGTGAATTGCAGCTGTCCCCACCCGAGGTCCGCAAAAAAGACGCCCGTCAACACGGTGAAATGCGCGTCGTCCAGCGACTCGGGGACCGTCTCACCCCGTTCGGCAAGCCACGAGGAGAACGAGTCGTACAGTGCCTGACCGGCATGATACCCGGCGTCGCGAACGGCATCGACGGGTACGGCCGATATTGGCGATGCCACCGCCTTGCGAAGCGCGGTGAAAAAGTCGACGGGGACCGCGACCGTGCGGGTGCCGAGGAATGGGAGCGTCGAAGTCAAAGGAGTACTCGCCGGGGTGAGCGATGACCGTGTCTGTTGCGGTGGTTACCGTGGGTACGACGCTCGCTACCTGTCGCGGTCACGTCAAGCGGGGCCGTCATCGCTTTTTGTGACGGACCCGACCATTCATGGCACGCCCACCCGCCTGCGGAGCTCGGCTTCGTCAACCACCTCGACGCCCAGCTCGACCGCCTTTTCCAGCTTGCTCCCCGCCTCGTCGCCCGCCACGACAAAGGTCGTTTTTCTGGACACGCTGCTGGTGATGCGTCCGCCGGCCTGTTCCACCATCGCGGTTGCGTCACCGCGAGACAAACCGGGAAGGGAGCCCGTAATCACCACGGTGGCGCCCGAAAGCGGGCCATCGGCGGTCACGGCTTTTGGTTCGTTGAAGTTGACACCGCGCACGCGCAATCGCTCAATCAGCGCCCGCGAGGTGTTGTCGGCGATGTAGTCGGCCACCGACTGGGCAATCGCATCGCCGATGCCGCGCACCGCACCTAGTTGCTCGGCAGTGGCGGAGACGAGGCCATCCATGCTGCCAAAAGTCCGCGCCAGCAACTGCGCTGCTTGCGCGCCAACATGTCGAATGCCGAGTCCGAACAGCAATCGCGATAACGGTTGCTGTTTCGACACCGCAATGGCCGACACGAGATTTTCGGCGCTCTTCCGGGCGAATCGCTCGAGCGCCGAAAGCTGATCCACCGTGATGTCATACAAGTCGGCGACGTCGTGCACCAAATCCGCGTCCAGCAACTGCTGAATGCGCGCATACGACAGTCCATCAATGTCCATTGCCGCCTTCGCGGCGAAATGCCGCAGCCCTTCCAACTGCCGTCCCGGGCAGGCGACATTCGGGCAGTACGTGGCCACGTCATCGCCATATCGTTGCGTTGGGGTATTGCATCGCGGGCAGTGCGTGGGCATGTGCCAAGGCCGCTCGGTGCCTGTGCGATGCGCGGGCACCGGACCCAGCACGTAGGGAATGACATCGCCCGCTCGCACCACCTGCACCCGATCGCCGTCACGCAAATCTTTGCGGGCGATCTGGTCGGCGTTGTGCAGCGACGCGTACGTCACGGTGGCACCACCCACTTCCACCGGCTCAAGGACGGCGAAGGGCGTCAGCACTCCTGTACGTCCCACATTGACGTCAATGCGGATGAGCGTGGTTTCGGCCATATCAGGTGCAAACTTTCGCGCGATGGCCCAACGCGGAGTCCGATCGTTGCGTACACCCAACTCGTCCTGCAACGCCATGTCGTTCACCTTTACCACACCGCCGTCGATCGCGAAGCCCAGCTCGGCCCGCGTCACATGCTCAATGGTGTGCGCCCACTGTGACACCGCTTCGATGGTCGCACAGCGTTGGCGGTGCGGCGCCACCGGTATGCCCCAATCGGCCAGTTGGTCCAACAACGCCCACTGCGACGCCGCCGGCGTACTGCCGTCTGGAAGCACAGCGCTGTAACCGAAAAAACGCAGCGGGCGCTGGGCCGTGATTGAGGTATCGAGTTGTCTCAGCGACCCGGCGGCCGCATTACGCGGATTGACGAACACCGGTTCGTCGGCCGCGACGCGCGCCTCGTTCATCTGTTCGAATCCAACGAACGGCAGATACAACTCGCCTCGAATTTCCATCAGCGGTGGATGGCTCTCGCCGAGCAGTCGCAACGGAATGGCCTTGACGGTGCGAATATTCACCGTGACATCCTCGCCCTCGGTGCCGTTGCCACGCGTGGCGCCGGTAACCAACACGCCGCGCTCGTAGGTGAGCGCGATGGCCGCGCCATCGATCTTGAGTTCCACGGTGTAGCCCTGCTTGTGCACATCCGCGCCCACGACGCGAAGGACCGACTGCTCGAAGGCCTGCAGCTCCTCGTTGTCCATGGCGTTGTCCAACGACAGCATGCGCACCAGGTGTCGGTGCGACCTGAATCCGGACTGGACCGGCGCGCCCACGCGCTGGGTGGGGGAATCCGCCGAACGAAGCTCAGGATTTGCGGTCTCCAGTGCCTGCAATTCACGGAACAACCGATCGTAGTCGGTGTCCGACAGCGTGGGACGATCGAGCACGTAATATTCGTGCTGGGCGCGTCCGAGTTGCTCACGCAGTTCGGCAGCCCGCTTCACGGCAGGGGAGGCCGGGACGGTCATGCGCACCAATTTACTGCCAACTTCTTTGATAGGAGGACATATGTTCGGAACCACTGACGACAATGGCGGCCGCGCGCAGGGATTCGGCCTTGGCCTGCTGATCGGTGCGTTGGTTGGCGCCGGTGCAGCGCTGCTCTTGGCACCAGCCGCCGGCAACGACACCCGCAAACGACTGCGCCGCGAAGCGCGACGCGCCTATCTGCGGGGCACCAATGTGCTTGAAGACGCCGTAGACCACGGTGAACGAACCGCGCGCCGGGTGGCGGGACGGGGACGGGAAATGTTGGGGAAGATGTAAAAGTCAAGACGGGAGACGGGAGACGGGAGACGTCCAGCCGACTGGCAGTCTCCCGTCTTTTGTCTCCCTTCTCCTGTCTTATTTTATGGCCCCCAGCTCCCGCTCCGCCTCCCTCTTGTACATCTCGTCGTTGGAGTCCACTAACGGCAAGCCGATCGCGAACGTGTAAGCGGCGCGCGCGTCGGCTTTTCGTCCACTGTCCCGATAGACGCGTGCCATATCGAGCCGATGCACCAGTCGCGTGGGCTCTGCGGCGACTGACAGTTCCATGTAGCGCGTGGCTTCGGCCCAACTGGCCGTGTCGAAGATCTTTCCGCCCAGAAACGTCTTCGCCACCATCCGCGTGAAACTGTTCAGTCGCATGATCTCGGCGTTCCACACACCCATTACGTGCAACGCCCCCGGATGTCGCGGCGACAGTTCGAGGGCGCGCAGCGCCTCGTTGCGCACCTCAACGCCATACTTCACCCGTTCTCTCGGACCCACCGACAGCGCGGTTCGGCCGATGGCCCGCGACAGATGGAAGTGTCCCTCGGCATCATTGGCGTTCACGGCAATGGCGCGCTTGGCGTAGTCCACGGCGCGTGCGTAGAGTTTGGTTCGCTCGTTGCTGGACTGTTCGATTTCGGCAAGATCAACCAGTTCGCGCGAGGCTTTCCAGAGTGCCGCGTAATTGTGCGGGTCGGCTTGCACGGCCCGCTCAAACAGGGGCAACGCCTGCGCCGGTCGTCGCGCGGCGCTCTCGCGATCACCGGCCTCTATCAGGTTGGTTGAAGACTGGGCCCGGAGCGCAGTAGCGGCGATCAGCAGCGACAGCGTGCCGCGCAGGATGCTGCGAATCATCATGGGAATCGGGGTCTGATGGCATCGGACGCGCCCGACGCCGATCGTGCGCGCACCGGGGGCGCGCAGTAGGTTGGCTGCATCATGCATACATCATGCTCGCACGCGCGCTGATCGAACGGAAGCGCGACGGGGGCCGAATTGCCCCCGCCGAATGGCGCAAACTCATGCAGGACTACGCCAATGGCGTTGTGCCCGACTACCAGATGTCGGCGCTGGCCATGGCTATTTACTTCCAGGGACTCGACCGCGCCGAACTTGGTGCGCTCACGGACGCTATGCTGCAGAGCGGCGCCTCGCTCGACTTCACGCATCTCGCCATACCGCGCGTGGACAAGCATTCGACCGGCGGCGTGGGAGACAAGGTGTCGTTGGTGCTCGCGCCGCTGGTGGCCTCGCTGGGCGTCGCGGTACCGATGATGTCCGGTCGGGGATTGGGTCACACTGGTGGTACGCTCGACAAGTTGGAATCGATCCCCGGGTTTCGCACCGACTTGTCGCTGGCCGAAGCGACCCGGTTGCTGGAGCGGCTGGGATGCGCGTTGATGGGGCAGACCCGCGAGATCGCCCCTGCCGATCGTCGACTGTATGCGCTGCGTGACGCCACGGCCACGGTGGAGAGCATTCCGTTGATCAGCGCAAGCATCATGTCGAAAAAGCTGGCAGAAGGACTGAGTGGATTGGTCCTCGACGTCAAACGGGGATCGGGTGCCTTTTTGCCCGATCTCGAGGACGGACTCGCGTTGGCCAAAACCATGATCGACCTTGGCGCCGATCACGGGTGTCCGGTGATTGCGCTGCTCACCGCCATGGACCGTCCTTTGGGACGCGCCTGCGGGAATGCGCTCGAAGTGGAAGAGTCCATCATGGCGCTTCGCGGAGAAGGTCCACCTGATGTGATGAAGCTTACGTACGCGCTTGGCGCAGAGATGCTGTTGCTGGGTGGTGCCGTGACCAACCGCAGTGAAGCGCGTCGTCGCATGGAAGTCGCGATCTCCAGTGGCAAGGCCGCCCGCAAGTTCCAGGACATCATCGAAGCGCAGGGGGGCGACCCACGGGTGGTCGACGATCCCGGGCTGCTGCCGCAGGCCGGAGAAGTGGAATTGTTCAAGGCTCCCCGCGATGGCGTGGTTGCACAGGTTGAACCGCGCACAATTGGTCGCGGGATCACCTTGCTGGGTGGCGGCCGTAACAGGGTGGAAGACGCGGTGGATCCCAGCGTTGGGTTTGTGATAACAGCCCGACCTGGCGATTTCGTGCGAGCGGGCGAGCCACTCGGCAGCGTGTTCGCGAGCGACCGTGCAGGCATCGCGCAAGGTCTCGCGGTGCTGGGTGAGGCCATTTGCATAGCTGACGAGGCCGATCCACCGTTGCCCCTGATATCGCATCGGGTAACCGAGGCCGGCGTTGAATCCTGGGAAGAGTAGGCGGCTGCTGAATCGACCGGCCAGGGGGCCGGGTACTCCCCGTTCGACCGACGTCGGAATATCTTCAGGGTTCGCTCCCGTCATATTTGCCGTCACTCACCTGAGTTGCCGCCAATGCTCGCACCCAAGACCGCTCGCCTGTTCAGCATAGTGGCCGCTGCCACGGTGGTGCCGCTGCTCGGCCTGTATGCGTTGCTGATGATGGTGTCCGGTCCCAGTGCCGATGGTGGCATGGACCCCACGAGCTCCATGGTCAGCTACTTCGCGTTCACGTTCCTGTTCGGGGCGTTGATTGTCGTAGCAGTGAACTTTGCGTTGCAGATGGGGCGGGAAGCGAAGGGCGAGCGACAGACGCCCTGACTGAGTAGGAAGTCGGAAGTCGGAAGTCGGCACGTTTACTGAGTACCAACCAACCGTCTTCATACTGCACCTCCTCCCGTTCGATGTGAGGGTTCTGACTCCGTCGTCTTGGTCACCGCCCGATCTGTGAGCCGGTTCCATCGACTGCTCTGCTTGCTCGGCGGATTCGGGCCTGGGTCCTCGTACAGGTACGCGCGGGCGTTGTAGGCGTGTCTCGTCACGAGGCCGTGCTTCGCCCAGCTGACGAGCGTGGCTTCGTGGATGCCGAGGCGCGCGGCAGCCTCCGCTTTCGTGAGCAGCCCGCGGTCGCGCAGTCGATCGTAGCGAGAGCGGAGCGCATACGTGTGCGCTAGCCCAACGCTAGCGGAACGCTAGCGGCGGATATGCAGGGTCGATGCATCGTGGCGCGCAGGGATTTACCGCCCGCCGACACGTCCGTGTACGGCATCGTGCATGTCAACGCGCTGGAGAGCGGTGGTTATGAAATCGCGACGTGGTTGGGAGGCCCGCGCACGGCGCGAACGCTGTGCCGAAGTGCACGGGCAGCGATTGTTACCGGGGATGCTCCGATTACGTGGGGCGTGCTGTTGTCGCATACGATCAGCCGTTTCGTAGAATGTGCTGTGGCGGCTCGTGGAACGGCTGAAGCGCGTCGACCGTGACGTTGGAACTGCGATGAGGCGTTTCGGTCAAAGGCGGCCCTTCCGGCGACAGTCGTGCGGGAAGGGGTGTTGCTGCATGGCGCATGAAACTGCCCGTGTCGCCGATCCGCGATGCGAAACCTGAGCGCTGCTTCAGCTCGTC
>JANMRE010000691.1:0-2979 GCA_031370885.1 Gemmatimonadaceae bacterium
AACCTGTTGTCACTATCGTTCGTGCCATGAAACCCCTTGAACGGCTGGGCGAGGCGCGCACGCCAAACGGCACCCTGATCGCGCTGTTCCGACACGACGGCGCGTATCTCATCCGCGCCGATGGTGTGGAACTCATGTCCACGCGCCGGCATCTCTCCGAGGATCGATTGGCGGACGTTGCGTGCGCACCGTTGCGCGACGTGGCCGGAGCACGCGTATTGATTGGCGGACTTGGACTGGGCTTCACGCTTCGCGCGGCGTTGCGGCAACTGCGTGGCGACGCCGACGTGGTGGTCGCGGAGTTCATGGCCGAGGTGATTGCGTGGAACGCCAACGCCGAGTATGACCTGTCGGCCGAGGCGATGCGTGATCCGCGAGTGCACATCGTGCACGACGATGTCGTGAACGTGCTGCAGGCCAATCCCGGTGGGTTCAACGCTATCATGCTCGATACGGATAACGGCCCCGACGGGATGCTGATGTCGGAGAGCGCGCGGCTGTATGCGGCGCGTGGGATCGGCACGACCGTGGCCGCGCTGCGCACTGGTGGCGCGATAGCCTACTGGTCGGTGGGTGATGATCCACGGTTTGTGGATGCGCTGCAACGTGCGGGGCTTGCCGTTACCACGCTGCGAGTGCGGGCCCACGATACGGCGGGCCCCATGCACACGTTATACGTGGCCACGCCACGTCGACAGGGCATAGCGGGCTGAGGCCCGCGCGTCGCGGGTCAGCGCTGCACAACACCCAGGCTGTTCACGCCCCAGAGCACGAAATGCAATCCGCTGGATTTCGATGCCCAGACGGGAGCGACTGCGGCGGGCGACGTGATGAGAATGGTGTCGCCGCTTACCGATCGAATATGCAGAAGGGGCGTATCGCGATCGCGCACCAACGAGAACGGCGTGCGAACGCGAGACGTATCCATCTTGAATGTCCGTTCCGTCGCGGCGCGCTCAACAAACAGGGCCACCGTGGTGGGTCGGCCCGACTTGGACGTCACGCGGATGGTCGTGAATCCGGCGTTCGGGTCGGAGATCAGATCGGTCTTCTGCAGCAGATACATGAACGACTTCAGTCCATTTTCGAGAAACACGGTATGGGTACCAACGAGGTATCGAAACTCGATCACACTGTCGGTCGGGGTTCGCAGCGTACCTGTCTGCGGCGCAGCAACGGGCGGAGCTGTTTGCGCATACATGTAGCGCGACGGTGTGGGTAGCGACATGGCCACGAGGGCAATACTCGCTGCCACCGCCACGGCCGCCAGCGACGATACCGGGCGGGTGGCGTGTCGCGGCTGGGTCATCACCAGGATGCGTTGCCGAAGTGCCGCGCGCGCGGACGCCGTGGACATGAACACCATGTGCGCAAGGAACGGCACTGTCGTACGCGACGGGTGACGGTGGGCGCTGACGAGTACGAGCAGCGACGCGTAGCGTTGCACGTCGGGTTCGGTACACAGCACGCGCGCGTCGCAATCGTACTCAATCGCTGATCGCAGTCGTCGCGCCATCCACCAGAGGGGCAGCTGCCACGGCAGCAGCACGATGAGCGTCATCGCCGTGAGCAGCAGCAACGGGTCGCGCGCCAGCAGGTGTTCACGTTCGTGTTGCATGACCAACGCGCGAAGCCCCGGCTCGAGTTCAAGCACCCAGCACGGCAGCAGAATGCGCCTTCGCAGCGCGCCAATGGCTGCCGGTCCCACGTCTGTGGTGATGATCACATCGTCTGTCCCCGACATCGCATGGCGTCTCCGCGACCTATCGAACGAATGTGTCGTGGCGAGCGTGACCGCCGCCAACCAGAGGGCCAGCACGACTGAGCCGGCGATCCACAGGAAGAGGAGTGGTCGATCAAACGCCGCCGCATTGGCACGCAGCCGCGCCAGACGCGCGCCCGTCCACACAACGCGTGGTTCGAGCGTGGTTGGCGAGATGCCTGCCGTATTGGAGATATTCCGCGAGTTGGACACCGCGGGGAACGCGAGAGACGGGGTACCTGCGGTGATACGATCGGAGCCGGTGGGTGCGGAGATTGCCGCCGTCACCAGGACATACACGGTGCCGAACATCATGGCGAGCCAGAGCCACCGTACGCGGCATCGCCACCGCAGCAGCACTGGCTCGAGCAGGGCGCCAGCAGATGCAAACAGTGCACCCATGACAAGTCCGAATACCATCAACGTGGCAATCATCGCACGCTCCTATCGTGGTTTGCGGGTTCGTGGCACGCGGCCGGTCTCCCGGGTGCTGACGTCGGCGCGGTCTCGCTCACGCAACGAGACGGAAGGCGATTGTAACTCGGCCACGCGCTCGTCGAGCAGTTGTTGCAACGCGCGCACATCATCAGCGGACAGGCGTTCGCGCTCCACGAGGTGCGCCATCAGACTCAGGGGTGAGCCGCGGAAGAGCTTGTCAACGAGTCGAGTGACGAGGCGGCGCTGCACACGATCTTCGGCAATCACGGCGCGGTAGCGATGCTGCCGACCCTCTTCGCTGTGCGACACAACGCCTTTGGCTTCAAGGTTTCGGAGCACCGTCAGCACCGTGTTGTAGGCGAGTTCGTCCGGGAGTCGGTCGCGCACTTCAGGCACCGTGCCCGGGCCATGCTGCCAGAGCACGCTCAGTACATCGAGTTCACGTTCACCCAGCGACACGTCCACGGTGTGCTCCAAACCTATGAGGATAGTTGATCGAAACCATGAAAAATGATTTGGTAAAGAGTCGGTCAGTGCGCTCGGCTCACAGGTGCCCCCTGCGTCCCCTGCGTCCCCTGCGTCCCCTGCGGTTCAACATGATCGACAAGGGACGCCAAAAATTCTTGAACCGCAGGGTTCGGTAGAGTAGGGACCAAGGAATGACCCTGGTCCCCCTCATCAAACCGGACAGGCGGATTTCCCGCATCCGGCTTTCCCAACAGATTCACAAGCAACGCTATCGAGGAGTCGCACGCGTCGTTTCAGAGTAGCTTCAAGCC
>JANMRE010000522.1:0-1410 GCA_031370885.1 Gemmatimonadaceae bacterium
ACCGCGGGTAGCGCACCATCTCCACCGGCACACCCTGCTTCTTGAGCGACATGAACCAGATTTCGGCGCTTCCCATCGGCGTCCGGAAGTCCTCTTCACTCTGCACCATCAACATCGGGGTCTTCACCTTCTGCACGTAGCGGATGGGCGACAGCGTGTCATACAACTTTTGATTGTCCCACGGCTTGCCGTAGAACTCGAATTCCGTCAGCCCCTGTGCATCACTGGAGCCATACCAGTAGGTCCAGTCGGTGATCGTGCGGTCGGTTTCGATGGCCTTGAAGCGGGTCGTGCGCGTGGCCAGCCACGTCGTCATGAAGCCGCCATACGAACCGCCGGTTGCGCCCATCTTCGTGCTGTCCACATCCGGACGTGCGGCTACGATATCAACCGCCTTCATCAGGTCCTGATAATCTTCCAGACCCCAGCGACCACGCGTGCTGTAGGTGAATGGCGCACCGTAGCCGCTTGAGCCACGCGGATTGGTGAACAACACGAACATCCCTTGCGCGGCGAGGTTCTGGAATTCGTCAAACCAGCCTTCGCCGTAAGACGAGTGCGGACCGCCGTGAATGTAGATCACCATCGGATACTTCTTGCCGGCTTCGTAACCGTACGGCTTCATCAACCAGCTTTCGATTTCGAGGTTGCCGACACTCTTGTACGTGAATCGTTCCGCATCGCTCCACACGACATCCGTGTTCAGTTCGTGGTTGAAGTTGGTGAGTTGCCGCTCTTCCGATCCATCGCGCTTGGCCACGAACAACTCGGTCGGCTTGTTCATCGACGTGGCCACGTAGGCCACCGTCTTGCCCGCCGCATCGAATGACATGCCGCGAATCTGGCGTCGGCCCTTCACAACGTCCCACGGCGTCGCCTTGCCGCCGCTATCAGCTTCGAGAATCGCCGTCCGTCCGCCGATGTCGGCGCTGAGCATCAGGCACCCGTTCGAAAGCCAGTCAATGTTGGAGGGCTCATACTGCCAGTCGCCAAGGATGTTGCGCGGTACACTGCCCGTCGCTTCCACGATATAGATGCGCGCCGACTTGGTTCGCCCGGGACGTCCGATGAACGCGATACGCTTGCTGTCGACCGACCAGGCCAGATCGGATTCCGCGCCCATCCAGTCGGCCACCTTGCGCGGAGCGCCCCCGTTCGCATGCATGAAATAGATGTCCGCCACGATTCGCACCGCTTCGTCGCGCACCTTGTTGAACGGCAGCTTGGCCAGCGAATCGCGGTCGAGGTCAACAACCGAGTCCGCGCGCAACTTGGAATCCGCAATAAACGCGATCCACTGTCCATCCGGCGACACCGTCGGCGAACGATGCGAGTACGCCGCACTCGTGATCATCGTGCGCGCCGTATCGCCCATCGTCTGACGCCAGATCTGCTGCGGACGCCACGTTC
>JANMRE010000585.1:0-5837 GCA_031370885.1 Gemmatimonadaceae bacterium
CATCGCGACATGTGCCGGATCATCTGAGCGAGGCATCTCGGCGAGTGCATCGGGTCCCAGCCCCAACGCCGCGATGCTGTCGGCGCGCGAGGCAACCTGTGTGACGGCACGCTGGTACTTGGACGGACCCGTGGCGGGCAACAGATATCGACCCACACCGATGCCGCCAACTACCATGGCGGCGATTCCCGCGGCACGGAGCACCCAGTTGTGGCGCCGCGACGGCGGGAGTGCATGGCCCACGGCCGGTGAAGGTGCAACCACTATAGCGGTGCCCGCGACGGCCGCGTCGGCCAACTGCCGACGGTGCTGTTGGATACGCGCCCACATCATGTCACGTGGGATCGCCTTGTCGTGTACGTCGGTGGCGTCGCGCGCCAGCTCAACCACCCACGGATCGAGCGGTGTGTCGGGTGATGCATCATCGGGTGCGTGTCGTTCGTCGGTCATGCCAGTTCCCTCCGCGCAAATGGCGCGAGTGCCACGCGCAGTTTTTCACGGGCACGGGAGAGTTGCGACTTGCTGGTGCCGATGGCGACACCAAGCCGTTCGCCGATCTCTTCGTGCGTGTAGCCTTCCACATCGTGCATCACGAACACCGTGCGCGTACCGGTTGGCAGTGCGTCGATGGCATCACGCATCCGAACCTTGAGATCGGGTTCGCTGTCGTTGGGCCATCGACCCGCGCCGAGTGCTTCATCGAGCGGTGCCGAAAACGCTTCACGCCGCTTGTGCGTACGAAGCCCGTTCAGCGTGACCGATACGGCGATGGAATGCAACCAACTCGACAGGGCCGAATCGCCGCGGAATTGTCCGATCCGGTCAAATGCCCGGATAAACGTGTCCTGGGTCCATTCCTGTGCGAGATCAGTGCACCCGCTCATCCGGTAGATGAGCCGGTACACGCGGTCGATGTGCCGATCGTAGAACTCGCGCTCTCCGCCGGGGTCTCCCGCCTGCACTCGCGCGATCAGTTCCGCATCGGCCGTGGAGGTCATCCGCGGTTCGGGTTCGATTGCGCCATCAGTCGCCGCCTCGTTGCTCATGCATGTGCGTGGGGGAGACAGTGCGGGTCCCGAAAGGGTTGCATGGAGGCCGCGCCAGTCCCCAGCGGCAGCCGTCACCCCTCGCGTCGCACTCCCACTCTCTCCGCCTGCGCCAGTGGAATCGGTTGCGCCGCCCCTGCCCCGAGTGCTCGGCCACTCTCTGACAAAACTTTGGTCATAAATCGCTGCCCCTCGCCGATGCGCTCCACTTCAATGGCAATCGACTCGACCGCTTCACCCATCCGATCGAGCCGGTCCCGCACCTCTTGAGGTACCGGGGCAATGACGGTGGCTCCGCGCCGCCAGATCCGACGCGCGTAGGCGATCGCGATTGGCGCCAGCACGAAGATCGTGAAGACTATGGGAATCGCGACGAGCTCATCGGGTGGCCCGCTGCGCACGATGCGTGGTGGTTCGACCACCGCGCCCGGTACCGCAGCCGCGTTAGCCACCGCTTGATCGGCTTGTGCCAACTGCTGGTCGGTAGCGGTAATCCGCGCATCGATGGCCGAGATGCGGGCCTCCAATCCAATCTTGGTGGCGGCAGGCGCACCGTTAGCGGTAAGGTCCCTCACCAGATCATTGCGCGTGTCCTGCAACCGTTCCAATTGATTGCGAAGCTCCGATCGCTGTGCCCTCGCCCCATCGAGCACTGCCGGGGCACTGGGTGCTCCGCTGCGCGCCGAGGCGGCCACATTGACCTGGGGGACGGCGGGGGGCGCAGGCGGGGCCGGTTGAATTGCGAGCAACATGGCGGGATCGATCAGGGGGACAGGAAAAGCACGCGGCGCCCCGCGTGTTTCGGGACATACGCCGCACGGTTATCGGGGTTTCACGGGTTCGTGTGTGTTTGAACCTTGCCGCCGCGCGTTCCGCGCGTAAGGTCTCTCCCATGCGTCAATCAGCGACACTGCCCTCCTTGTCCGGCGCTCGCCGCTCGGTCGTCCTGGCCGTTGTTGGCTCGCTGGTTGTTGCCTGCCATCGTGCACCGCAACCCGTGTCCGCACCAGGGTCGGCGCAGTCGGCGGCCGCGATCGCGCAGGATCTGCGCGGTTTGCTTCCCACGTCGCCGCGTGGAGCGCAGCTGCCGGAGCGCATCGCCGACAGCACGTTTTGGCGCATGGTGCGCGAACTCTCCGAACCCGGCGGCTACTTTCAGTCGGAGAATTTTGTATCCAACGAAATGGGTCTGCAACATGTCATTGCCCATCTCGAGTCGTTCGCGCCACCGGGCAGCGTATATGTGGGGGTTGGTCCGGAGCAGAACTTCACGTATCTCGGTGCCCTCCGTCCAGGTATCGCCTTTATCGTGGACATCCGACGGCAGAATCTGCTGCAGCATCTCTGGTACAAAGCCATCTTCGAACTGTCGGCAACCCGCGCCGAGTTCCTGGCGCGACTGTTTGCGCGTCCCGCGATCGCCACCGTGACCAACGCGCTCAGTGCCGATTCCCTGATCACACTGCTGGATCAGACGCCAGCCGACCTGGCCATGTTTCGACGCACGTTTGACGAGGCACGACTGCAGTTGGTCCAGCGACATGGCTTCACGCTGGATTCGACAGATCTCGCGACGTTGCGCTACGTGGACAGCATTTTCGTCGCATCAGGTCCGTCTCTCAACTATTCGTCGGGCAGCACCGGACGGTCACGCGGCGGATTCAATCGCATGCCCACGTTCGCGCAAGTTGCCAGCGCCACCGACGAACGCGGCGCCAATCGCGGATTTCTGGGCAGCGAAAGTGCCTACAGCGTGGTGCGCGATATGCAGCGACGCAACCTCATCGTGCCGCTCGTGGGCGACTTCGCCGGACCCAAAGCGCTGCGAGCCGTTGGCGATTGGCTTCGGGAACGCGGTGCGCGCGTGAACGTGATGTACACCAGCAACGTCGAGCAGTATCTGTTTCAGTATGGCACGTGGCAGGCGTTCTATGCGAACGTTGGCTCGATGCCGTTGGACAGCACCAGTCGATTCATTCGTTCGGTCACCAGTCGCGGTTTTGGCGGTGGCGGTGGCGGTGGCGGTGGCGGGGGGGGCGCGTTTCTGATGCAGCAATTGACGTCGTCAATCCTTGATGTCGTGCGCGGGGTGCAGGCAGGAACCGTGCAGTCGTATTACGACGTACAGTCGTTATCGAGGCCGTAACCGCGGAACAGCGGTTCCCAAGTGTCTATTGCGAATTAGTTTTCATTAATGCTTGCCGCGCTCTTCCTGCCCTTGGGGACCTGGGCCAGCACACTCCTGTCGGTGGCGCTGGTGTCCGGCCTCCCACTGGTGGTCACATTCCTGATGGCGCGACGGGAGGCCTTGCTGCGCCGGTGGCTCCCTCAACTCACCGCTTTCGGATCGGGCACCGTATTCGCGGCGGCGGTCGGGCACCTGATCCCGGAATCACTGCGCATGGGTCAGCCGCCGCTCACAGTGGCCCTCGGCGTCGGCGCTGGGTTCGTGGTGTTCACACTCATCGAGCGGGCACTGGCGGGTCATGATCATGCCCACGCCCATGGCGTTCCCTTGGGCGCGCCGTCCGCCCACCACAGTGAGAGCAGTGAGGCCGAGTGCGTGCATATGCACCCCACACCTGCGTCCCAGCCGGCGCACAGCTCACGAGCCCTGGCACCGATGGCATTTGTTGGTGACGCTATTCACAATTTCGTTGACGGTGCGCTGATCGCGGCCGCATTTCTCGCCGATCCGTCGATTGGACTCCTGACGCTGGTCGCGGTGGGTCTGCACGAATTGCCTCGTGAAGTGGGGACGTTCGCTCTGTTCGTTCACGGCGGCATTCGCCCGCTGCGCGCCGTGGTCTACAATCTGGTCACGGCCGGCATTGCGATGGGTGGCGCAACCCTCACGCTACTGGTTGGGCATCGGATGGCCAACCTGACCACGCTGCTCCTGCCGTTCGCGGCCGGGACCTATCTGTACATCGCTCAGGCGGTGGGTCGGTCGGCGCTGCGAGACCGGCACGATGACCCCACCCATTGGGGACGGCTAGGCTGGAGCGCCGCTGGTTTGGTTCTCGTTCTGGCGTTCGCGTTTGGCGGATAGGCCGTTCGACCTTGACTCGGCACCGAAATCGGGCCATTTATTAAGGCTCTAAATCCTCAGCCACGCATCCATTGGAATGCCGGCCGAGGGCTCCACTCCGGTGGAGCTCCCCCAAGGACGCGTTCCCGTCGGCAATGGGATCGCATGCAGGAGTGGCCGATGGCTAAAGCAGGCATTCACCCGCCGTATCATCCGGTGGTATTCAAGGACTCGTCCACGGGCGTGACAGTGGTCACGCGTTCCACCATGACGAGCGAGCAGAAAATCACGCTGGACGACGGGAAAACGTACCCGCTCATCCTGCTTGAAATCACCAGCGATTCCCATCCGTTTTACACGGGCACGCAGCGTCTTATCGACACGCAGGGACGCGTGGACAAGTTCAAGAAGCGCTACAACCGCTGAACGGATTGGCGGTGTGCCGTCACTCCGCACGTTTCATGCGTGAGAACGGGAAACCGTTGCATCCGGTTTTCGGACTGTCCCGCTTTGCAACGCGTGTCGCTTCGGCAACGTCGCGGGTTGGCGCGTCGTACGCGCTCAGACAATAGGCCCAGGTGTACGGGGGCATGCCGTGCAGTGGCATCCAGTCGATGCGTGTCCATCGATCGGGTGCGGACGGATTGGTTGGCGCGTTGCGTGCAATGACGTATTGCGCCTGCGCGTGCCACGACGTGACGAGATACGTTGTGCGCTCACCCTGCTGCCAACGCTCGGCGTCAATGCGATAGCGAATGCCGTAGTCGTCCTCGAAGGTCCCCAACACGTCAGCCGCCAGTTCTGGTATTGCTGTAGCGGTTGGGCGCGCAGGACGCTGCGCACATCCGGCGGCGATACAGGCGGCACTGAGCCAGGCCATCGCCACACGGCGCTTCAATTTCACCGACGGTGCTCGTGCGACACGAATCCCACGCGCTGATTGACGGCAATGCGTTCGACGGGGGTCATGGAACTCCACCGGGCGATTTCATCGAGCGTGCGACCACAACCGCGGCAGCGATCGTGAAGATCCAGCTGACACACCTTGATGCACGGCGACTCGGCCGTGCCCTGAGGAACCAACGGGTGTGCCGACGCGGACGTGGTCTCTTTCATCGTCGGATCACCGTCAAGTGACCGGGACATCGTCGTGGGCAGAACGCATCAACGATCGTCCGAATCCGCCGGACCTCGCCAGCACCACCCCAACGGAATAGCCCAGAAAGGCGGCCACCACGGTATCGCTCAGAAAGTGTCCAAGTGACAGGACGCGGGTTGCGGCGCAACCAGCGGCCAGCAGGTACCACAATACCCAGGCCCGTGGAAACACGCGCGAGATCGCGGCCGCGCCAGCAAAGGCGACCATCACGTGACTGCTGGGCATACCTAAGCCCCGCGTTGAAAATGTGTCTTCGCTGAACGGCCGCCACGCGTACGCGAACACATCGGCTGAGGGTCGCAGCCGCCGCACCAGCAGCTTGAGGACTTCGGCCAGCGCGCCCCCAACCGTTGGCGCCAGCAGCACCAAACCACCGCGCCATCCCCATCCCGCGCGTCGGTCGGGATCCGAGCGATCCTGCATCCACAGCGCGACCGCGACGATACACCAAACGGGTAAGTATCCGATCAGGCGCAGCAGTCGACCGAGATCTTTCTCGTGAATGCGCGGATCGCGCAGCACCTGCCACGCCGTGTGATCGAGTGCCTGCGCGACGACCGCCGCAGTGACCGCGAGCGCACCGAACACAAGCCATTGCCGA
>JANMRE010000605.1:0-9334 GCA_031370885.1 Gemmatimonadaceae bacterium
GATCTGCTGGACACGGCGGGAATCGCCACCACGTATGGTGCCGAGCCGTATCGGGATCGCGTGCCGGAAAATGACTCGGCGGTGGTGAAGCGACTGGAAGATGCGGGCGCAATTCTCATTGCCAAACTCAGCCTGGGCGCATTGGCGTTGAACGACATCTGGTTTGGCGGACAAACGATGAACCCGTGGTTGCTGGAAGAAGGTGCCTCGGGTTCGAGTGCAGGACCGGGTGCCGCCACGGCGGCGGGGCTGGTGGGCTTCTCCATTGGCAGCGAGACGGGAGGCAGCATTGTGAGCCCGAGCATGCGTTGCGGCGTGACAGGATTGCGCCCTACATTCGGCCGTGTGCCGCGAACGGGTGCGATGACCCTGTGCTGGTCGCTCGACAAGTTGGGGCCGATGACGCGCGGTGTGGAGGATGCCATGCTGGTGCTTAACGCCGTCAGCGGCCCGGACCGCGGCGATGTGTCGAGTGTGAGCAGTCATCTCGATTACGACGCCAACGCCAGTGTGAGCGGACTGCGCGTCGGTATTTTTCCCGCGTGGATGCAACAGGCGCCGGCCACCGACGTAGACCGTGCCGCGGTGGAATCGGTGCGCACCCTCGGCATGAAAACGGTGGACCTGACGTGGCCCGACATTCCGCACAATGCATTGATGCTGATTTTGTTCAGCGAGGCCGCGGCGGCGTTCGAAGAGCTGACGCTGTCGGGAACGTCGCGCACCATGAAGGTGCAGGTGCCCGACGCGTGGCCCAACCTGTTCCGCATGTCGCGATTTCTGACGGCGGTGGACTTTGTGCAGGCCGACCGGTTGCGTCGGCGTTTTGCGCACGAGCTGGCGACCATTTTCGAGCAGGTGGATGTGCTGCTCGTGCCGTCGTTGCGTGACGAGACGCTCACCACCACCAACTTCACGGGTCATCCGTCGCTCACACTGCGTACAGGGTTCGTGCACGTGTCCGAAGTACGCAGTGACTGGGCGCCTGATCCGAAAAACCCCTTGCCCACGTTTGCGACGCCACGGCGCGTGCCCCATGGCGTCACGCTGATTGGCCGGTTGTTCGATGAAGGGACGGTGGCGCGCGTGGGCCTGGCGTTGGAGCGGGTGGCGGGTGTGGCGAAGGAGCGGCCGGCGGGGTTTTAAGTTGTTCGCGAAAGCTTGAGCACCAGACACGCATCGTCGCCGAACATGCGGTGTTCGATGGGTACGTAGCCCAGGCGGTGGTAGAACGCCAACGCGCGTGTGTTACTCGCCAGCGGATCAATCACGATGGCCGTCACCGAGGGGTCGGCGAAGCAGAGGGTGTGGGCGAGTCGCATCATCTCGGCGCCATACCCTTGGTTGCGGTCGTTGTGCGCGCCAATCCAGATGTCGATCGCCCGCAGATTGGGTTCAATCTCGCCCCAGTAGTGCGTGGGCTCTTCGTGCGGATCGATGATCTGCATGGCGCCGATCGGGCGACCATCGAGTTCCGCGATAAGGTGGTAGCTGACCTCGGAGTCGTGGCACAACTCGTCGCGCCAATCCAGACCGCCGAACGCGCGATCGATCTCGCGGTCGTCGGTGGTTGCGGCGACAACGTCCGGATCGGTGTCCCACAGTTCGAGGAATGGGACATCGTCGCAGGTGGCACGGCGGAGACGAATGGAGTTCATGCGTGAATTGTCGCACCGCCTGCCATCTTGCGCGCGTTCGCAACGTGGGTGGCCGAGCCCCCGTGGGCACTGGA
This sequence comes from Gemmatimonadaceae bacterium, assembly GCA_031370885.1. Taxonomy (GTDB): domain Bacteria; phylum Gemmatimonadota; class Gemmatimonadetes; order Gemmatimonadales; family Gemmatimonadaceae; genus Gemmatimonas. The sequence goes on from JANMRE010000605.1 coordinate 1,733, forward strand.
CCGCCTGGTCCCGCGCGGACAACGGCTGAGCTTTCACCGCATGATCTGCGCAAGTTGCGCATCGATGCTGCCCATGCGTAATTCTGAGGTAGATATCACCCGCTGTCCTCCATTTGAACCTTGGTAGCTGTCAGCGATGCTGCACATACGCAACGAACAACTGGAGGCCCTCGCGCTCGACCTGTACGCCCGATTCGACGATGACGCCTGCGCTCATGTGAAGCGCTACTTCCCGGCGCAATGCGAAATCTTGAGCGAAGCCGCATTGTTGCAGTTGGTTCGCGGCAACCTGCGCCGGGCGCGAGGCTTCGGATTGTTTTCGCAATACGATTTGTTGCGGTATCTTAATCTCACCTTCACGCTCGGCAACGATTTTGAACAGCAGGCGTCATGCGCGTGGGCGCTTCCGTTTCTCCAGGCAACCGACCAATCGCCCACGTCTCGAATGGACCAGCTGATGGAAGAGGCGTACGCGCATTTGTATCCTGTGACTGAAGTACCGGCACCGGAGCAAGGCGATGAGGCTGAAGACGATTCCGGCATGGGTTTCGACGGTGTGGTGTGGGACGACACCTCCGTCGATGCGAGCTACGTGCCGCAGTCCATTCAACCCGAGTACGAGCCGTTCATACGGCCACCCGCACCTGGCACGGTTGCGGCAGCGGACGTTGCCCCCGTCGCTGATCCGTTTGAGATCGAGGAAGACGATGATCAGGATGACGACGAGATGGGCTCGGACACGCTCACCGGGGTGACGACACGTGGCTAACGGAGCACCGCCGCCTCTTCCCGGAGGCGGCGCCGGATTGCCCGGTGCGAACGCCGGCGCGGCCAAAGCGCCCAAGGGCCCCCCTGGTGGCGCTGTAGCCAAGTGCGGCTGGGAGGTGTACGTCAAGACTCACAGCCAGCACCGTTTCTGGCCCGCCGAGAGTTTTGACATGCAGCTTTGCTCGGCTGATGGTGCGCCGCAGCATTCCAGCAATGTCACCATGACGGCGAAAGAGTCGCCGGAGGCCAAATTCAAAGGGGCGGGCGCCAAGTCTTTTCATGCAACGAATACCGCGCCCAAAATCGCCAAGGAAGCGGATTGGGTATTAGTTACCGGCCCGACCTCGACAACCAAACTCAAAGATCAAAAAGTTCCGATTCACGTGGCGAACGGGCAAGTAGGCGCCAGTGCCCAGCATATCGATCTTCACGTTCGCCATCCCCTGCATTTCTACGGACAGCTGAAGTTCAAGGACCCGACCGACCGGGAGCTGACCTTTCCCAAGAACTTTGTTGTGGCCGCGTACAGCGGCAAAGGAGCTGACGCCGATACTGAAGTGGCCAAGGCCAAACTGGATGAAGACGGCAAGTTCAACGTGGAAATAGACCGCAAATGGGATTGGTTCACTCTCAAGTTCGGCAACAAGAAGCAGTTCATTTCGAATGGCGACGCCAAGACGCTCAAGACCGAGCTGAAGCCATGGTCGGATCGCAAGGAGCTTGAAAAATCCGACGCCAAGTTTTTCGGTCCACCCCAGAGCTGGAGTTTGGTTGAATCGGTCTGGAGTCTTTCCGAGGATCCCAAATACGTCGATGGAGCCAAAGCCTATAAGGCGGAAGAAGGCAAGATTTATGTATTCGACGCTCCTTCCACGAACTGGGTACGGCGTATCGGTGAAAAAGGCGCGCCGGTCGCGTTGGTACTCGATCCCCACTGGCAATTCATGCGGTATGAGTTTTTCGATCGATACTACGGACATTCAGATCATGGGCACAAGCGTGTCAATGCGCCGTCCACGCTGATCGAGGGATTCTGGGGTCCTGCCGCGAAACTGGAGCGCGAAGGCTCCAGTCATTGGACACTGCTTCCTGAAGACGCGGAGAAGAGCGTCCACTGCGTACCTTGGATCCGCCAAAAGGACGCTAAAGGCGCGAAAGCCGAAAGGCCGGACAAAGACGCGTTGATACAGTTCGAGCTGCCGGAATCCACGTTCGTACTCTCGAGCGATCCGGCAACCAGGAAGTATGAAAAAGTCTCTGCCAGCAGCGCCAAGCTGAACGCCGATGCGGATCGGCTCAAGTACTACGACATGCCGAAGCTCTGGAAATCAAAGGGCTATTGGTCTCGGTATCAGACGGCCCCGAAAACCTACGACGCCAAGTTCTGGGAGGATTGGGATCAGCCTGGTCTGTTGAAGAGCCGCAGTAAGGCCACGCCCATGATTTTTTCTCTCGATGACATCGTGCTGACGGATTCGGCCAGCGTGCCGCTTGACCTGGCCAAGACGGATCAGTTCGCGATCTTCCATCATCGCTTCGCAAAAGCCTACGATGAAGTCGCGAACCTCACCGAGGAAGGTGTATATAAACCCAGCGCAGCCGAACCGTTCTTCAGCGATATCGAGCGCAAAGGTGCCAAATTCAACTACATCGCCGACTACCCCAATTGGGTTCGGATGGTGGCAGGCCTCTCCTCGTGTTTCGACGCCTTCGACCACAGGACGTCGGCCAAAGTGTTTGGTGCGCGGGCGGCCGTGCGCTGGTATGACGCCGTGGCCAGCGCCACGCCCGCAGGAACGAATTTGGCGAAACAGCCCCACGACATCGCCAAGAAATACTTCGTCATTGGACCCGAATGGGGCCAGGCGCATGCGAGCACCGTCAATCCTTACGCCGGATTGACCACCGCGCCCCAGCGCATTGGCCGTTTCGACATGGTGCTGCTGCGCTGTTGCGATCGGGTTGACGCGACTGGGGCGATTGGGCTCAAAGAGTTGTTCGTCAACATGCAGTACTTCCGGTTGAACTACAACTTCCTGGGCGCCGCCCCGGCTGGCGCCAGCGTAGGGTCGGCGGGGTCCGTTCACAACGGTACGGACGGCAAGGCCTTCAGCAAACCCAGTATCACGGCATTGATGCAACGTTGGAACGGATATGATGGCGCAGCGAATGCAGACCGGGCCATGCTGGTTCCTCAGAAGGCGGCGAAAGACGTCCACGGGGAGGTCGTGTACTTCCTGCATCCATCGCCAGGTCTGCCGGGCGCTCATTTCAGAATGGACGTTTTTCAGTCCGGTGACGGCAGCGATCGTGCCTTCATGGATTCCACCGGGGGTGTGGGACAGATCACGGACACGGGCTTCCAGGTGGACAATGGGTTCGCCCCGAATTCGTACACACTGGCCCACGAACTTGGGCACGGCGGATCGCTTCCGGACGAATACGGCGAGTGGTGGACGCGATGCAACCACAATGGCCCTGGCGTAACCAACAACATCCCGGGCGATCCTTACTGCGATGAAGGTCGCGACTTCGATCTGGCCGCCAGCCTGTACGGCGGCGCAACGCCATATCCCATGATGACCATGGCGGTGGAGATGCGCAACCGGTACTTCTGGCACAACGCGGAGTTCGCCAGAAAGCACATTGAAGTGCCGTTTTATTCGAAGCACGGCGGCTACACGGAATACAAGGTTCCCGGGCATCCGAACTTCCCGTACCGGACGTACGCCTACTGGCCGATTCGCAAGAAGATGAACCGCACCAAGCGAGCTCACGGTGCGACGGATATCTATCTGCACGCATTGGGCAAAGAGCGGTTCAGCCAGCACCTGATGCCCAACGGACCCTGGGATGCCATGATCAGCATCCTGCTGAAGATCGATCTGACGGTTCCGGCGGCCGTCGCCGTGACCGATGTGCGCAACGAAATCCGTAGTGCGATCCTGTCTTTCAACCAACAGTTCTCCGCGTCCGGCAGCACCAACGTCTCCACCGATGGCGGCGCGCGATTCCATGGCGTGGGCGGACCGTTTGGTGAAGCGTACAAGATCACCAAGGCAGTCGTCAGGTTCTCTCCCCGATTCCTGATTTCAAACGTCGAACTCGATGCGAAGGGGCTCCCAGTAATGAACTCTTTCGTGTTTGGCGTTGCTCCGCTGCAGAACTACGGCATCGATTATGCGGGCTGGCAGGGCTGGGTCAAAACGCATTTTCAGGTGAATGTCGTCGACAACGTCGGAACCGTTCTACCGGCACTTCCGGTGCCATCGGGCTTCGGCGCCAAAAAGGGCGGCGCCATCACCCTGGGTATCGATTCGAGCAAACTGTGGAAAGCGCAACTGAACGCCGATGTGAAAACGCTGTTGCCCGACATGCTGGGCATCAAGGTCAAGGGAATTATCGCTGCGGCCGATCTGAAGTCGCTGGCAGCCACCGTGATCGACAGCAGTGCGAAGGTGGTGTAAGAGACAGATGGCGAAGCGCTTTTGTTTCGTATTGCTCATCCCGCTCTCAGCGTCGTGCCAGAAGGCGCCTCCGCGACAACCGCAGGCGGGTGCAGTGACCGCAAACGCACAACGAGAAGGAGCGCAGGCCGTGATCGAGATTGTGAGATCCACTGGACAGGCCGACCCGCCAAAAGTGGTGTATTCACCGCAGCCATTGGGTCAAGGTCAGCGGTTCGCTCGCGAGAATGCGCCGGTGACGTCACCCAACTACGTCCGTGCGATGGGCAGCGGCGCGCAGAACTCCCGCACACCTGGATCGCCGGGTGTCGGTGCCTGGCAGGTCAAATGGGAATCACCAATTCCGGCCGCCTCATCGGCCATTCTGGTGGCAGGCACTCGCATTCTGGCGCAACGCGGCGGCGGCTGGACGCTGCTCGACCTTACTGGAAAACACATCGCCGCCGGAATAGCGGGCCGCGCCGTACTCACGCTCGACCCCAGCGCAGGCCTGTTCCTGGCGGTCGGCAATGGGAACATGTTGCAAGCCATCGGGCTGGACGATGGCGAGCTTCGCTTCAGTGTTCCCTTGGGACACAACGAATCGTTTGCCTGGCCGCTGCTCCATCGCGCTGGCAAACGACTGGTCGCCGCCGGCATGGAGCTGGCCATGTTTTCTCCGCGCCCTCGACCGCCGCAGCGCTCGCTGTTTCAGGTGATCGAAGCCGGCACACCACTGAGACTCAGCCCGTACAAGGCGCTGCTATCCCTGGAAGTCCATCAGGATCTGGTGTTCAAGGAGTCCAACATGATCCCCGTCGCATCCGGGGAGATCCTGTGGGCGGTGATGCCAAATCTGTTGATTCGCACGTCCACTGCCCAGACAATCGACGGCGCATGGTCTGATTCCTTTCAGCCCATTTCCGCGTCGGCCGACGAAGCGGGATGGTTGTATGTGGTAGTCGCCATCAACAATCAGCGCGAACTGTGGATTGTTACACCAGAGGGCAATCGCCAGGCCCGCGCTGTTCTTCCCGTCGAACTTGCCGATCAAAAACTTCCACCCGCGATTGGCTATGACCATCGCGTGTTTCTGCGCACCTCGCACAGCATCGTGGCCTTCTCGCCGGAGGGCCAACGCTTGTGGGAGGCGCAACTCCCCGGCAGCATTGCCGGGTTCAGCGTCACCCCAGACGGCCGTCTCATTGTCGCGGCTGGATCCGCCATTCACCAGGTGGACATCAACGGCACCGTTTCTCGTCTGGCGACGCTCAGCGCGTCCGCAACAACAGCCCCGGTGGTATCCGCTAATGGGGAAATTTTTGTGGGGACGGCCACAGGAGTGTTGTGTCTCACGGCGCGCTGATGGACGGCGAGGTGGCGACTGATATTGCGTTACCGCCCCAAACCCCGCGGGTGTTCGCATCGCACGATCCCGTTGAGGTGCTGCGTCACGTTCAATTGACGCCACGCATCGTGGAAGACTACCGTCCGGTCACCGAATGCCTGGAGTGGCGCCTTTCGCAAAATCACTGGCGTACCACAGGCGCCGACAGTTTTTTACGGAGCGAGGTGCCGTATACGATTACCAGCAGCGGCACCTTGTCGGCGCAGGCCGCCAGGCTGCTTCATGCAAACTGCCTGGAGTCGCCTCCGCGAGGACCGATCAGACTTCTCGAAACCGGCGCGGGAACGGGGTTGTTTGCCCGATTGTTTCTGGAAGAATTCGAACGACTGTGCGCGCGATCCGGCAATGACTTCTACTCGCTGATTGAGTACTACGTTACCGACGGTTCACGGCAATCCGTCGACCAGTGGATTCGTTTCGGTGTATTTGAAGGCAAGCCCGTGATATTGGGTGTGGCCAACGGCGCTGATCCGCTGCTGGTGGTTCGCGCTGACTCTGAAGAACCGCTGCGAGTCACCGGCGTGCGCGCCGTGTTCGCGAACTATGTCATTGATTCAATGCCGGGGACCGTTCTTCGCAAATCCGCAGACGGCCCCGAGGAGTTGCACGTTCGAACCCACTTAAGCGCCGAGCCGACGAGCGTCAAGACGCGCTTCGATGCAAGCCTCGAAGACGTGGCGCGAATGGCAGCGGCATCCGATCCAAAGCTGCTCGACTTGCTGAGTGTCCTTGAGTTCGAGACGGCGTTCCTGCCAGTCTCCCGTCACTACCCGTACATGGAAGAGGCGCTCACGTTCGGTCATGACTGGCCGCGCGTTGTACTCAACTTCGGCGCCATTGAATACACCGAGTGCCTGCTGCAAGAGCTCGATCCTGACGGCTTCGTTCTTATCAACGACTACGGGATGACCCAGCCTTCCGAATCGACAGGCCTGGGCTTCACACAGCGCTTTGGTCCGACCACGGCAATGGGCGTGAACTTTCCATTTCTCACCCATCTGTTTGCGAGCCACGGAGCGAGGACGCATCGGCCCACGGAAGACGAACGGCTTCCCCTTCATCCGCTAATGATTGCCAAACGCAGCATGCCGGCCACCGAAAGACGGTTCCAGGAGACCTTCTCTTGGGACGCCTTCAGCGACATGAACGCTCCACAGGAACTTGCCCGCAACGAACTCGCGGCCGGCCGCCTCGAACAGGTTGGAAAGGCCTACGAAAAGGCGCTCGAAGTGCGTCCGCGCGACTGGGCGTTGCTGGGAGAAATCGCGGAGTTCCTGTTGCGTCATGCGGCCGACTACGAAGCCGGACGGAAGATGGCGGAAACCGCACTTTCCCTGAATCCGTGGTATTCCGCATGGCTGTGGAACTTGCTGGGCGACGCCTTGTTCGCCCTCAACCGGTTTGCCGAAGCGCATGAGGTCTACGTGAAGGCTCAACAGATGAGCGCAAATGATGTTCGTACCGCGCTGAATCTTGGATACACATTTTGGGAACTCGGCCAACCGGCCCAGGCGCTTCAATCGCTGGCCCGTGGGTTGGCCGAAGACGGTTCCGGGCAGTTTCACGCACGTTTGCTGGAAAAACAGGGTCAGATTCTCGCGGCGCTGAGCCAGCAACACGGACAGCAGCAAGAATGGCTGATGCGCCGTGCGGCGCGACTGTCGGCGGGGTAGGCCCATCACAGTCACACCCACGCGGAGAACGCGCGCGGTTGCCGCCTGATATCGCCAGACCGTATAATATCGTCGTCATCGCGCCATTCCTTTGGCCGCGTTCTCGTCACCCACCGCGAGTGCCGTGCAGCAGATTTCCGTACGATTCGGCAACTATCTGATAGGGTCTGACGGCGTTCTCCCACAACAGGGCGCTACCGAAGAGGTGCGTGACGCTCTCAAGGCGCTCAACGTGCTGCGCAGTTGCGTGGGGAACCCTTACGATATGCGCGTATTGCGCACGGAGGTCGCGGACGCCCAGCGCAGC
>JANMRE010000705.1:0-2113 GCA_031370885.1 Gemmatimonadaceae bacterium
GAGGTCGGCGAGGACCTCCATTTTCGCGATGGTTTCCGCGCTGGGTATGTGCATGCAAAAAAGGAAATAGAGTCGCAAGTGTCGCACAAGATGGCGGCGGCCCTGACGTTGACGATGTAATTTGTGAAATGGCCTCTCCGACTCCGAAAAAACCCAAGTACGACACCAAGCGCGCCTGGGCCGAAGCCCGCGCGCTCATCTGGACGCATCGCCAGTCTGTCGGCATCGGCCTCATACTCATGTTGTTCAGCCGGGCGTCGGGTTTTGTGCTGCCGTACTCCACGAAACGCGTACTCGATGATGTACTGCCGAATCGCGATATCCGCATGCTCGGCTACATCGCGCTTGCTGGCCTTGGTGCCACCATCGTCCAATCCGTTACGGGCTACGCACTCTCGCAAGTCGTGAGCGTGCGTAGCGCAGCAGGCCATCGCCCGTCTGCGCGAAGAGGTGCAGGGCCACCTCATCCGATTACCGGTACGATTTTTCGACAGCACGAAAAGCGGGGTGCTGGTATCGCGCGTGATGAACGATCCGGAAGGCATTCGTAACTTGATTGGCACCGGACTCATCCAGCTTACGGGCGGTATCCTGAGCGCCGTAGCGGCGCTGGGAGTGTTGCTGTACCTGAACTGGAAGCTCACGTTGGCGACGCTGGTGTTTCTCGGCTTCTTTGGTGCGGGCATGAGCATTGCATTCAAGCGCCTGCGTCCGATTTTCCGCGAACGCAGTGTCATCACGGCCGAAGTGACGGGGCGGTTGACGGAAACGATTGGCGGGATTCGGCTGATCAAGGTGTACACCGCCGAGGAGCGCGAGAAGGCGGTGTTTGGCGAGGGCGTGCAACGGCTGTTTCAGAACATTGCGAAGACCATCACCGGCACATCGCTCACCGGCACGCTGGGGCTGGCGGTGGTGGGCGTTATTGGCCTTATCACGATGTACGTCGGTGGGCGTGATGTGATCGAAGGCCGCATGACAGTGGGAAGCCTCATTACCTTTGTGCTCTTTATTGCGATGGTGACCATGCCGCTGGTGCAGATTGCCAGCATCGGCACGCAAATTACTGAAGCCTTCGCGGGACTCGACCGCATTCGCGAACTGCGCGACATGGCCACCGAAGACCAGGAAGACGCCAGCAGGAACGCGGTGCCGGCGGTGGTGGGGCGCGTGCAATTCGCGAACGTGGGGCTTGAGATCGAGACGGATGTCCCGGTGCTCAAGGGCGTGCCGTTCACGGCACCCGCCGGCACAACGACGGCGCTGGTGGGCTCGAGCGGTTCAGGCAAGAGCACGCTCATCTCGCTGATCATGGCCTTCGCCCAGCCGCAACAGGGAAAGATCCTGATTGATGGCGAGCCGTTGTCGGCGCTCAAGTTGCGGGAGTATCGCCGCCACCTGGGCGTGGTGATGCAGGACAATTTTCTGTTCGACGGCACGGTGCGAGAGAATATCGCATTCACGAAGCCGGGTGCGACCGATGACGAAGTGCAGGCGGTGGCGAAGATTGCGAACGCGCACGAGTTCATTTCGGGCTTTCCGCAATTGTACGACACGATTGTCGGCGAGCGCGGCGTGAAGTTGTCGGGGGGTCAGCGCCAGCGCGTGGCGATTGCGCGCGCCATTCTCGCTGATCCGCGCGTGCTGATTCTTGACGAGGCCACGTCGTCACTGGACAGCGAAAGCGAGCAGGCGATTCAGCAGGGGCTGCGGCGTCTGCGCTCGGGGCGCACGACGTTTGTGATCGCGCACCGATTGTCGACCATTACCAGCGCGAATCAGATTCTGGTGCTCGAGGCGGGACAGATTGTCGAACGGGGCACGCACGCGGAGCTGCTGGCCCTGGGCGGCCGGTACCGCGACCTGTACAACCGGCAGTATCAGTTCGAAGTGGATCAGTTTGTGAATCCGGGTGAGGAGATAGCGGCGGCAGGGTGAGCTTTAAGACGGGAGACCGGAGAAGGGAGAAGGGAGACTGGAGACGGGAGACGCTGTACCGGACGCATCTCGCCGGTTAGACGTCTCCCGTCTCCCGTCTCCCATCTCCCGTCTTACCTAACCACCACACTGCCGTTCTCCACCAAGGTCGTCCTGATCCGCACGTCCATCATGG
>JANMRE010000662.1:0-2647 GCA_031370885.1 Gemmatimonadaceae bacterium
ACTCGTGTAGACCCGCAACGCGGGTGCGCTCAACGCCTCCTGTACGAGTAACGCGGCCGGAAGTGACGCACTCGCCGCGACGATTGCGGTGGGCTGTCCTGCGGCCACCTCGGCGGCAAAACTCGGACCGCTGATGGCGACGACCTCATGCTGTGGTGCTTCCTCGACCACGACCTCCGTCATCAGTGCCAACGTTTCGCGTTCAATCCCCTTGGTCGCTACGGCGAGCACCACGCCCTCCGCAACCGCACGGTGCGCAGACGCGACCACGGTTCGCAATACGTGGGATGGCGCGGCATAAATCACCAGTGCGGCGCCGCGCAACGCCGTCTCCATATTTCCGGTGGCGCGCAGCTCCGGGTCCAGTGCAGCACCTGCCAGGAAGCGCGGATTCTCGTGTCGTGTGTTGACCGCGTGAACGACGTCGTGCTCCCGAGCCCAGAGCTGCACGGGATGACCGTTGCGCACGAGTCGGTCGGCAATCGCCGTGCCCCAGGCACCGCCGCCGATCACCGCACACGGAATCACCGACCGAACCAGCGGATCAGTCATGCGCGCACAGGCTCTGATCGTCCCAGTCGACGTTCCTCGCCGCGGCGCAGTCGACCGATATTGTCGCGATGTGTCCAGAAAACGAATGCCGAGACGCCGACGCTGACCATCAACAATGGTGTGACTCCATGCTCACGCAGCAGGAGGACCGCCGGCAATACCAGCGCGCCGACCAGCGAGCCAAGCGAGACATAGCGCGTCGCGGCCACGACGATCACACACGCGACGAGCGCCCACACGGTCGGAATCGGCGTTAACGCCAGAAATACGCCACTGGCCGTGGCGACGCCCTTGCCTCCACCCTTGCCGAGAAGAAACACCGGACGCACGTGACCGAGAATCGCGAGGATGCCGAACACCACGCCCCATGGCCAACCCATCGCTACTGACGCCGCGCCTGGCAACCACATTACCGGAGCGACCCCCTTCAACACATCGACCATGTAGACCAGCAACCCCCACTTCCAGCCCAGCGTCCGGAAAACATTCGTTGCCCCCAGATTGCCCGAGCCCACGGTGCGCAAATCAACCCCGTTGACACGCCCAACCAGAAACGCGGTTGGAATCGAACCGATGAGATACGCGCCGAGCATTGCCAGCACCAGCGCGCCGCTCACTCGTTCTTTCTCCGCATGATGATGCGCACCGGCGAGCCGAGAAATCCCCACTTCTCGCGCAGTTGGTTGTGGATGAATCGGATGTAATTCTCTGGGATCAGTTCCGGGTGATTGCCGAAAAACGCAAACGTGGGAGGGGCCACTTCAACCTGCGTGGCGTAGTTCAGCTTGATCTCGCGCCCCGCCGCCTGCGGCGGCTGCAGTCGCGTGACGATTTCGCCGAGCGCATCGTTCACGTGTGAGGTGGAGATACGACGGGTGCGCTGTTCCTGTACCGCCAGCGCAAGGTCAAGCACTTTCGTCACCCGCTGACCCGTTTTGGCCGACGTAAACAGGAACGGCACGAAGGCCAGATACGGCGCCTTGTCGATAACATCCTTCTTGAATTTGTTGGAGCTCTTGTCCGTTTTGTCTTCGTACAAGTCCCACTTGTTGAGCACGAGGATGAGGCCGCGTCCAGCGTCCCATGCGAGTGTGGCAATCTTGAGATCCTGGTTCTGAAGCCCTTCCGTCGCGTCGATCATCAGGATGCACACATCGGCCGAATCAATCGCCCGACGGGTGCGCAACGACGCGTAGAACTCCACGCCATCATCGATCTTCGACTGTCGGCGTAGTCCCGCGGTATCCACGAAAACGAGATCCTGATCCTTGTATCGCATGGGCGCATCAATCGAATCGCGCGTGGTTCCGGCCACATCGTGTACCACCAGTCGCTCTTCGCCCAGCAGTCGATTCACAAACGACGACTTGCCGACGTTGGGACGTCCGATCACCGCGATCCGAATCGCCGCGCTGGAATCCTCCGGTGATTCGGGAATCCGGGCCACGACCGCATCGAGCATGTCGCCGGAATTCTTGCCATTTTGCGCCGACACGGGCAGCACGTCCCCTGCACCGAGCCGGTAGAACTCGTACCAATCGGTGCTTTCCGGAACGTCGACTTTGTTGGCGATAACCACGAACGGCTTTCGCGCGTTGCGCAGCAGGTCGACCAGCCGCGCGTCGCTGGGGTGCACCCCCACCTTCGCATCAACCACCAGCAACAGCAGGTCGGCTTCGTCGATGGCCTGCATCACCTGCTTGCGGATTTCGGTATCCATCGGGACACTCGAGTCCTCGATCAACCCGCCCGTATCCACCAGCCAGAAATGGCGTCCCGCCCATTCCGCGTGCGCGAAGTGCCGATCGCGCGTGGTGCCCGCTTCTTCACTGACGATCGCACTGGCTTCGCCGATGATCCGATTGAACAAATGGGACTTGCCGACATTGGGGCGTCCGACAAGGGCAACGACAGGAAGACTCATGCGACAGCACAGGTGGCCGCGTGGCCTTCAGGCACCAACGCGTCGATGAAATCGTACGAGGGGAACACCGGCATCGGCAGCGACTCACGCAGTGCGATAAACGATTCCTCGTCGAGAAAGAGCCCGTCGTCGTTGATGCACTCGGCGGGGATGAGCGCGATGTCCAGATCG
>JANMRE010000672.1:0-3930 GCA_031370885.1 Gemmatimonadaceae bacterium
GCGGCGCGCTCGGCCGGTGAAATCGGCTTCACGTCGTCGTAGTATCCGGCCACCTTGATGTGGCCATTGTCATCGCGCATGCTGGCGATGAGATTTGCAATCAGCGCGCCCGGATTGGGCGCCCAGTTGCCATAGTGTCCACTGTGCATGGGCCGCGTGGGCCCAAACACGGTGAGCTCGAGTCCGATCACCCCGCGCTGCCCAAACGACAGTTGCTGGCGCCCACTTTGATGCACCGGTCCGTCGCAGAACAGCCAACCGTCTGCCGACAGTTGCGACTTGTATGTGGTGAGGATTTGCTCCAGGTGTTCGGAGCCCGCCTCTTCTTCGCCTTCAAAGAACACCTTCAGATTCACCGATGCCGACATCTTCGACGCGCGCATGGCATCGATGGCCGCCAATATCGCCATGATCGAGCCCTTGTCATCACCGGCCCCGCGGCCATAAATCCGTGACTCGCCGTTCACGCGGCCACTCCCCGTCGGAATCGGTATCACCTTGCCACCCGACTTCACTTCGGCCGTACGCAATACCGGCGACCACGGCGGTGTGCTCCACTGCTTTGCATCCACCGGTTGGCCGTCGTAGTGCGCATACAGTACCAGCGTGCGCGTGGCACCAGGCGACGGCAACTCCGCGTAGACCGCCGGCGGTCCACCAGGCACCGTCAGGAGCCGACGATTGGTGAAGCCACGCTTGTTCAACAGCTCCAGCAGGTGATTGGCGTTCCGCCAAATGCCTGCGGAATCGGTGGCCAGATTCGGCAGCGACAACATCTCCGCAAACTCCGTGAGAATCGCACCCTCGTGTTGCTCGCGATACACGCGCGCCGCCGCACGGGCTGCCGCTCCCGTCGTTCCTCCTGTCGCCTGCGCCTCGGCAACAAAAGTCACAATAGTCGACAGAAGCATGGCCGCGATGAGTTTCCGACTCGAACACGCCAACGCGATACGCACGCCCTACCGCTCCAGCTTGAAGCCGGGATCGATCGCCGGTCGTTTGGGCGCATTCGCGACAAACCACCCGGTCAGGTACATCCACTGCGTCATGCGGGTGAGCTTCGGATAGTCGATGGCCGACGGCTTGTCACGCGGCGTGTGATAATCGGGATGCAGATTCGTCGAGTACTCGATCGAGGGTACATTCAGCCGCGCGTACGGCACGTGATCACTGCGGAAGTACCAGCCTTCGGGATGCGTGGGTCGATCCCAAAGCGAATCGAGCTTGAACTTGCCCGTGAGGTCGTTGGCCCTGAGCGCCATCTCCACGAGTTCACTTGAATTCCGGTGCGGTGGTTGAATACCCAGCAGACTGGCCGAATCGGGATGATTGCGGCCAATCATGTCGCCGTTGAGCACCGCGACGATGTTGGCCAGCGGAACGACTGGATGCGCGGCGTGATACCGCGAACCCAACAGTCCGCGCTCTTCGGCACCATGGAACACAATCAGAATGGATCGTTTCGCCGGCTGCTTCACAAACGCCCGCGCCGCGGCAAGTACGGCCACACTCACCGAACCGTTATCGTCAGCGCCGGCCCACACAGAATCGCCGCCCATGAGATAGCGCACGCCGTCGTGATCCTGATGAGAGCTGTACAGCACGTACTCGTCGCGCAGCGTCGGATCGGTGCCGCGAATCGTACCGACAATATTCACCGACGGGGTCTCGAAGCGCTCAAGGCGGACGTGCAGGTCGGCCACCACCGACGCGCTTCGGAGGGTCGCCGCCATGGCGCTGTGCACCAAAAACGCGGCCGTGGGCACGTTGCGAGGTTGCGGTGCTGTCGCCGACGCCGGCGGCGCCTGATTCGCGAAGCGCGATGCCCCACCAATCACATCCTGCGTACCACGCTGCCGCACGATACCCAGTGGTCCAAGCGCGAGGTCGGCCGTGGAGTCGGCCACAATGATGATGGCCGCCGCACCGCGACGCTGCAGACGTGCGGTGGTGGCCGTGATCCCTGCTTGCGTGTATCGCAGTTCGTACGAGTTGGTGGTGGTTCGAATGGACGCTGGTGGTGGAGCCACCATCATGGCCACGGCAATCTTGCCGCGTACATCGATAGTACTGTCACTGCCATCACCGACCCACACGGTCGGCCCGCTGGCATCGGCGATCGCAGCGCCCAGCGGCACGATGTCCTTCCACATGGTGAGCGCTTGCCCCGCGATCGTGGCCGAGCTCGACACCGTCGAGACCCGCGTCACCAGCATGTTCCACCACTGGAAGTAGCTGCCATCCTGCCCGGCTGGCTTCACACCAATCGTGCGCAGTTGCTCGGCCACCCACATCGACGCTCGCATCTCATCAACGGTACCGGCTTCGCGCCCGCGCATGCCATCACCGGCCATGGCGTACAAATCACGTTTGAGATCGGCCTCTCGGATTGCCGACATGCCAACGGGTATACCGCCACCGGCAGATTTCGCTTTCTGTGCGCCCAGCGACATGGGGATGAGCGCGGCCGCGAGCCACGGCGCGAGGCGACGAACACGTGTGCTATGCTGATTCATGAGAAACAACCCGGAGTTCGAGGAGTGCAACGGTATGCGCGACCAACTACATGCCGATGGGCTTGGGCGTCGGCGCGATGATATTCGGAATACTGCGGGTGCGAAGCAGCGCGTTCAGCCGTTCGAGCTCGGTGCCCAACAACGTATCGATGCGACGTAGCTGATCGCGCAACTGATTACCGAGCACGGTACGCACCTCTTCCTGGCTATCGGTGGGGCGGAAGTCGCTCGACGACACACCGCCGCCAAGGTATCCGAGCTTGCTGATCAGCATGGACCCAAAGCGCACACCATCCTGGCCTTGACCCGTTTGTCTCAAGTCAACGAGGGTCATCTCGGCGTCCATCAACTGCACGCCAAGATCAGCCGATGCCTTCTTCAGTGCCGCATCGTCCACCGTACGCGCCACGGCGTCCAGTTGCAGGCGCACCGACTCGATGCGGCGCACCGCGTCGGCGGCGGTGTTCAGCGATGTCCGAAGCGCCAGCAGCGCCGTGGTTTGCGCCGCGATATCGCCTTCGGTGCCGCCGGAGTTGGGATCCTTGCGCACATCGAGCTTCTGCGACTGCTCGGTGCCACCAGCGCGCAGTGTAACGGTGTATGTGCCCGGCGGGGCCAGGATGCTCAACTGACCGGTGCCCGGTGCAACCCGCCCTTCCGGTGGCGTCACGATATGTGCCGCGTACATGGGGCTCGTGAGCAGACGTATTTCGGCACTGGGTTCGTAGCGCAAGTCCCAGTGCACGCGATTGAGGCCCGCGGTGTTGGTGCCGGACATCGTGCGCACCACCGTGCCCTTGGCGTCGGCAATGGTCATGGTCACGGGCCCGGTTACCGGCGCCTTGAGGTAGTATGTCAACGATGCGCCATAACGCGGATTCGATCCCACGGTGGGATCGTCGTACGTGGACGATGGCGCCGTGATGGGACGGAATCGATACGCCGCGCGCGGCGCGAAGAAATTCACCGGCCGCGCGAGCATGGCCGTGTTCAGCTCACGCAACGGTGTGATGTCGTCCATGATGAAGAAGCCACGACCGTACGTGGAGATTACCAGATCGTTGAAGTGTTCCTGCACCACAATGCCGGACACGGGCGCGTGCGGCAGGTTGTTCTGCAGCGGCTGCCACGTATCGCCGTCGTCGAATGATACGTAAATGGCGCTTTCGGTTCCCAAATACAGCAAACCGCGCTTGACGGGATCCTCCTGAATCACCTTCGCGTAGCTCACCATGTTGCGCGGCAAGCCCGTCGTGATCGCCCGCCAGCTCGCGCCGTAGTCGGTGGTTTTGTAGACGAACGGATCGCGGTTGTTCTCCTGATGGAAATCCACCGTGAGATAGGTGGTACCGGCAACATGCCGCGACGGAACCACGCTGCGCAGCGAGCCCCACGCCGGCAGATTCGGGATGTT
>JANMRE010000710.1:0-13462 GCA_031370885.1 Gemmatimonadaceae bacterium
GTCGAGATCGAGCTCGCCATCAAACAACACCACTGGCGACGTGATTCCTGCGCGAGGTGTCACACGCACGTGCGCAATGGGAATGGAACGATCGCCCGCCCGTATCGTGACGATGGTGTCGCCACCGGTATACACGTAGTAACGCTCACGATCGGCGGCCAGAGGATGCACCGCCGGCAGGGTATCCGCTCCATCGCCGCGCACGGTTGAACGAGCGGCCGAACGCGAGCCACGCGTGCGGATGCGCAACCGATTGCCGTACAGCGTGGGATTGAGCCATCCGGTTTGAAACACGGAGAGCATGGACACATTTGGGCCCGATTGCTGTGCGCGATACCCAATCACATGCTGGTCGTACGCTCCGCTGCGCGTCCAGCGCATCGTGCTGGCCACCTGCTCCACCGCCGCGACGGCCTCCGTCCCCTCCTCTCGCCGCAACAGCACCGAAATCTCGGTTTCCACCCGGGACTTGTACGCGATGAGATCACGCGGCAACACATTGCGCGCGCTGGCGTCCGCCAAAAGGTCAGCCAGTGCTCGCCGCGGAACCGGTCCAGCACTGTCCGGTGAAGTGGTCTGCGCGCTAATCGTGCCGAACGGCAGCACGAACGCGACGAGAACCGCAGAAGTAATCCGGCGCCTGAATACGGAAAACCGCGTAGTGGCCGCATCGTTATCAGCCGACCCGACGTCTCCCGTCTCCATTCTCCCGTCTCCCGTCTTTCAGTCGATCGCCTATATCCGCTCCGCAACCTGCTTCTTCTCCGCCGCCTGTCCCCATTCGTGCATTGCTTCATCAAGGCGATCCCGCGCTTCGTCCAACTGTTTCCCCATCTGCTGCGCGCGCGTGACACCATCGGCCGTATCGTACAGCGTGGTGTCTTCGAGGATCCCACTCAGTTCGGCGATCCTGGCCTCGAGCGTATTCACCCGCAACTCTGCATCGGCCAAGGCCTTGTCGGCCTGACGCGCGGCCTTCCGTACGTCCTGTCCTGAGGCGGGTTTCTTGCCATCCGACTTGCCCTGCTCCGGAGCGGTGACCTTTCCGCCACGTCCCGACTGGACACTCCTCGCCTCGCTGGTCTTCTGCGCTTTCTGTGTTGCCGCGCGCGCTGCTGACGCTTTTTCCGACGCTGCCACTGACACGGCGCGCGCATCCCGCTCTGCCTTCGCTTTGGTGTCGGCGCGCACCGCCTCCCATTCCACGAACGTGCCGGTGAAGGGAATGAGCTTTTGCTCGCGCAGTTCCCATACCAAGGTGGCCAGACCACGAAGCACCGCCCGGTCGTGACTCACGATCAACACACTGCCTTCGAATTCCTCAATCGCGTCCTCGATGGCTTCGATCGATTCGACATCGAGGTGATTGGTGGGTTCGTCGAGAATAAGCAGGTTGGCGGTGGAGAGTGTGAGCAGCGCCAGCGCCACACGCGCGCGCTCACCACCCGAAAGTGTGCCCACCGTGCGCTGCACTTCGTCGCCCGAAAAACCAAATCGACCGAGGTGTCCCTGAACCATGCGCCGCTCCCACAGCGGGCGCTGGGTAGCGATGGCTTCATAGATCGACATCTCCAGCGGCAGGTGCGCGAGATCCTGCCGATAGTAGGCCACGGTCGTGGACGGTCCAACCTTCACCTGACCGGCTGTTGGCAGATGCTCGCCCAACAGCGTCTTGATGAGTGTGCTCTTCCCCGATCCATTCGGCCCCAACAACGCCACCACTTCACCGCGCTCAAGTACCACCGTGAGGTCGCGAACCAATTCACGCATCTCGGCGTGCCCCTTCTCGTGCGATGGCACGGCAACCGTGACGTGCTCCGCCTCGATCACGCGATCACCACTGCGGTTGCCCGCGCTGAGTCGTATCGCCATCACGCCGTCGGAACCAATGGGAGCCGACAATCGAGGCATGCGCGCCAGCAGTTTGCGCCGTCCCTTGGCCTGACGCGTATTCTGTCCCGCCAGGTTGCGCGCGATGTAATCGGACTCTGACGCGATCTTTCGCTGCTGTTGGTCGAACTGACGCTGCAACGTCAGCCGCCGTTCTTCCCGTTGCATGATGAACGACGCGTAGCCGCCCGTGTACGTGAACGCACTCCCGCCCTCGAAATGCATGACGTGATCAGCGAAGGCGTCCAGAAATGCCCGATCGTGACTGATACACAGCACCGCCCGATCGATCACTTTGAGGTGCTGCTCCAGCCACGCCGTCGTGTCCAAATCGAGATGATTCGTGGGTTCGTCCAAAATCATCAGGTCGGCAGGCATCGCCAACTGACGCGCCAGCGCCACGCGTCCGCGTTCTCCGCCACTCAGCGTGCCGATACGCGTCACGCGCGCCGCGTCGGGATCGAACCCCACACCCATCAGCACACTGTCCACCTGCGCCGCCATCTGATAGCCGCCGTCACGTTCAAACCGCTCAAGATCGTGGCCGTACCGCTCCATCGCGATCTCGCCGTGATCGTGCTCGAGATTGGCCGCCTGCGCCGCCAACGAGCGCTCCAACTCGCGGAGCGCACCGAAGGCGTCGGCAACGATGTCCCACAACATCTGCTCTTCGGGAAACCGCCGATGCTGATCCATCAGCGCCACACGCAAACCCGGCGTGCGCGCCACCGAACCACGCGTTGGCAGGAGATCGCCCGTGAGCAATCGAACCAGCGTGGTCTTGCCGGTACCGTTGCGTCCCACGACCGCCCACCGATCGTTCTCGGCAATAGTGATCGAGACATCGCGAAAAATTTCGCTGGCGCCGAATTCGACAACGGCATTGCCGATCGAAATCAACGTCATGCAACCCTCGTGATCATACGCAAAACGATATTCATAAGCGAAACCATCACAACGACGACGAAGAAGGAGAAGGAGCGACGATGTGCATGTAAGCCACCCGCACACGATCGGCGGCGGCGCGAATCGTTGCGCAATCGACCACCGACAAGCGCCGAACACGAGCGCGGAGCCGCATCGCGTCAGCCGCATCGCGCCACGCGAGGCCCAGATCGCCAAGCCGTGGGAGCAGCATGACAACGGGCAATGCCCACCACGAGGAGACGGATGCCGCGCGAAAGCCCAGCGCGATCAAGACGCCCAGGACGAGGTATCCCAGAAAGATAAGGTGCAGGCCGGGCAGAATCGCCCTCGCCATCACATCGGTGCGCACCTTGGCTGAACGCCGCGCAAACCTCCACACTCCCATTTGCAGCGGTCCGTTCAGTGCCAGGCCAATCGCTGCCGGCAGCGCCGTCGCCATCATCCACCCCACTGACGGCCATAACGCCTGCGGATTGGAGGCGCCAGCCGCATCGAGCACGCGGGCCGTATCGCGGGCCGAGGTAGCAATACCACCAAGCCTGTGCACCCACTCCGCCAGTTCGTCTGCAATCGTTCGCCAATGAACGACATTGTCGCCCTCTGCCACCTGGCTCGCGTCTTTCCCTTCGACCAAATCGCTGCATCGTTGTTGGAATCTCGACGCGGTTTCCAATAACGGCTCAGCACCGCTCGCACTGGTCGCAGCCACTGCCGCCACCAGTCGATTCCGCGACTCGGCGTTTGGCCAACTGCTGCTTGATCGGCCAATCGCAATCAGCTCGTTGTGGAGTCGTTCGGAGAGCGCTGCAGGTGATGGGTCGCTCTCGCTCCCCACCCAATCGCGCAGGGAGAACGGGGTGCCGACCAGGATGATCATGTCACTTCGAAGCGTTTGCGGTGCTTCATACTGAACACCGAATCCGATCAATTTCAGATCAGTTTTCGATACACTATCGATACTGTTTAGCGCCATTCTCGCAACACCAGCCTTTGGTCTACCGATGTGCCATGAATCGTGCACACCCCCCTCGGGAAAGACACCGACAATTTCGCCGTCGTGGAACGCCTGCCCGACCGACTCGAACGCCGATCGGTTCACCGACGCCGTATCGACCCCGCGCGCACGCATTTTTCGCGCATCTCGAATTCTGGTGACCGGAATAACTCCCAGTCCACGATAAGTGGCTTCTGCCAAGGGCAGTATGGACGCCGAGATGGTCGCGATGTAGCGAACTGGCCGGTTGGTGGTGAAGAAACCCGCCAATACGTCGGGCAGATCATTCGGGTGGTTGCCGAAAAGCAGCGTGGCCCCGTGGCCCGGAACGCGAGCTCGACCGACATAGCACACTTCGCGATAGCACCAGCGGAGTGCGCGGCGGCTGATCCAACGGATTACGACAGGAATGAGCATGAACGGGGAAAGAAAACCTCACAGCAGGGTCGGCGCGACCGATTGCGAGAAGGATTTGGCCGGATAGCACGTCATCCAAGTTGCCGTACTACGTCATTCGACGTATTTCTGACGTACAGGTGGGTGGCGATGCTGATGGAGCTGGCCCGTCAGCCCCCAACCAGAGGTGCCGCCCGTGTCTCATCGCTTCAGCATTCGCCTCCAGGCGATCATCATCGCCATTGAGCTCGCTTCGACCGCACTTCCCGCCCACGCCCAGCGGGCGGCAACCGCATCTTCAACTGGGCCTGCCGACTCAGTTGGACGGCGGCGTATTCAGCCGTTACCGGCGCTCGCTTCGGCACCGGAAACAGGCCTCCAGTTCGGCGCCACAGTCCTGGCAGTCTGGCAGCCCGCCGAACACCTCGCCACCAGACCGTCGTCGTTGCTCGCATCCGTTCTCCGCACCACCAATCAACAAACCCGCATTCGGGCTGAAGGCGAACATTGGTCGGGCGGGAACGCGCGGCGCGTTTCGGGCTCGCTGCAATGGCAGCAGTTCCCGCTGCCGTATTTCGGCGTCGGCGATCGCACGCTGGCGTCGGCCGAAGAAGTCTTCATTCCCAAAGGCACCGAGGGGGCCGTCGCGCTGCAGCAACGCATCGTCGGTGCGTGGTATGCGACGGGTGGCGTCAGACACCTGGATCAGCACATCACGCCCGACAGCGTGGGCGTGCTGCGAACCGGCAGCGTATTGGGCAGCGAAGGGGGCACGATTACGGAATGGTCAACGGGCGTGATGACCGACACCCGCGACAACCTGTTTGCGCCTCGCACAGGACGCTGGGTGCAGCTCGGCTACGCCCGCAGCATACGTGGCGCGTGGTCGGATTATGCATTCGGAACGCTGCGCCTCGACGCGCGCACGTATCACGCGATAGCCACACAACATGTAATCGCGACGCAACTCCAAATCGTCGGCATCGACGGGGCGGCTCCCTTCGACCAACTGGCGCTGGTGGGTAACAGCGACATGCTGCGCGGCTACGCGCGTGGCCGATACCGCGACCGATGGCTCGCGGCGGCACAAGGGGAGTATCGATCACCCGTGCGTCATCGGGTCGGAGGCGTGCTGTTCGCCGGGGCAGGTCTGTCGGCGCCCGCACTCGATGCGCTGAGTGGTCGACGATTGCTCCCCTCATACGGAGCCGGGCTGCGCTTCCAGATCGATCAGCGTCAGCGTACCGGCGTGCGCGCCGACTATGGCCGTGGCCGCGACGGCGCGTCGGGACTGTACATCGGATTCAATCAGGCGTTTTAGCCCGGACAATCATGCCTCCAACCGTCAAACCACACGCGCTGAACGCGACCCCTATCGTGGGACGCGAGCGCGAGCTGACTCAACTCGAGCAACTGCGCGTGCAGGCCGCGGGCGGCGATGGTGCCGTTCTGTTGGTGAGCGGCGACAGTGGGATCGGCAAGACGCGTCTTGTGGCCGAGTTGGCCCGTTCGGCGCGCGCGGTGGGGTGGCACGTCATGGTGGGGCAAGCGTACGCGCTCGAAACCACGATTCCGTACGCGCCTTTTGCCGATGCCTGCGAACCGGCGCTGGCGTCTATCGATGGCAATGTGATGCTGCGGCTCACCCGCGGCGATCGTGCCGTGCTCACCGCATTGGCGCCGTCTTTGGGGGGAAGTGCGGCGGCCGAGGTGCGGGCCAGCGGCGCGAGCGCGGCCGAACAGCATGTCCGTCTGCACGCCGGGATCCTGCAACTGTTCAACCGGCTCGCCGAACGACAGCCCGTGCTGTTGGTCCTGGAAAACCTGCAATGGGCTGACGACTCGTCCGTGGAACTGTTCCATTTCCTCGCTCGGCAACTCGCTCGCCAGCGCATTCTGCTGGTCGGCACCTGGAACGAAACGGAACGGGAGCTTCCGCACTCGCTGCGCACGATGGTGCGGTCGCTTCGCGCACTCGGCGCCGCGCGCGACATGCGTCTCGAACCGCTTACCGCCGCCGCAATCGGACAACTGGTGACCCAGCGCTTCGATGTGGACGCAACATCGATAAATGACGTCGTCGCCGCGCTGCACGACGCGACGCGGGGGAATCCGTTCTTTGTCGGCCAGACGCTCGACGAGCTGATCGATCGGGGGACTCTGCGTCATATCGGCGGCGTATGGGTTGGCTGGCACATCGAGCAGTTGGCCCTGCCGCGCTCCGTGCGCGATGTGCTGCACGCACGACTCGAACGGCTCAGTGACAACGCGCGACGTCTCGCCGATCTGATCGCCGTGATCGGCACCGCAGTGGCGCATGAGGTGGTACGTCACGCCGCCAACGACAGCACTGCGACGACCCTCGACGCCGCAGAGTCGGAGCTCATCGTGGCGATGGACGAGTTGCGCGCGCACGGCATCGTCGTCGAGCAGATCGAGCAGGGCGCGATCACGTATGACGTGGCACACCCCATGCTGCGGCTCGCGCTGGTGGACGCGCTCGGTCTCGCCCGCGAACGGGCCATGCACGCGCGCATTGCCGGAGCGCTGGAAGCGGTGCATGGTGAGCGGCCGGAGCGGTTCGCGGAGCAAATTGCCGCGCACTGGCGGCTTGCCGACCCAAAAATCAATGTGCCCGTCGCGGTCCGATGGTTGCTGCTGGCTGGTCGCCAAGCGATGGAACGCCTCGCGCGACGCGAAGCGGCGAGCGCACTGCAAGCGGCGCTCGACCGCGCCGATGCGTACCCCACCATGGTCGATGCGGACACTATCGCGGTGCTGCTGGATGAACTCGCGCGGTTGTACCGACGTCTGGGTGAGTATCAGCAGGCGATTGTCATGTGCGTGCGCGCACGCGATCTGGCGATCGCACGCCGCGATGACATCGGGGTCGCAGTGGCGGAGCGCCGACTGGGACTGGCCAACGAGGGACTCGGTCGTCGACGCGAAGCCATTGAGCACTTCGATCTCGGAATCATGCGGGCAGCGGCGGCCGGTGATACCATGCTGCTGGCGCGCTTGCGACTGGCCAAGGGCGATTCGCTACAGGCCCTGGGGCAGCCGGTCGTCGCGCGTCGCGAGATCGCGCAGGCGCTCGATCTGGCGGAACAGCGTGGTGATGTGGAACTGCTGGCGCGGGCACATCGATCGCTGCTCAAGTTGCATACCTGGTCGGGCCCCGCGCATCGCGCCTGGGCTCACGCGCGAAGCGCCGTGCAACTGGCCGAACAGAGTGGGGCCCTGAATCTCGCGTGGTCGGCGCACTGGACCGCCGCCGTATTGGGCGGCTTCACGTCCAACATGACCGCGCTGCAGTTTCATCTTGCCCGCGCAACCAAGCTGGCCGACGAACTCAACTCGCCCCTGCTGCAGTTGCGGACGCTGGAGATTGCGATCGAATTCTATTCCGGCACCGGTGAGTGGGATCGCGCGTTAGTTGAGGGCGCGCGCGCGATCGCCAGTGCGCGTGCGCTCGATCAGACCACGCTCCTGGCGCGGCTGTTGTATTGGGTTGGCAGCGTGTACCTGCATCGTGGGGAGACCGGGGAGGCGCAGCGCCTGTTCGACGAAGCCTGGAGTGTCTCTGGAGCGATGGCCGTCGATCTCGAACAGCCATTCGAGGTGCATGGGGTGCTGCCGGCCTATAGCGCGCGCGTGATGTGGCTGGGAGCGATTGGCGAGCATGCGCGCGCGATGGCCCTGGGGCGCAATGCACTTACCGTGGCAGATCGCACAGGATACGTCGCGTGGGCAGTCTATCGGCTGATCCCGTCGATCGCCGAATCCGCTCTGGCGTTGGACGATCATACCACGCTGGAAGAAATGCGCGCCCGACTGGCGCGGGACTCCGCACTGCTCGCTCATACGGTTGGACGCGGCTGGGTTTCCGTACTGGAGGGCGAGCTTGCGCGACATGTGGGCTCGATGGATGACGCGATAGCGGCCTTTCAGCACGCGATTTCCATACTGGAGGCGGTGCCATTTCCGTTCGACGCCGCGCGCACCCGCGTGCGTTTAGCGCGTGTGCTGCAGGAACACGGGGACGACGACGAGGCCACGCGTGAGGCACGCGCCGCCCTGCAGCTGTTCGAGCACCTCGGCGCGCGGCCTGCCGCAGACGACGCGCGCCGTCTGCTACGCACACTCGGTGCGCCCGTGCCGGTTCGACGTGCAGCGCCAGGTCTCGATGGACTGACCGGACGCGAAGTCGAGATCGTGCAACTCGTGGCGCGGCGACTCAGCAACAAGGAAATCGGCACCCAACTGGATATTTCCGCGCGTACGGTTGGCACACATCTCGCCAATGTGTTCGATAAGGTGGGCCTGCGCGATCGGACCGCGCTGGGTGACCGGGCACGAGAGCTGGGACTGCATCGCGGAGGGGCAGAGGTGTGAGCAACCACAGGTAGTGAGGAAAGAGCCGTCAGCGGTGAGGGTAGAGGCTTTGCTCTACCCTCACCGCTCACCCCTCCAACGCTCAACCCTTTACCGCTCACCCCTCAGGCCCCTCATCCCTCCAACCTCTCAACGATACCAGTGGCCGCCCGCGTTGACGTAGCGCGCGATCGCCCGCACGTTATGCACAGCTGAACATCTCCACCCTCATACCTCGTACAATGACTCGGTTCACCTCGCGATGCATTTGCGCCGCCACGCTCGTCGCCAGCGCACTGCTGGTTGCCACGCCACGCCACGCCCATGCGCAACTCGCCGACACCAAGGCCCTCACCGTCGCTGCGGTGAAAACGATGCTCGCCGCTGCCGAGGCTGCGGCCAGACAGAACAACTGGAACTTGTCGATCGCTGTGGTCGATGCCGGTGGCGATCTCGTCGGCTTCCTCAAGCTCGATGGTGCCAGTGTGGGAACCGTGCAGATCTCGCAAGGCAAGGCCCGTACCGCAGCGCGCTTCGGTCGCCCCACCAAGGTGTACGCCGATCGCGTGTTGAGTGACACGCTCACCTTTCTGTCAATCGACGGATTGGTTGCACTGCAAGGTGGATTGCCAATTATCGTGGGCGGGAAAGTCATTGGCGCCGTAGGCGTAAGCGGGGCAACGAGCGCGCAGGATGAGCAAGTGGCTGCCGCAGCGATCGCTGCAATCAAGCCCTAGCAACGCAGCTGCTTCGACTACACGCGATCCAGCGGCTGATGCGGTTCGGGTGGCAGGAACACAGTAATGATGTCGCCAGCGGTCACGACGCCACCGCTCAACACCACCCCCATGATCCCCGACTTGCGAATCACCGAACCGTCGGACCGCTTTTCCAGTACGGCCTTGGTGAGTCCCGCGCAAAAATCGTTGAGTTGATGACAGGGATTGCGCAGCCCCGTGATGCGAACACGCGCCGTGTCGCCGAGCTGCAATTCGGTATCGACCGGTAAACCCAACAGGTCGATACCGCGCGTCGTGATGTTCTCGCCAATGTCGCCGGGCGTGATCGTGAATCCCCTGGCCAGCAGTTCTTCGAACAGCTCGGCGTGCATCAAATGGACCTGACGCAGGTTCGGTTGATCCGGATTTTGCGCAACGCGCGAGCGATGCTGAACGGTGACACCCAGATGTGCGTCGCCCTCTACGCCCAGTCCTTCCACGAGTCGAATTTGTGGCACCACTGACTTGGAGAACCCGTGCGCGTCACTTCGGCACACGGCGATGACTCGCGGGGGCTCGGCCACCACTCCGGCGCGGCGCTGTCGCACCACCTCCACGTGATGCTGATTGTGATACAGAGTGAAGAATAGCATTTCGCGCACCGTCAACAGGCCCATCAGCGGATGGGGCATCTGACAGCGATCGAGGGCACGCTCGGGCCATTTTATCAGGGCCGCCGCGAGTGCGTTGATGGCTGCCACATGCGACGACATGATTCGCGCCCGTTCGGCTTCCGCATCGACAACATGCGTGAGCGGGGTCGGCGCAAACTTCCCCGCCTGACCGCCAGCGGCCAGGGCACGCCGATAGTCGGTGCGCATCTGCTCATAGTTGCGGGACGGTCGTTTCGACCCGCCAAACCGCAGGCGTACCACGAGTCGAGGGAGTTCAAGCCCCCGTGTGAGGGGTTGAACGGACTTTGTCAGATGCCGAACGTTGTCAGCCGGCGACCACGCGGCGCCAATGGGCGCCAGAAACCCGGCCGTGTTGAATGACGCCCAATACGCGACACTCTCCGCATGAATACGGGTGAGCGCGTCACGAATTGACTCGGCCGATTGGGGTGATGCATCCGCCACGGTGTGGACCATAATTCAGTGGGTACCTCCGCCGTCAGCGTGACGAGGGCGTCGCATGAATAATGTCGCGGCGATCGACTCGCCGCCTCTCGCCTTGCCTCTCGCCACACATGTCGCCAGAATCGACGGATGGAAATCCGCGTGCTCTACCGCTTCATCAACACCGACCGACTGCCATGAAACGACTCGTCGCTCTGCTGGCCCTGCCGCTCGCTGCGCTGCCGGCCCAACAACCACCCGTTCTCGCTCGCATCATCGTCTCACCGTCCAGTCGCAGCATGACGGCCGGCGACACGCTGCGACTTCGCGCCGAAGCGCGTGATGCGCAGGGCAACGTCATACCCGGCGTCACCTTTCGCTATCGACTGGGTGGCTCCGCACGGTTTGAAGGTCGAGTCGATTCGCTCGGCTTGGTCACCTCGGGATCAACTGCGATTCTGCCGATTACCGTAACGGCCACGCTTGCCGGTGCGAAGCCAGCGTTCGAAGTCATCGAGATTCGCGCGCTCGCCGGCCCGGTTGCAAGCATTGAGGTGTCGCCACCCTCGGCCAAGCTCGTGGCCGGACAGCGACTTCGCGCAACCGGACGCGCCTTCTCCGCCGCCGGCGATAAGCGCGCCGATCGCGTGGTGTGGAAAAGCACTAATCCCGCCGTGGCCACGGTGAGTGATGCCGGGCTTATTGCTGCGGTAAAAACAGGGAGCGCACTGATTACGGCCAGTGTGGGTGCAGTCAGCAACAAAATCGCCGTGACCGTCGCCTCAGGATCGCTCTCCTCGCTGGCGCTTACCCCCGGAAACGTCGAGGCACGCACCGGCGACGTGTTGCGCTTCGTGGTGTCGGCGAAAGACGCCAATGGCAGGGTCATAGCGGGTCTTACTCCCACCTGGAGCTTCTCCCCGGGCCACGGCGCTATCGACGCCGATGGCGCGTTCGTGGGGTACGAGCCCGGCGAATACACCGTCAGCGCCTCGTTCGGATCGCGCAGCGTGGAGTCGACGATCACGCTCAACGAGCGCGATGTGCGCCGACCCCTGTCATTGGTGGGTCGATTGCCGCGCTCGCGTTTTTCCACTGAGGAAGTCTGGTTGCATCCGGACGGCAAGCACGCGTATCTGGGGTCGGGCGGCGGCGGTGATGTGCTGTACGCACTCGATATCAGCAATCCCGCCAACCCGGTTGTCACCGACTCGATCATCTCCAACACACGTCGCGTGAATGACGTGATGACGTTTCCCGATGGGAAATTTCTGGTGTTCACGCGCGAAGGAGCAAGTGATCGCAAGAATGGCATCGTAATCTGTTCTCTCGAAGATCCCGCGCATCCCAAGCCGATCGCCGAGTTTACCGATGGCGTGACAGGAGGCGTGCACTCGGCGTTTGTGTACAAGCAAGACAAGTTCGGTACTTTCATTTTCCTCACGAATGATGGCACGGGCGCGCTGCATGTTCTCGACGTGAACGACCCGTATCATCCCAAAGAGGTCGCGCGCTGGAAAACCGAAGGGCGCCCCGACGCCGGACGTTCGTTGCATGACATCGATTTGCGTGATGGATTGCTGTACGCCAGCTATTGGAACGACGGACTCATCGTGCTTGACGTTGGCAATGGCATCAAGGGCGGCTCACCGTCCAACCCCGTCCTGGTCACGCAATACAAGTACGACTTGAACGCCCTGTACAAGCAAGTGGAAGTGGACGGCGGACCTGGCTTCATTCGCGGCACGCACACCGCGTGGCGACACAAGAACTACGTGTTCATCGCCGACGAGGTGTTTCCGGCGGCGTATCCCAAGGGGACCAAAGACGCCGCCGCCGGTCGCGCCTATGGTCGCCTGCAGGTACTCGACGTGAGTGACATCACGCACCCCAGGCCGGTTGCGTGGTACGAACCCGAATATGGCGGTGTGCACAATGTGTGGGTTGCCGGCGACACGCTCTACATGGGCGCCTACAACGCCGGGTTCCGTGTGTTCGATATCTCCGGTGAACTGCGTGGCGACTTGCGTGCCCAGCAACGCGAAATCGGCCATCTCAATACGGCCGACATGGACGGCAAGGTGAAGAACTCGGCCATGACCTGGGGTGTCGTGGTCAATCCGAAGGATGGTCTCGCATATGTGAACGACGACAACAATGGGTTATGGATCATCAAGATCGAACCCAAGCCAGCCGTGAAGGTCGTGCCGTAGCGATGCGTCTCGTGGCACGCATTCGTTGGTTGTCGCTGATCAGCGCAGCGGTGTCGATTGTGGTGACCAGTGGCGTGCCCGGTGCGCAGTCTCCGGCGCCGACACGCGACTATCTGGTGCTCGTTGCCAGCGAATCGGTCGATCGCGTCGCGCTCATTCGCTTTGGCGCGGCTGGTGTAACGATCGAACGGGAACGGTACGTCGGTTGGTCGACCATGGAAGTGGCCGGACCGCATGGCGTGGCGGTTTCACCGAATGGCCAACAGTATTTTGTCACCACGGCGCACGGAACGCCGTTCGGGCGGCTCACCAGATTCAACATTGAAACAAACGCTGCGGAAGGCAGCGTCATGCTGGGAAACTTTCCCGCCACCGCGCAGGTCACCCCCGACGGGTCGCTCGTGTTCGTCGTGAATTTCAACCTTCACGGCGAAATGGAAACCAGCGACGTATCCGTGGTGTCGGCCAACGAAATGGTGGAGATCGCGCGCATCAATACCTGCACCATGCCGCATGGATCCCGCATCAGCACCGATGGCACGAAACACTATTCGGCGTGCATGATGGATGAAGAGCTTGTCGAAGTCGACACCCGTACGCTGGCCGTCAGCCGCCACTTCTTTCTCACGCAGGGCAAGGAGATGGGCATGACAGGTGCGCCTCCGGTGCGTGGCGCGGCGGAACACGCGGGACACGACATGGGTGGGCACGGCATGGAGCCACCCAAGCCGGGCGACGTGTCGTGCTCGCCCACATGGGCGCAACCGTCGCGCGATGGCACGCGCGTATGGGTAGCGTGCAACAAGTCCAGTGAAATCGTCGAGATCGACG
>JANMRE010000753.1:0-4882 GCA_031370885.1 Gemmatimonadaceae bacterium
GGTCATCACCATCACGCTCAACAGTCGGAATCTCAAACTGCGGAACCTCCACTGCGGTTGGGGTGACGCAACTGCGGTTGGGGTACTGCCACTGCGGTTAAGGTACTGCCACTGCGGCCAAGGTACCATAGTCGAGCTGCCCCCAATGCGGTCGTAGTACCTCAACTGCGGTTGTAGTACCACAACTGCGGTTGAAGTACCACAACTGCGGTTGAAGTACCCAGCACTGCGGTTGACGTACTGCTCGTTAGGAAGGCATTGTTCCATGACCGGTCGTCCCGCTGAGCGCGCGACCAGCCTGCCGGTCCCGTTCGGGACGATGCTCCCTTCCCTCTTGGTTCGCCTCTCATGTCCGAAGCCGATCACAAAGGGAGCGTCACTATTGGCGAGGGTGTGATCGTACACGGCACGATCACGGCCACAGGTCGAGCGACGGTGTACGGCTCGCTCGACGGGGAGGTCACCGCGAGTGATGTGCTGATCGGGCCGAGTGGTCGAATTACGGGGCGACTGACCGCCGACACCGTTGATATTCACGGTGATGGTCCGGCGGAAGTCACGGCATGGCAGTCGCTCACGGTGCGGGCGACGGGGCGGCTGAACGGAACCATTCACTACGCGCGTCTTGACGTCGAGCCGGGCGGTGTGGTGGACGGTGAGCTGATTCCGCTCGCCGACAGCCCGTCCGAACCTTCCGTTGCGTCGGCGCATTCACCAACCGCCGCTCCCCGCGCGCCATGAGCGGGATGGTCACGCTTATTCATCGGGTCCGCGCCATCAGTGCGCTACGCGCGCTCTGGCGTGGCCTGACGGCACCGCTGTCGGCATTTCGCGATATCCGCATTATCGTGGAGCGGAACGGTCATCTGCATCATTTCTACATCACCGCATCTGTACAGCGTGCCGTACAGCGGTTCGGCATCGGCACGGTTGGCTTGGCCTGCGGTCTGATTGGGTGGTCGGGCGTGATGCGTTTCCAGGCGAATCGGGTATTGCGTGACAACGAGGCGCTGTATGCCGAGTTGCT
Organism: Gemmatimonadaceae bacterium; assembly: GCA_031370885.1. Lineage (GTDB taxonomy): Bacteria > Gemmatimonadota > Gemmatimonadetes > Gemmatimonadales > Gemmatimonadaceae > Gemmatimonas. Next base: position 1,028 of record JANMRE010000753.1, read on the forward strand.
CGGCGCCGCCCAAGCCGAAGGATCGATGACGACGGAGGAATTGCGAACACTCTCGACGGGCGATCTCGCGGCACTGGTGCGCGAACGCGCGGGCGTGTTGCGAGGACAGGTGAACGTGGCCGTCGACCTGCTCGCCGCCTCGAATGGCAACGTTGCCGAGTCCATCGAACGCGTCGGCGTGCCAGTTTCCTCGACACCCGAAACGTCTGCCGAAGGGAGCGGGGGCGAGGATGTCGCGGGAATGCTTGCCGTCGGCAACACCGGTCGAATCAGCGACGCATTGGCGCGCTCGCGCCGGATTGCAACCACGGTGCGAGCACTTCCCGACAGACTGCCGCTCGAAAATCACCGTACCACGTCGGATTTTGGACTCCGACGACACCCCATCACCTTCACTCGCACCTTGCACCCCGGGCTTGATCTGGTGAGTGATGCCGATCAGATCGTGCATGCGGTGCGTGCCGGTCGCGTGATCTTTGCCGGTCGCAGCGGCGGCTATGGGAAAACAGTTGTCATTGCGCACGAAAGCGGTGTGGAAACCCGCTACGCACACCTGCGGCAGTTTACTGTCGCCCGCGGTGATTCCGTGAGCGAGTGGCAGTCGATTGGCGAGGTCGGTTCGTCGGGACTCTCCACTGGTCCGCATTTACACTACGAAATCCGACTGCTCGGGCGTGCACTTGATCCGCAGCGCATCCTCGAACTGCACGCGCATGTTCGATAAGTGGCTTGGGGGAACGTCAAACGGAAAGGGATCCGGCGCAACCCGTTCCTTATCGTACGGCAGCGTTCCGGATGGCGCGCACCTCAAGCCGACCATCATCAGTGAAGGGGTGGTGGTGGACGGGGACCTGAAAACCGATCAGGGAATTCTTCACCTTGATGGGTGTATCCGCGGCGCGGTGCGGGTCACTTCTCTCACGGTTGGCCCAACCGGAGTGCTTGATGGCTCCGTTGAAGCGACGAGTGTCACCGTCAGGGGCGTGGTACTTGGCGACGTGGTGTGCGATGACCTGGTGATCGACGCCACGGCGCGTGTGTCCGGCAACGTGCGGTACCGTTCGCTGACCATACGCGGTGGCGCGCTCATTGACGGCACGCTCAACCGCGCAACAGCGCTGACACCCATCGAAGCGGTTTAGCCGGCGGCGGCCGCCTTTACTCGCAGGGAGATTCCCCACGTGCCCCACTGGAACCGCAGCGTGGCCTCGTCGCGCAGCACCATCGGGAAGTGATACGTGAGCGTCTCCAAATGCGATGCGGAGTCGGCCGCGAGGTCTATGCGGATGGCGTCCTTGGCGCGACCGGGATACGGTGTGTGTGATACTCCAACGGCGCGACTGAGAATGAAGGTCCAATTCTTCGACGCGCGCGGAATCAGCCACGTGGTATACGTCCCCGCTTTTATGGGCTGACCTTCAAGCTCGATGTTTCGGCTGAAGGTGATCTGCGTGGCGTTGTCGGCTCCGGGATGCCAGACGCTGTCCCACGGGACCAGCGCGCCAAAGAGTGTTCTGCCGCGCGCAGTTGGTCGACCATACTCAATCGTGATGGTGGTGAATGCCACCTTCTGGCTGATCTTTCCGCGCTGACTGAACGGATACATCTGTGCCTGACCGGGAACAGCAACGGCCGACGCCGCCGCGAATACGATCGTCAGCAGTGCTGCGCGCATAGCGGAATTCCCCATGTAAGTGACCGCACGTTGCTGCGACCGTGCGAAGCTACTCCAGACTCGGCTCCCATGCTTCTGCCTCGCGCGGCCGCAGGTGCGGATCCCGCGACAGCATCCGCACGCACGTGTTCCACCGGAGAATCACTTCGTCGTTTCCCGGCGCGCGCACGTTCTCGGCTTTGGCATACCACGCCAGCGCTTTCTCAATCCAATCGTACGCCATCTCGGCCGCCCGCGGTGTCGCGCGTTGCAGCACCGCCTTGGCCCAGCGTTCGCAAATGACGCCGTTGTAGTAGGCATGCCGGTAGGGATCTGTCAGGCGCGCCACTGCCGTGCCGGCGCGTGCCCGGTCCTCGCCGTGCCCGGCCGCGAACTGGTCGGTAATCGCGAGCACATGCATCACCAGCGCTTCGACGTTTCCGGGGTCTACATCGAGCACGTCGAGACAGATGCTTTCGGCCGCCACAGAATCGTTGAGCAAGCGATACCGATGCGCCTTCAGCAGCGCGGCAGCAACCCCTTCGCGACTGATCGGTTTGATGGCGGGTGGTGTCCAGGTCATGTCTTCTTCCCTCGCAGTCGTCGCACCAATTTCACGAACGGGTCGTAGAACTCGTCCACGACGCGTTCCTTGAGCGGGATGATGGCGTTGTCGGTAATGGTGATATGTTCGGGGCACACCGCCGTGCAGCACTTGGTGATGTTGCAGTATCCGATGGCGTGTTCGTCTTTGAGATCACGCAGACGATCTTCAGTGTCCAGTGGATGCATCTCCAGCGCCGCCACATACACGAGGTGTCGTGGGCCAATGAACTCGTCATGCTTCTGGTGATCGCGCAGCACATGACAGACATCCTGGCACAGGAAGCACTCGATGCATTTCCGAAACTCCTGCACGCGGTCCACATCGATCTGATCCATGCGCCATGTGCCGTCGGGCGCGTCGGGCGCACGCGGTTTGAACTTCCTGATGCGCTTCTTTGCTTCGTAGTTCCACGACACGTCCGTGACGAGATCACGAATGTGTGGGAAGGCGCGCATGGGCTCCACAGTGACGGGCTCGTTCGCCGGCAACTCGTCCATGCGCGTCATGCACATGAGCTTCGGCGTGCCATTGATCTCGGCGGAGCATGATCCGCACTTCCCTGCCTTGCAGTTCCAGCGGATTGCCAGGTCGTTGGCGTTTTCCGCTTGCACCTGGTGCATGGCGTCGAGCACCACCATGCCTTCTGTGATGTCGGTGGAGTAGTCCACGAACGAGCCCGTGCCGCGTTCGCCGCGCCAGATCTTGAATGTCGTGGTTGCCATCAGGACTTCTGCTCCTCGATAATCGCCTTGAGCTCGTCCGGCATCGGCGGGATCACACGCCGATCGAGCTCCATCTGTCCCGTCTGTCCTTTCTTCACCACGATGTTGAACAACGCGTACGCGGGATCCTTCTCAGGATAGTCGTCGCGGAAGTGACCGCCGCGACTTTCCTTCCGCTCAATCGCGGCCCGCGTGATCGCCTCTGAGACCGTCATGAGATGATGCAGGTCCAACGCGGTATGCCACCCCGGGTTGTACTCGCGGTTGCCGTGCACGCCAACCTTGCGCGATCGCGCTCGCAGCGCCGCAACGCCATCGAGTGCCTGTTGCATCTCGCCCTCCTCGCGCACGATGCCAACCAGCTTCTGCATCATGCCCTGCAATTCGTGCTGGATCGCGTAGGGGGCCTCCGGACTCCCGCCGCGGCCGAACGGCTCGAGCGCCGAGGCCACCGACGCGTCGGCATCGCCCGGCGTTGAGAGCGGCGGAGCATGGCCCTTGGCAAATGCGGCGGCATACTCGCCGGCGCGCATGCCGAACACGAGCAAGTCGGAGAGCGAGTTTCCGCCCAGCCGGTTCGCGCCATGGAGTCCGGCCGCACACTCACCAGCAGCGAAAAGGCCGGGCACGTTTGACATCTGGGTGTCCCCATCCACGCGAATACCGCCCATGATGTAGTGGGTGGTGGGACCGACTTCCATGGGGACCGCCGTGATGTCGATGTTGGCGAGCTGCATGAACTGGTGATACATCGACGGCAGTTTCTTCCGGATGTGTTCAGCACCTTTCGGGATCCGCTCCTTGATCCACGCGATGTCGAGAAACACGCCGCCATGCGGGCTTCCCCGCCCCTCGCGCACCTCGCGCTGGAT
>JANMRE010000782.1:0-1633 GCA_031370885.1 Gemmatimonadaceae bacterium
CCGTGCGTATCCTTACCGCCACCAACCTCAAACCAAAACGCACAATTCGTATCGCGCTGTGGACCGGCGAAGAGCAGGGACTCATCGGGTCGCGCGCCTGGGTGAAGGATCATTTCGGAGTGCGCGATTCGCTGAAGGCCGATGCCGCGAAATTTTCGGCGTACTTCAACCTCGACAACGGCACCGGTGCCATTCGCGGCGTCTTTGAGCAGGGCAACGCGGCAGCAGCACCAATCTTCAACGCGTGGATGAAGCCGTTTGAAGACAAGGGTGTGAACACGGTGACGCTGGCCAACACGGGCGGCACCGATCACCTCTCCTTCGACGGCGTTGGGTTGCCCGGCTTCCAGTTCATCCAGGATGAGGTGGAATACGGCACCCGCACGCACCACTCCAACATGGACACCTACGAACGCGTGCAGGAAGCCGATATGAAGCTCAATGCCGCCGTTATCGCCTCATTCGTGTACCACGCCGCTACTCGTCCGGGCTTGTTCCCGCGCAAAACACGCATCACGCCGTAGCCGTTGGCTCGCCGGGCGATGCGCTGACTCGTAAGATTGAGTTCATGATCGCATCACCCGCCCCCACCGAGCTCGAAACCCGCCTGTCGGGCCGCTACCGGGTAGAGCGACTGCTGGGCCGCGGCGGCATGGGTGCCGTGCATCTGGCTCGCGATTTGCAACTCGACCGGTTGGTGGCGATCAAGGAGCTGCCTGAGGAGTTCGCCAACGACCCCGCTTTGCGCGAACGGTTCGTACGTGAAGTCAAAATGGCTGCCAGTTTTTCGCATCCCAACATTGTGCCGGTATATGCGGTCGAGGAGCAAGGGAACTCACTTGCCTTCGTGATGGGATTCGTGGAAGGCGAAAGCCTTGCCGAACGGGTGCGACGTGTGGGGCCGTTATCGGCGCGTGAGGCGCTGCGATTGTTGCTGGATGTGGCCTATGCGTTGGCGTATGCGCATGGGCGCGGCGTGGTACATCGCGATATCAAGCCGGACAACATCATGATCGAACGCGCGACAGGTCGCGCACTGCTCATGGACTTCGGTGTGGCGCGATCCATCGAATCGGCGCCCGCCACGCAACCCGGAATGACGCGCGTTGGCGAGGTGGTGGGCACGCCGGAGTACATGAGTCCCGAGCAGGCCACCGGAGAGGAGCTGGACGGACGCAGCGATCTGTATTCGCTGGGACTCGTGGCACACTACGGGGTGACGGGATTGGTGCCGTTCAGCGGTGACAGTGCGGCCCGCGTGCTCATGCGTCAGCTCACGGAAACATTGCCACCATTGTCGTCGGTTCGCGGCGACTTGCCACCAACGTTGGCGTCGGCCATCGATCGGTGTCTCGCCAAGTCGCGCAGCGACCGCTTTGCCGATGCGGGCGCGCTGATCGAAGCACTCGATGCGGCGCAGGCGGCAGCACCCGAAGTGCCGCTGGCCGTCCGGCTATTCGCCCAGGAAGCAGAGACACTCAGCACGATTGTGACGTTTGTGTGTTTCGTCGCGCTCATACTGCTCACCACACAAGCGACCGACGTCGGCGTGTTCGACCGGTTGATTCCGGTGGTCGTCATGTGTTCGGTGCTGGTCGGCCGGATTCTGCAAACTCGCGCCGAGGTGCGTCGC
>JANMRE010000014.1:0-1009 GCA_031370885.1 Gemmatimonadaceae bacterium
ACACTGTGCTTGCATGTCGTGGCGAACGCGCAAAAGAATGGCGGCGTGGCAGCGTACATCGATGCCGAACACGCGCTGGACATCGAGTACTGCAAGAAGTTGGGTGTCGACGTCGAAAACCTGCTGATCTCGCAGCCCGACACCGGCGAACAGGCGCTCGAGATTTGCGAGATTCTGGTTCGGTCCGGTGCGGTGGACGTGATCGTCATCGACTCGGTAGCCGCGCTCGTGCCGAAAGCGGAAATCGAAGGCGATATGGGTGACTCGCATGTGGGACTGCAGGCGCGCCTCATGAGTCAGGCGCTGCGCAAGCTTACCGGAGCCATCGCGCGTTCGACAGTTTCCGAGATCTTCATCAATCAGTTGCGCGAAAAAATCGGCGTCATGTTTGGCAACCCCGAGACCACTACTGGCGGCAAGGCACTCAAGTTCTACGCCTCGGTCCGTCTGGACATTCGCCGCATTGGTCCGGTGAAGGACAAGGAAGAGGTGATCGGCTCGCATGTACGGGTCAAGGTGGTGAAAAACAAAGTCGCGCCGCCGTTCAAGCAGGCCGAGTTTGACATCATGTACGCTGAGGGCATCAGTCACGCGTCGCTGCTTGTGGACATTGGATCCGAATCAGGGATCATCGAGAAGGCGGGCGCATGGTACAGCTACGGTACGCAGCGCATCGGGCAGGGCCGTGAGAACGCAAAGATGTTTCTGAAAGACAATCCGGCGCTGATGGCGGAGATCGAGGAAAAGGTGAAGGTGGTCTTGGGTATCAAGTCTGCCGAAACCATGGCTCCGGTTGAGGAGCCCGAGGAATAGCACGTCGCACCTCGCTCTGCAGGTGCACACGTGTGAGGGCCGAGGGGTCGCTCGCGGTGGGAAGTGGTGCCCGGATCACCACGGCTCATTGTGAGTAGCCCCTCGGCTCTTTTTCCGTCTGATCAGCCATCCGGGCCGATTACGGTTCGCGAGTTGCGCGAGTCGGCCCGATCGCCCGGTCGCGTTCATGTCCTGC
>JANMRE010000046.1:0-1796 GCA_031370885.1 Gemmatimonadaceae bacterium
CGCGGGGTGATTCGTCAGCGTTAGTTATCTCAGGGAACGATAGCGCGGTGACGCACGGGCTAAGGGCGGTGGCGAGCGGCTGGGGGACTACACTGGTCATGCAGGCGGGAAGCGGGTTGCCCCAAGGTTACCCGCCGTTTCGCATCACAGCAAATCGCGCGGCCAGCGTGTGCGCGTGCGTCAAGGCGGGCAGAGATGCGGTCCGTGTTATCTCGCGCGCAGCGTCTGCGGCCAGTTGACGAGCACCGTGATCTGGGTGGACTCGCCGGTCGGCTTGAGCATGATGAACCGACCGTCGCGCGCCACATCGTACTGCGCATAGTTCGGCGAGGCGAGATAGTTACCCTCGAAGAGCGTTGTCCGCGAGACGACACGAAAGGTCGGTGTGCGCTCAATGCGCGCACTCATGATCTGGCGACCGGATCGATAGAACAGCTGCGTGCCGTCGCGTGACCAGATTGGCTCCGTACCACCGCCGGCCGAGACCGTGATCACCGGTCCAGGCCCGGGAAACGGGCGAACGTAGACCTCGCGTCGCGCTGTCTCACCCGTCACATACGCGACCCAACCTCCATCGGGCGAGAATCGCGGCATGGTGACGGACTGCCCGGCTTCGACGAACACGCGTGACGACTCCTCGCCCTTGACTCGCACAACCTTGAGCCCACCGTCGCTGTTCGGGCGATACAGCAGCCACGTACCATCCGGTGACATCACGGCGGAGTAGATGGCGCCATCGGAGCGGGTGGCGCGACTGCCGAGCACTTCGTAGGTCCCGCTTCCGTCAGCAGGCTGCCAGAGCAAACCCGTGGGGGCCTTCACATCGGAGCGGGTCGACTGATACAGCACCCGCGTGCCGTCGGGCGTCCATTCAGGCCGTTGCCCAACGGCGGCCAAACGACTGATGGTCGCATTGGCAAACGTGTAGACCGCAACGCTGGTGCTGCGTCCGTCGAGACCTTCACGTGTAAACGCGAGCTGCAATCCATCGGGTGACAATCGCGGATCACCGCCGCGCATCAGCGAATCGAGTCCGGGAATCGGTGTCACGGTTTGCCCGTCGGCGCTTACCCAGTCAACGCGTGCCGTACGACCGCCGTTGGCGGCGACCAATACGCCCGTCGCGCTCAGGGCGGCGTTCCACGCGCCCACCGATACCACGTCGACATCTCGCATCGTGCGCGGCGCCGCCGGATCGAACGGCACACTGAGCACGGCATCGTCGCCGCGGTCGACGCGGTAGCGGTCGGCGAGTGCGGCGGTGAGTCGCACGAGCGTGTCGCTCATGCCGCTGCGCTCACGTCGCACGTGGTGGAGACGCGGCCTTGGCGGAGCATGGCGCATCGCGCCAGACGGCACATTGGACCGCCTACGCAAACGGATTCTCGACACGTAGTTCCGGGAACAGCGAAAAGTCGCGATCGCGGGTGAGGAGCGCGTCGACGCCGTGCGCGATGCAGATGGCGGCGATGCGCGCATCATGCACCACGGCTCCGCGCACACGCGGGCGACGCACGATGCCCGCCAATACGCTGGTGAAGCCTTGCGACTCGCCGAGGAGCCGAACGGTTGGTGCGGCGAACCACCCTTCCAGTTGCGCCCATGCCTGTTGGGACGTGCTCGCGGTCTGTCGCCAGATTCTTGGATTGGTGACCACGCTGAAGAACTCGTACACGCATGGCCAGGGGATGGCCCACGGGTCGCGACCCGCGGCCAGTGCGCCCAAGCGATCCTGCGCGACCGCGTGCTCAGCCACTTCACGGCGATGCGCATAGACGAGCACGTTGGTATCGACG
>JANMRE010000071.1:0-18716 GCA_031370885.1 Gemmatimonadaceae bacterium
CATTGCAGCGCGCATTGGGCGGGAGTCCCTCTTCGAGAGCGGACTTCCGACCGATATGTCATTGCTTGCGAGAACTCTTGGGCGAGTTGCTGCCATGGAACGTCTCGCGGTATCGACAGCGCATTCACCTCACGATCATCGCTGCCCGGATCATGATCTCATCGCGACAGCTGACTGGCGTTGCTTGCCGGGCATTGTGCATACTGGTGTTTCTTGCGTGCCAAACCGGCGAGGACAGACCCCGCGTTCGCGCCGTATTCGTTAAGGAAGTCGTACCGAGGGACAGCGATGGTGGACTTGAAATCAAGGACGCTCTCGTTTTGCGAGACGAGTCTACCATTGCGGTAATCACTGATGATGGAAAAGCGCTCGCACTCCTTACCTGGAATTCGCCACTAGTTCTCCCCCTCGGTGGATATGGCGGCGGCCCAGGAGAGTATCGCAGACTGACGCACTTGGTGGACGACGATGGCGGTTTCGTGGCCGTCGACGCGGGAAACTCTCGAATGCTTCAGTGGACCGCAGGCGGGGCTTTCGAAAAAAGCCGGGAAATCGCGATGTCTCCAATCGTTGGTGCATGGCGAACCGACTCCGGCATCGTCATTCGCGTCGGAGACGCGTTGAGAATGAAACTCAATTTTGTACTGTTCCCTGCATTACGCCAAGGGAAGCGCACATTTCGACAGACGCCAACGGCATTCTTGTCTGCGGATACCTCATGTTCCTACTGTCCAGTAGCTGTCTCGCCGCGCGGTGCACTCGCGCTCGCTCCGTCGGACACGTCCTACCGAATTGGCCGATACGACATTCTGGGTGTCAAGATTCGATCCATCGAACGAAGCGGAATTCCAATCGTAGCGCTTTCGCCGTCAGACAGAGACTCGTTGAAAGAACTGAGTGACCGATCAATCAGATTCCTTCGCACGCAAAAGTCGATTTCGTCGAGTGAACTTGCTATCGCGATTCGAGTTGCCTCCATGCAGCTCGTCAAACCGCGATTCGTGTCGCCCGGCCTATTCTTTGACGAAGTCGAGCGCCTTTGGGTACAGCGCAACGTCGCCTCGGGAGCCGACGCCGAGATCGATGTGTTCGACGCTAAGGGTGACTTGCGAGCTACGGTCGTGCTTCCCAGCGGGTGCAAGATGATCGGCGTTCGCCACAATAGAGTTTTGGCTATTCGCTCTTTGACCGACGGCTTGAGCGCTATCGCAGAATTTCTGGTCAACGACGCAGCCTTGTAGCAGACCGAACACGGGATTGGAAACCGTTCGTGTCGCGGGAAACCGGTTCGGAGATCCTCGCGCGCCTCTCGAGCTCTTGGAGCTTTCGGACTACCAATGTCCTGCATGTCGCAGTTTCAATGGGCTCATTCGTGAGCTCATCGCGGCCAATCCAAAGACTATCTCGCTCACCTACCTCCACTATCCGCTGCACTGCGCCGGGCCGACGCGGCCGTTTACGCGGTGCAACGAGACTGCAACTTCACGGTATCCGTACGCATTTCCCATGTTTTCGTAGCGGCGTGCGGTCGCGATTCTCCTTTCCTTCTGCGGTCTTACCCGAGAGTTGCTCGCTCACCAGCGAGCATTACGCCGCGGGCAGAGTTGGAATCGCCGCGATCTCCGCGCGGCGCTCGCGTTGAAGCTTCTCCAGGTCATGGCGGGTCTGCAGATTCAACCAGAGCTCGGGCCCGTTCCCGCACAGCTTCCCGAGCCGGAGGGCCATGAGCGGCGTCACAGGCTGGGCCTCACTCAAGATCGCGTGCAGCGTTTGCCGCGACACGCCAAGCAATCGGGCGATCTCCGAGAGCGGCCGACCGAGCGCCGGAAGGACGTCTTCCCGCAGCAGCTCGCCGGGATGCATCGAGGGCAGGCCTCGAGTGACACTCTTGGTTGTACGCATCAGTGATAGTCCTCCAAATCAACGTCCATCGCATCGGCGCCTTCCCACCCGAAGGTGATGCGCCAGTTCCCCGAGACTCGAATCGACCACCGGCGTTCGCCCCGGAGGCCATGGAAGAAGAAGCCCGGCAAGTTCAGCTGCTGCGGTTCTGACGCCGCGTCCAACGCCAGCAGCATGCGGCGGACGCGCGCCACATTGGGAACGCTCAGGCGACTGCTGTCGTCGGCCTCGAAGAACGTCCGCAGCACCTTGTCGCGAAAGCTTCGGATCACCCTTCAAAGATGGTGAGCCGACAGGGGGTCGTCAAGTATCACTTGACACTCTTCCGCCGCCGACCCGTGCCGCGCAAAGCGAACACAGCGCCCTCTTCGTGCATGGCCGCACGCGCTACTTGAAACTCTGTACCAGACTGGAAATGGTGAGACTCCACCCGTCCACCAACTGCGCATCACGTCGGCGGAGCATCACGCGGGTTGCCGGGTTCGCCAGTTCAGTGGGCTATCGATGTCTGCAAGTACGATTCGCGCCTACTGATCGGGTTTTCGATCGGTACCGGCAATTGAGATGGCGTCTTGCCACTGACGATATTCGTTCGGTCGCAGGTTGTATCGCGCGAGTACGCCGTCATGCAAGTCGTCGATGAGTGCTCGCGCAAGCTCACTGAACTGATCGCGGTCACGTTGCGCAATCGCAAACTCGTCCATCCAGCGCGTGACCGCATCGGCCGTCGGCCGTGAACGGCTGCGGACGAGACCCTGAATGGTATTTGCCAACTCCGTGCGGTAGCGCAGACGAAATGGATCCGGCTGATGCACAGAGGCGCGCACCACCTGGTACTGTTGTGCGGAGCGTTGGTAAGCCCAGAGAAAAACATCGCGGAGAAGGGAAATATCCTGATCTTCGTAAATCGCCAGTGTCCCCTCGACATACGCACTTTCCGGCACATCGACAAACGAGAGTGGACAGTAGTTGGACTTGATCAGCGATATGTTGGCTGCCAAACGCGAGGTCCGTTTGTTGACGTCGACGAAGGGTTGCAGATAGGGAATGTGCACCATGGCGAAGAACGACTGTTCAAATGGGTCAGGGATGGTGTTGGCGTGAGAGAGAAACTGATCGAACATCTCCACGATGAGTTGCGGGATCGCCGTGGGGACGTAGGTGGTCCCGCTGATCTCCACGGGGCGCTCCCGCAGTCGCCCCTCATCGCCGCGCTCGCTGAGCAGATTCTCTGACAGCGCCGCGTGCACGTTCATCAATGTGTAGCGGTTGAAGCCAATGTCGTCCGCGCCTTCCACAAGCAATTCGATGGCCTTCTTATGATTGAGCACCATCTGGGTTTCCTCAGCGCTCTTTCCTTCGGCGCGGGTGCCGTGCGCGAGTAGCTCCTTCGTGTCCAGTAAGCTGTAGGTGTTGCCTTCAAGTCGACTTGAGGACCATGAAAGATCGATCAGCAAGCGCTCATAGATGTCCCTCGCGAAGGTTCCGGCTGGTCGCGCGGCATCGGGTGTGCGGCCGATGGCATGTAATTGCGCACGCGTCGCCTCCGTCAGATACCAATCGACGCCTGGGCGGTAGTTACGTAGCAGGCTCGGGTTGTAGCCGACTGGCGTTCGTAACGATCGAGGCCGGCGTATGCGTGTGCGCGCTCCCTCGCCTTCGGGCGATAGCCCGGGATAGTTGGCATCGTCGGGAGACTTCGGTATAGCGGCGACGAGTGCATATCGGGTTGCGCGACCGGCCCCATAGGCCACGATCACGTGTGCATCTCGAAGCCCCCGCAGCCGCCGTAAGAGGGTGCCTTTCGAGATGGCCCTGCTCGCCCCCGCGTTTAGTCGCTGGAGCAGTTCCGATTGCGAAAGCCCTGCGCCGCCTGCGTCGCGCAGTGCGGCTTCCACGCGCGAGAGGGTGTCGGTTTCCGTTGATTCATGGTTTTCGGTTGGCACGATTCGGTAGGCCGGGGGATGCTGGTGCGATGGCCCCGAATAATACCATAGTATCGCTCCAAATCGCTCCAAATCGCTCCAAATCGCTCCAAATCGCTCCAAATCGTTCCAAAACGTTCCACAGCGCTCCAAACTGCTCAATAATCGTTCCATACTCGTTCCAGAACGTTCCAAATCGTTCCAAATTATCTCAATCGCGCCGTATCGCGCCAAAGTTGAGTCTCGAGGGCTGCGTGAATTCCAATGGCGCGGGTGCGTGTTCGGTGGCACCCCTGGCACCTCCAAGTCCATACGGGAGGGGATGTCGTCCGACGGCGCAGGGACGAGCGCGCCATGCTGGTCCGATACAAACGGCCGCCCACGATATCCGTGAGCGGCCGTTCAACTCGTTGCGGTGCGCCGGGCCAACGCGGCCGTTTACGCGGTGCAACGAGACTGCACATGTACGCGCTACTTGAAACTCTGTACCAGACTGGAAATGGTGAGACTCCACCCGTCCACCAACACAAACAACAACAATTTGAATGGCAATGAAATCATGGCCGGCGGCAACATGAACATGCCCATGCTCATCAGCACCGACGCGACCACGGTGTCGATAATGATGAAGGGCAGATAAATCGCAAAGCCAATCTGAAAGGCGGTGCGCAGTTCGCTGGCCACAAACGCCGACATCAGCACATGCAACGGCACGTCGGCGGCAGTATTGGGGCGCGGCAAACGACTCATGTCAACAAAGGTCTTGAGATCGGACTCGCGCGTCTGCTTGAGCATGAACTCGCGCATCGGCACCACGCCGGTCTTCATCATCTCCACTTGCGTGATCTGTCCATCCAGCCACGGCGTAATGGCCTTGCTGTTCACCTCGCGCAGCGTGGGCGCCATCACGAAGCCCGTAAGCAACAGCGCCATCGCGGCCAGCAACTGCGCTGGCGGCGCGCTCTGTGTGCCCATGGCCTGCTTGAGAAAGTGCAGCACAATCAAGATGCGGGTGAAACCGGTCATCATCAGCAGCAGCGTGGGGAGCAGTGTCAGCAACCCCATCATCACCACAATGCCCACGGTGCCATTCAAACGAAGCCCACCGTCTTTGGCATCACCCAGTTGCACGTCCATTTGCGGCATCATGCGCATGACCGCTTCGTCTGCCCCAATCGGTGCGGGCTGCGCGGCCGCCGCGCGGGGATGCTTCGCGGCGGCCACTGTCGAATCGATTTGCATTTGCGACATCGGGCGACGTGTGGCCACGCCGCCAGATGTGACCGAGGCCCCGTTTCCGGTGCGCGGTTTGGCGGGCGTTGACGCTCCGGTGGCGGCGGCGCGAACAGACGATGGCAGCGTGAACTGCGGAACGGCAGGCGCTACCGGCGCGCTTGGCGGCGTGATGGGCTGCGCGGTTTGTTGGGTGCCCGCGCTTGCCGGAAACGCCGGAAGTGAGGGCCAAGTCGCCTCCGCCGTCGAAGCGGGTGTTACGGGCGACACTGTCGGCGTCGCTGTCGGCGTCGCTGGCGGCGACGTTGGCGGTGTCGTTGGCGGCGTCACTGGCGGAGCCGCCTGCGCACCCAACGGCATCATCACCGCCGACCCCAGAATCATCGCACCGAAAAACACCGCCAGCCGCGTCGTTCGGCTCATCGCGCCACCCAGCATCGCACGAAAATCACGATCGTCGGTAACCGTCGGCCGCACTACCGGCGGACCATACGACAACGGTTGCCCCCGCTGTGTTCTCGGCGCGTCAGTCAGAAACGAAGGGATCTCGCACGGCTCTGTTGGACTGAACACCACCGTCGGTGAAACGCGCGCCGCCGCCCAAACTGGTGCCGCCACCGAAACTGGTGCCGCCGCCGAAACTGGTGCCGCCGCCGAAACTGGTGCCGCTGCCACCATTGTCTCCGTGTGTTTCTGCAGCGCTCGGCCAAACGCGCTCGGCAAGAACCTGGCAAATGATGCCGTTGCTTCACCGCTCGATTCCATCGGCACCGGAATCTGACTGCTGGCAATCACTCGCTGCCGATCAATGTCATCCAGCTCGAACAACGGACGGATTCCGCCCTCACCAACCGACACGGCCATCACCTTTTCACCCACACGAATCACCGCGAGTCCGGTTTTCGGACCCAGCGATACGCGCTGTACTACTTCGACGGCCACCCGCGTGCGCGACGTCAGTGACATCGCGCTCCAACGCTTGAGCGCCCAGAGACAGAGCGCGCCAAGGCCCAGTACGAACGACAGCGCGGCAACAACGCCAAGAGCAGCGATCAGCATGACTCGTGATGGCTCAGGTGGTGGGCGGAACGTAGTCCGTCAGCAACGCGCACACAGGCGTGCGCACTACGCCACCTGCTGGCTGATGGGGCCACCGGCGGTCAAGATGCGCGTAATGCGCACACCGAAGTGTTCGCCCAACACCACCACTTCCCCTTCGGCAAACCGGCGATCACCGACGTAGATGTCGATGGGATCGCCCGCCAGTCGGTCGAGTTGCACCACCGAGCCTCGACCCAGACGCAGCAGCTCCTGCACCGTCATGGTGGTCCGGCCGAGTTCGATCGAGATGGGCAACGTGAGATCGAGCAGCATGCCGATGGGTACCTCACTCGTGCCCGCAATGGTCTGTTCGAATTCGGTGAATTGCGGCGTGCGCGCGACAGACGCATCGGCGTCGCGTGCGCCGCTGGCTACCAAGGCGTCGGCGGTCTCGGCGGGGTTCATTCGGAGGTCCGGGAATCGGGAGACGGATACGCGGTCGACACCGCGTCGAGAATGCGAATCGCGAGGTTGCCCGAGACGCGGCCCGGGTGACCGATGAAACGTTCTTGCGAACCGGCGCGCACGATAACCCGCGCGTCTTTCGAAATGCCGGTGGGAATCACGCGGCCCACCTCGAGTTGGGCGATGTCACGCATCGAAAGGTGAAAGTCCGGCAAACGCGCCGTGAGCGGCACCCTGCTGGCCCGCACGGCGGCTTCGCTGCGGTGACGGCTGGCATCGCGTTCTGCCACCGTGGCCGACGGCGCGGCAACTTGCTGTCGGCTGTGCGCATTGACGAACGTGTCAAGCACGGCGAATGGCAGACAGATCATCATGAGGCTGCTCACCGTGCCCGCCGAGAACTCCATGTTGGCAACCAACACGGGATCATCTCGACCAATGACCTGGAGTGCCTCCGGCGCGGACTCGAAGCCGGTCACGCTCAGCGCCATCGGCGCGTGATCCTTCCATGTGTCCTGCAACATGGCCGCCACTTTGTCGGCGATCGATCGCACAGCCATTCGCTCAATAGGCGTCAGGGCCCGGGTGAGCGCGGTGCCGCCGCCTTCGCCACCAAACAACCGGTCAACGACATACGTCGAGAGTTCGGGCCCGATATCGATCACACCCTGTTGGCCGGTGCCGGCAATATCAAAGATGAACGACGAACAGGGCATTGGCAGCGACAGCGCGAACTCGCCAAACGAGAATTGCTCCAGACTCTGCAGCCGCACCTCAACCGATCCGCGCAAGCGGGTGACGAGCCACGTTTCCAGACCCTTCACGAGGCGTTCGTACATCGCTTCGACGGTGCGCAGGCGCTCCCTGGAAACGCGGTGTGGGCGGCGCCAGTCGTATACTCGAATGTCCGTCGCAACGGCGGAATTCGGCGTCGCGCCAGTGCCGCCGTCCAACAGGCGACTGATATCGCGTTGACTGAGAGTCTCGGAGCTCATATCGCGACAGCCGGCTTACTGCACGACAAACTGCGGGAAGTACAGACGCTTGACGGCGGACTTGCCGAAACGACCGCCAATCGCGGTCTGAAGTTCACCTTTGATGACTTCGCGCGTGCTGATGTCGGTGAGCTGATCGACGGTCTTCGTGCCGAGCGACGTGAGGATGATGTCGCGCAACTCCGCATCGCGGGTGGTCATCTCCGCTGCCACAGCAGGCGTTCCCGTTTCGATGGCCACCGTGAGCAGAAGAAACCGACTGCCGTTCGTGCCAGCCGGATTGAGCACGAGATTCTCAAGCAGGTGCACCGAAGCGTCCGCACCGCCGCCTTTCTCGCCGCCGGCCGCGGCGTGCTCGCCGCCGCCGCCAGCGGCCGCTGCTTCGCCATGCGCGGATGCGCTGTCGGCGTGCGGTGGCGCGACCTTGCCCATCTTTTTCGCTACCATTGGGCCGACAACCACGGCACCGGTACCGCCGCCAATGGCGATGCCGACGGCCACCATCGCCATCATTGGCAGCTTGGCCTTGAACCCGGTTGGCGCGGCCTGACCTTCAACGTTCTCGGGAACTGGAGCTGTTGGTGGGGCAGACATGTCGGTGTACGGGACAAGGGTGAGGGTCGCGGATCCCGTAAGTGCATAGAACAGGCCATAGGGACAGAGTCGGTAGTCGGTAGTCGGTAGTCGGTAGTAAATGAGTACAGAGTAACAGGTTGGAGCATTTCCAAATAACGGAAAATAATGAAAGTCAGAAATTGCCGCACGGCAATACGAGCCGCACTCGGCAACAAATGCCGTCATGAGAACGACAAAGACGGCGGGTGAGGTCGAAAGACCACCACCCTCCGTCTCCACCGTTGCGTTGACGGGCGAGGCGCTAAGCCACGAGTCTTACCGCTTCACGGACATCAGCTCCTGAAGCATTTCATCGGCAGTGGTAATCACCTTGCCATTCGCCTGGAACGACCGTTGCGCCACAATCATGTTGGTGAACTCCTGTGCCAGATCGACATTGGACATTTCCAGGGCGCCGCTGGTGAGCGCCGACTGCGAGCCTTCGAGCGCGAAGCCAAGCACTCCGCCACCGGAGTTCGCCGACTCCTGATACATGTTGTCGCCAGAGCGAATGAGACCCGACGGGTTGCTGAAGTCGGCAAGGACGATTTTCGCCAGTGACGACGTCGTGCCGTTCGTAAAGAACCCGGTGATCAGACCGAAGCGATCGATCGCAAAGTCCTCTAACGAACCGGCCGTGTAGCCGTTCTGATCGCGCAGTACGGCTGTGGACCCGGTCGACGCGAACTGCGTGAGGCCGTTCACGCCACCAATCAGCTTGAGGTCGATAATCATCGGGTTGGCGCCAGGCACGGCGAAGTCCAGTGACGCGCTGATGTTGGTGCTCATGATACCGGTTTGATCGAACGTGAACGTGCCGCTGTTTACATCGGGGACGGCAGTTGTCGGACTCATGAAGTACGAGATCTTGATCTCGGAACTCGACGGCATGTTGGTGGTGAACTGCACCGACGGCGGCGCGAAGGTGAAGTCGGCCGGCGACAGGTACTCCGTACCCGACGCGCTCGTGACGCGCACGTTGGCTGGCAGGATTTCATAACCCGCCGACGGGGTGGGCAGGGTAATGTCCGATGGTGGTGAAAGCGCATCGGTCTGGAAGCTTTCGGTCGTCGCCGATGCGAGTGGGTCGAGGCGCCAGTCCCATGTGTTCTGACCGGTCTTCCACAACTGGATCTTGATGTCGTGCTTCGTTCCCTGCGAGTCGAACACCGCGATCTGCGTTTCTGTCCAGGCCTTTTCATTCACCGGAAGCGCGCGATCGAGGGGGTCGGTGAACGTGCCTTGGAATACCGGCGACGCGGCGTTCAGGTTTCCGGCAAGAGTGGCCAGTGATGTTGGCTTGGCCGATACCTTCTGGCCGAACGGCAAACGGATATCGCGGATGCCATCCAGCAGTACGCCGTTCTCATACATGCGGCCCTGCACGATGAAGCCATTGGCGGGCGTCACCAGCTGGCCCAACGCGTCCACCTGGAAGTTGCCGGCGCGCGTGTAAAAACTCTGGTTCCCCTTTCGCACAACAAAGAAGGAATCACCCTGGATCGCGACGTCGGTGTTCAAACCGGTCGTCTCCAGATTGCCCTGATTGAAAATCTGATCGATCGAACCGATCTGCATTCCGAGTCCGATCTGAATCGGATTGATACCGCCCTGGTCACCAGGCGGACGGCTGGCGCCCTGCAGCAGTTGCGCGAAGCCTTCCTTGAACGTCACGCGTCCGGCCTTGAAGGCCACCGTGTTCACGTTGGCAATGTTGTTTCCGATCACATCCATGCGCGTTTGATTGTTGCGCAGGCCGGAGACACCGGCATAAAGCGAGCGAAGCATAGGTGTTTGGTCCTCGTGGAGGTTCGCGGTCAGCCGCGAATCTGAGTCAGTTGCGACATCGGGACCGAAAGCGAGTCACCGATGATGAGAATGGGATTCCCTTGCTCGTATCTCATACCGGTAATCCGTCCGGACGAGTACGTCTTCACCTGCCGCAGCTGGCCGCCCTCCGTTGCGACCTCGAACTTGAACGTGTACTTCCCGCCCTTCAAAGGCGGTTCGAACGCGACGTCTCGCAGGTCGAATGCCTGTTGTCCGACACCAACCTTGGCGATGACACCACGGGCCACGATCTGCCCTTTGTCGTCGGTCACCGTGACCTGACCCGTGCCTTTCAGCGTGCCCGTATCGACCACCATCGTGCCCAATCCGTCGCGATCGACAAACAGGGTATTGCCCGTCGTCACACCAATTTTCCCAACAGTCGACATCGCCATTTGCCCTTCAATCAATTGCGCCAATTCATCGGCCCGTTCATTCTGCGTCTCCTCAAGCGCCTTGATGGCGTCCGCGGTGGCGGCTGCCGATGCTTGCGACGCTTCCAGCGTGGTGTTCATGGCGATCAACTGTTCGACTGTCGAGAACTGTGCCAACTGCGCCGCCATATCCTTTCCGTCCATCGGATTCAGCGGGTCCTGATTCTTGAGTTGCGACACCAACAACTTCAGAAACTCATCGCGTCCCAGTCCTGCGGCGTTCGCCGGCAGTGTACGCGGTTGAGACGGCGCCAACGGACCACGCACTGGTCCGACCGTCGGGCTGCCGGCCGTAGTCGGTGATGTGGTCGGCGTTGTGGACGTGGTGTCCGCGAGCATGGTGGTACGAACGGCTGTAATCATGATGCGCTCCCGTTGGGCGTATCGCGCTGGCCACGCTGGCCCGCGCCCTGTCGTGCCGACTCGCGTTCGCCGCGCGACTGCCGCGACGATTCATGTCGATCCCACTCCCGTGCATTGGCGGCGCGTTCACGTTGCCCCTGACCGGTGGCTCCGTCATTCGCCGAACCGTGCTGCGCGGCCGTGAGTCGCGCGCCATCACGCTCGCTGCCCACGAGCCGTGCAACATCAGTGAGCTCGCCGCGCGCTGCACTGGTAATGCGCACGCTGTCGCTTTCGAGCCCGTGTCGGCCGAGTGCATCCTGCAGCTCTGCGGTGCGCAGCCGGAGTTGCTCGGCATTCCCCGCATCGGTGTGGATCTGTGTGCCCACACTCGCGCCGCGCAGATCGACGGTAATACGATCCTGACCGCCATCTGCGGTGTCGACGTTCAGTGTCATGCGCGACACCGAACCGGCGGGGGCGCTGTCGCGCGTTTGTTGCACGTCGGCCACGCGCGATGCCGCATCGACAGCAATCGTGGGCGTGATCCCGTTGCCGGGCTGCGATGTGGCACTCGCGGGGTTTGCGTGCAGCGCGCCGAACGCGTTGAGTTCCGTCGCACCGGGTGATTCGCGCCGCGCTTCACCCAGTCGGCGACCGTCGTTGAGCGGACGGCCCTGCTCGTCGCGTTCGCCGCGCCCGAAGGCATTCCCCCCCCCCAGTCCGCGATCGCTGGCTGGCCCATTCGCGCCCGCAGCCATCGTTGCCGCCGCAGGCGCCGACGTCGCCGACCGATCCGTCTCGGACGTATTCGCGCGATCAAGACCACGCGAACCGCCGGTAACTGCGATGCGTGCGATTCCGGCGACGCCCGCCGTACCGGCGACCCGCGCGATCCCGGACTGTGTTGCCTCGGTCGCGATCCGTTGCGTTGCCGGTGGTCCACCCGGCGCCCGGATCTCATTTATCGATGCGCCGGACATCGGCCGCGCAGCGGACGCGAGTTCCAGATGTCCGGGATCACGGATGCCCAGCGTGCGCAGTCCTTCCTCGCGGGCAATGCGCTGCAGGCGCGCCAAGCCGTCGGCGTTGCTCCATGCGCCGTCCACGACCACATCAACCGCTTCACCGCGCGTGTGCGCGGAATCGCGCGTCCACGTCACTACCGCACCGGCCCGTGTGCGTCCTTGCTCATACAGGAAGTCTTGACGGTCCTGTGAACGGGCGGTCTCCACGACATCCACGTCATGGCCATACTCCTGTTTCATGCGCTCGACAACCCGTGTCAGCTTTTCACGCAGCTCGGGCGCCAGCGCATCGACAGTGCGCACCGGTGTCGTGACGTCACCAGTCGACGTGAATCGCGCGTTCACGAGTGCGGTCGCTGCCGCCGCAGCGTTAGCGGTCACCGCAGCCAGATCGGTAGCGCCCGACAACTCCTGTCCGCGTGACGTCCCGGCAACTGCCAACAGCGCGTCGAGCGCCGCGCGCACGTCGGCCGCTTCGGTATCGCCGCGTGCCTTGAGTTGATCGATCGATGCTCCCCGGCGCGTCACGATGCGACTGATCACCTCGTTCAGACGCGACAGTTCACCGCGGTCGCGCCCGGGCGATGGCGCGGCCACTGCATTCGTAGCGTCGTTCAGCGTCACACGCAGCGCATCGAGATCGGTGGTTTCGTCGCCTGCGCCACGGTCGTTGAGAATGCCATAGCGCAGTGTCTCGACAACACGCTGCGATGATGTTGCCAGGGCGGGCAACTGTGACTCTGGTGACGGTCCACTGTCTCCGGTCGCGTCCGCGTCGAGGGCTGAACCATCAAGCAGCGTGTCGAGCAGCGAGATCCCCTCGGCAGGCCGCTGGCGCGTCAGGTCCACCTGCACGTGCGTCCCGGCGCCAGCCAGCAGCGCCAAGAGCGCGGAAAACCCGGCGTGTGCCGACGCCCGCGGTGTGCCAGCAACCGTCGCGTTGTCGTGATCATCCGGGCGCGGTGTCGCTTCGGTGCGCGCAGACGATTCCACTCGCGACGTGACCCTCGGTGCGAATGTCGTATTGACGTTCATGGTTTCACCTCTGGCGCACGCGCGCCGCCCTTCGTGATGGCAGCGGCACGGGCCGCCGGGAACTGCGAAAGAATGGCGGCCGCCGTTCGGTCGCTCATCATGGCAAGGATGGCACGCACGTCGGCGTCGGGCATTTGCTCCATCACCTTGGCGGCATCCTTCGCCGACATGGCGGCGAAGATCTTGGCCAGGCGTTGCTCGGGCAGCACGGCGTTCATGGCTTCGTTGCGCGCCTGTCGAACGATGTTGGCAACCGAGGCGGTCGCGCTGGCAGGCTTGGGCGGCGATTCGTGTGCGATGTCAGGGTGCTTCGGATCGGCTGCGGCCGGTGCATGCGTCGGAGTGGTCGCATCGGGAAGACCTTTCGTTGCGCCACGCAGCGTGGCACGTGACGCCTCAAGGGTGCGTATGCTATCGGCCGGTGTCGGTGGCAGCGCCGCTGGCAACGCGGCAGTGGCTTCCGGAGTGTGCGTGTCGGATGCTGCTGCGTGCGCCGGTGCGTTGTGTGCTGCAGAATCGGCCGCCGGCGGATGCGCCTTCAGGCTGTCGGCCAGCTGCGTCGAGTCGGCAACAAAGGCCTTGGACACTCGCATATACGAGAACCCGGAGCCGCCGCCAACCCCGGCGAGCACCGCGATGAGTACGGGAATGAGCAGTTTTTTCATGTCGGTGTGTTGTCGTTCCTGAGAGTGTCCGGCCGGTCATCGCCAGCGCCGGTTTTCGTGTGAGCATCGTCGGCCGTGCGCGCATCGGCGCTGCGCGAAAAACGTGACAGTGCGATCTCGTCCATGCCGAGTCGATCCTTATGCGCTTCTTCGGTACGCCATTGGTCCGAGTGTCGAACCTTCAGGCGATCGAGGACGCGGCGTTCGCGCGCCGCATCGTCCAGCAGTCTCTGCGCACCATCCACGACGTCATCGGCCGCGCGCAGCGTCTTGCTGGCCGATTCAAGCCGCTGGTCCAGCGACTGCAATACGACGCCCAGCTGTGTGAGATGACCGACGCGCGGTTCGGTGCGTTGCGCCGCCGCCACCTCGGCGCGCGACGAGGCATGCAGAGCTGCCAATGCATCGCGTTCCCCACGCGCCGACTCGGCGCGTTGCTGCGCGGTGGTAAGTTCGAGCGCCTTGGCCTGCTCGGCCTTCTCACGCAATTCCAGGAGGCGCTGCAATCGGAACGTGAACATCAGCGGCGCACCACGGCCAACTCGATCGCTTCGGCAATCTTCGCCAGCGCCGCATACGTGTCACCGTAATGGGTGATTTCGTCGGGACGCTGCTGCAGAAATTGCAGCGCGCGATCACGATACTGGATCGCGGCATCAACGTACGGATCACTGCCCTTCTGATACGCACCCACCATGATCAGGTCTTCTTTCTCCCGATACGCAGCTTCCAGTCGCAGCAACGCACTCCCGGCGCGTCGCTGCACCTCATTGATGATGTGATCGCGCACCCGGCTCTTCGATTCGAGCACGTCGATGGCGGGAAAGTGGTTTTGTGCAGCGAGACGACGCGTGAGCACGATGTGCCCGTCGAGAATCGACCGGGCCGCGTCGGCAACCGGCTCGTTGAAATCGTCACCGTCAACGAGCACAGTATAGATGCCCGTGATGCCGCCCTTCGCAGCATTGCCGGCCCGTTCCAGCAATCGCGGCAAGGCGGCAAACACCGATGGCGGATAGCCCTTGGTGGTGGGCGGCTCGCCGGTGGCCAGACCGATTTCGCGCCAGGCCATCGCCACACGCGTCACAGAGTCGACCATCAGCAGCACCTGCTTCCCCTGATCGCGGAAATACTCCGCGATTGCCGTCGCGACGAGCGCGCCGCGCGCGCGAACGAGCGCTGCCTGATCACCCGTGGCGACAATGACGACCGACCGGGCGAGTCCTTCCGGCCCCAGCGAATTCTCGATGAAGTCGCGCACTTCGCGTCCGCGTTCGCCCAGCAACGCGATGACATTCACGTCGGCCTGCGCATGACGCGCGATCATCCCCAGCATCGTGCTCTTGCCAACACCCGAGCCGGAGAAAATGCCGATGCGTTGACCGCGGCCAATGGTCAGCAAGCCGTCGATCGCGCGCACACCGGTTTCCAATGGGCGATCAATGGTTTCGCGTTCCAGCGGATTGGGCGGCTCAGCGGCCAGGGGCACGCGGTCGATCACATCGACCTTCCCCTTGCCATCGATGGGATGACCCAGGCCATTGAGCACGCGTCCGAGCAGACCCGGACCCACATCGACGCCGAACGTGCGCCCCAGGGGCTGAACCGAACTGCCCGGATGCAGGCCGTCCAATTCACCGAGTGGCATGAGGAGGATGCCGCGTTCATGAAAGCCAACAACTTCAGCGAGCACGGAACGATCACGCGAGTGACTCGTGATGCGACAGAGCGAGCCCAACCCGACTTCAAGTCCCGTGGCTTCGAGCACCAGACCAACGACCCGTGTGACGCGACCGTACGTCGCAAAACGATCGCGGGGGTCGAGGCGCTCCAACATGGACTCGACAGCCGGCGTATAAGCGATGTCGAATGGGGGATCGGCGTGAATCGAACGCGTCATGCCTGCACCTGCCCAATGCTGCGATAGGCACGCTCCAGCGACGTATCAATGCGTCCGTCGATGATGCGCTCGCGGCCTTCCACCAGACAGCCACCGCGAATGATGCTGGGATCGGCAACCCAGCGCACGTCCTTCACGCGTCCCGTGGCATCGGCCACGGCCGCACTGCTGCAGGTGGCGGCATCGTCGGGGTGCAGGCGGACCGTGATGGTCTGGT
Source organism: Gemmatimonadaceae bacterium (assembly GCA_031370885.1). Classification (GTDB taxonomy): domain Bacteria; phylum Gemmatimonadota; class Gemmatimonadetes; order Gemmatimonadales; family Gemmatimonadaceae; genus Gemmatimonas. The sequence continues at coordinate 15,628 of JANMRE010000071.1, forward strand.
CGATCGGGAACTGCGACAGTGCGCGCTGTACGAGATCGCGCACGATGGTGTGATCCACGGTCACCTCACGCTCCACGATGTGACGCGTTACCGCGATCGCGATGGCCGCGATGTTCTCTTCGGTATTGGCCGTCCACCGGGTTGCGTGCAACTGCACCGACGCCACCGATTCACCCAGCGCGCTGAGCGCCGACGCCATCCGCGCGTCACCGGCGGCGCGGGCCGCGCGTTCCGCGTCCTGCACACCCCGGGAATAGGCGTCGGCTTCCAGTCGCGTGCGTTCGGCCGCAAGGTGCGCGTGCACGTCAATCTCCACCGGCACATCCGACTGACGTGATGGCAGATCCGACATCGGGAAGATGTCGGGCATTGGCAATTCATCGAGCGTCCAGGCGGTGGCCTGGAGGATCGTCTTCGCGCCGTCAGACGATGACATCGTCGGTGCCGCTGCTCATCACGATTTCACCGGTCTCTTCGAGTGCGCGCACCTTGGAGACGATGTCCGACTGCGCGGCCTCGACGTCGCGCATCTTGACCGGGCCCAGGAATTCGATCTCTTCCTTGAGGCCGGTGACAGCGCGCTGCGACATGGTGCCCATGATCTTGCTCTTGAGTTCAGGACTCGTGGCCTTGAGGGCGAGCGCCAACTGCTTGACATCCACTTCGCGGAGCAGACGCTGCAGCGACTTGTCGTCAAGCGCGAGCAGGTCTTCGAACACAAACATGAGATTCTTGATCTGGTCGCTGAGCGGCTGGTCGCGCTCCGTCAACAGATCGAACACTTCCTTCTCGAGCGTTGCACTGACCAGGTTGAGTACAGCGGCCACTGCAGCCGGGCCACCCACCTGACTCATGGTCTGTGAGAACGACATGTCGGCTTCGGTGCCGATGGCGCGCTCGACCAGCAACACCATCTCTGGCGAGACCTTGTCCATCTTCGCGATGCGAAACATCACGTCGCCACCCAGGCCTGGATCGATTTCCTTCAGGATCGCGGCCACGTGACCCGGATCCAGATGAGCAAGAATCAGCGCGATGGTCTGTGGATGCTCACCGCGCAGCGTGTTGCTGAGCTGCTGCGGATCGGCCTGGCGCAGCCGACCGAACCGGTCGCTGTCAGCCAACTGTCCCTGAATGCGCGTCAGAATCTGATGGGCGCGTGCTTCGCCAAAGGCTGTTTCCAACACGTCCTTGGCGAACTCCATACCGCCGGTACTCAGCGAGTCGATGCCCAGGGTGAGTTCGAGCCACTCAGCGAGCACGGCATCCACGGTGCCCGGTGGAACGTGATCGAGCTGCGCGACTTCCATCGCGACGATCTCCACTTCGTCGGGATTGAGGCCGGTGGTCAGCTTGGCAGCATGTTCCGTGCCGAGCGCCATGCAGACAATCGCCACTTTCTGACGGCCGGTGAGGCGATCGGGGGCGTATCGGTCGGTACCGGTGCGGGCGAGTGCGGTGGTCATGATGCGATGCGTTCCGTGCGTTCAGTCAATGTCAGGTACGAAGCCAGCCGCGCGTGACGCGCATCGCTGCGTCAGGTCGCTGATCCACGGTTGCCATGGCTTGTTCACGATCGGCATTGGTGGCCGTCGGCGGCAGGATCACCCGACGGCGTTCCTCAGCCTGCATCTGCTCCATCTCTCGTGAGCCGTGCAACGCGGACTGCATCTGGGACGACGCCGGCAGTTGCGGATAGCCGTTGTTCGGCGGCAACGTGCCCGTGCTGTTGGCCTGTTGCGGTGTGCCCTTCTTCGGTTTGAGCGCACTCAACGTGAGCACGGCGATAACCAGCAAAACCACCAACGCGGCCACGGCCACCAACGGTTTGGGATTTGTCTGCAACCGCGTTATCATATCCGGCGCAACCACCGAGTCTCGCCGCACCACCAGTGGGGCGGGAATATCAAATGGTGCGCTCACCACGGAAATCATGTCGCCGCGCGTTGAGTCGACACCCAGCGCGCTGCGCATGAGCGTTTCAATGCGGGTGATCTCTTCCGGTGTGCGCGTCGTGATCGTGGGTGGCACAGCGGCGGCGGTGGCACTGGTATCGGCACCGGGAGCGCGGGTGACCTTGTCGGCAATGAGCACCGCCACCGTCAACTTCTTCACGTTGCCGATCGCGCCGCTGAAACTCTCAACGCTGCGCGTATTTTCGTACGACGTGGCGGTCTGCGTGTAGCCAGCACCTTGCTGGGGAGAGCTCGGAGTGACTTCCGATTTCTGCTCCGTCGTCATCGCTTGCTTGTCGGGGTCCACGGCCTGCGTGGTGCGTTCGACTTTGTCGAAGTTGATTGCGGCGGAAACCTGAACGCGTGCGTTCCCGGCGCCCACCAGACTCGAAAGCAGGTGGTCCGCCTTCTGCTCCATGTACGTTTCAACTTCGCGCTGCACGGCCAGTTGACGGCTGGTCAGTCCGGCCATCGACCCGTCATCCTGCATGGTCAATGCCTGCCCACGCGAATCGACAATGGTCACGTGCTCCGGGTCGAGTCCGCCAACGCTGCTGGCCACGAGACTCGCGATGCCGCGAACGGTTTCTGCCTTCGGCGCGTCGCCGCCGGCCATGGTCAACGTTACGGATGCCTTGGAGGGACGCGCGCTGTCCTTGAACAGCTTGTCGTCTTCCAGCGCCAGGTGAACCTGTACCGCCTCGACGTTCTTCATCTTTCCGATCGTGCGCTCCAATTCCCCCTCGAGCGCGCGACCGAAGTTGACCTTCTGCGTGAAGTCGGTCATGCCCAGCGCCTGGTTATCGAAGATTTCCAGTCCTGGGCGACTTGCGCCCGTCAGGCCGGCCTTCGCCAGCGCCACGCGGGCCCGCGCAAGATCGGTCACTGCCACGACGATGTCGGATCCGCCGCGCTCGAGCTTGTAGGGGATGGTGGCCTGATCGAGCTTGTCGGTGACTTCGCTGATCGTTTCCAGCGGTGCCCCGGAGACAACCGGGACCCAGGTCGGTGCCGTGGCCCAGCGCGACACGCCCACGATCAGCGCGATAGCGCCCACGCCGACGGCTATTGTCAGCACGCGGCGCAAGCCACCCAGTTGGTCGATCAGTCCCTGCAGTCCGTCAGCCATGCGCT
>JANMRE010000080.1:0-3117 GCA_031370885.1 Gemmatimonadaceae bacterium
GGACACCGTGGCGACCACCGGCGCGCTGCTGGTCCACGTGATCGTCCGACCGGTGAGCACATTCCCGGCGGCGTCGCGCGTGGACGCGGTGAGTTGGTTGGTCTGTTGTGGAACCAGCCTCGCGCTCACCGGCGTCACGGAGAGGAGCGCCTCTGATGGAACGACGGTGATTGCCGCCGAGCCGCTCTTTCCTTCAGACGTCGCGGTGATGGTTGCGGTTCCCACTGTCACTGCGGTCACCAGGCCGGTAGCGGACACCGTGGCGACCTCCGGCGCGCTGCTGCTCCACGTAATAGTGCGACCGGTGAGCACACTCCCGGCGGCGTCGAGCGTGGACGCGGTGAGTTGGTTTGTTTGTTGAGGAAACAGGGTCGCGCTCCCGGGTGTCACGGAGAGGAGCGCTACTGGTGGTGGCCCACTGGGCCCCTGTGGCGCACTGGGTTCTCCGCCGCAACCGGCGGCAATGATGGCGGCGAGCAACAGGAATCGTGGGGTCGGCATGAAGTCCTCGCAGTGTGGGTCGACATCTCACACGCGCAAGACCGCGCCAAATCGGCTCACACCGAACGACTATTCAGAATCCATGAGCAGCGAGTCCCAGTTGATTCGCAAGCACTCGGGAAACGGCGAGCACGGGGACATGGACAGGCGAGCGCAGCTGTGCTCAATACATTCCCACCATGGTGCGTCCTGACGAATCTTATTTCGCCGGACGCGTTGATGGCTTGAGCACGATCCTGAACTTCGCGACCGGCAGGTTGTCCATGTTCACCAATCCTTCGAGCGCGCCGTCGGTACCGAATTTTCCATCGTGCTCGAGCAGGCGCCCCTCGGTCGCGGTGACGCGAAACTGCAGCCGTGTACCGTCGCGTGTCACGTTGGAGATGGTCCCCGTTCCCTGACCCGGAACCATCGCCGTGCCACCAATGGTCCCCGCTGTCTGAGTAAAGGTGTAGAACACCGGTACAACGATGGCGCTGTCGGCCAGCGGAACGGTGGCCGTTCCGGTCCACGTTCCCACGAGTGATGGCGCTGCTGCGGGCGTTGGCGCTTTGGGCTTGGCGCTGCGCTGGGCAGCGAGCGGCGTGGCCGCGAGAAGTAACAGGGCAACTGTGCGGCGGGCGAGGCGAAGTGTGCGATCAGGCATGGCGTTCCGGGTGGTCGGAGGTGGGGAATGAAACATGCTACCCGACTGGCGATCACACGATACGGTATACGTACGCATCCTCGACGACGACACCATTAATGACGCGAGAAACAAATACCAGAAACGCCGGGTCCATTGCGACGACTTGCGGACGGTCGTGAGCGCGCGGTAAAGAGGGACGGCCGACGTATTCGCTCAATCCAGGGCATCGGAGCATTGGTGCGGGGGTTACACGTCCAGCGCCCGCGCAAAGTACGCCACGAGGTCGATGACGAGCGGTTCGGTCGCGCCCTCCGGATGCCACTCCAAACTTTCCACGAGCACTTCAGGTCTCGGCTCGTTCGGTGTCGATCGCTCGATGGCCCGCGCGTCGAGATCGACGATCCAATACTCCGCGACGCCCTCGTCTCGAAAAAGCATTCGTTTCGCCACACGATCGGCCCGCGCCGTGGTTGGAGACAAGACTTCGACCGCCAGCAACAACCGCTTTACCTCGTCGAAGTGTTGCGGTCGGCGCCCGCGCACGAGGGGCACCACGAACACATCCGGTTGGACGCCACGACGTTGGGAAAAGGCGACGTCAGCGGGCGCTGCGAACGCGTGACCGACTCGTTCTCGTTCGAGATACTCCGCAAGCAAGCGATAGAGGCGCAAGGCCGCCTCTTGGTGCCGCCAGGTCGGCGCGGGCGTCACGAACAGTTCTCCGTCGATGACTTCGTACCGGTTGCCGTCGTCCGGAAGCTCGTCGCGCTCGGCGATCGTCCATTGCCTTCTGAGGTGGGGCATGACCATACGATTAATCTCTCGGCGCCGAGGGAGCAAGTGAACATGGGCGCACGGTATACGCGGGTGAGACCAACCGCGTCACCATTCGGACGCTGGCGCAGTCATTTCAACGTGTGATGGCCTGAGCCGTGAGAGCAACAAGGTGTTGAATCGTTTACGACGTTGGCGGGAGACAGGCCGGTCGAATGCCAGCCGCGTCAGGGACGGGCGTGTCACTGCAAGCACCGTAAATCGTCTGCGTCGATTCGTAGCAGGTATACCGTGGTTTCACCGAACGCGACCACCAACCGGGTTCGACGTGGCAGGACGACGCGCGAGGCGAGGCGGCCTGTTCCGACTGGCGGGAATGAGCAGTCCGGACAGCGACCGGTGCTGATCTTGAGTCACAATGTGTTCAATGATCGATCGGGTACCGTCATTGCCGTGGCACTGACCAGCCAACCACAGCGTGCCACGTTTCCGCTTACGCTGGAACTCACGCGTCGTCGACTGCCAAAGCCATCGTGGGTGAAAATCAGCCAGATCCGAAGGTTCTCGGTTGAGCGCATTGGCAAACGCCTGGGTGCGGTGTCGCCGGAGGAACTGGATCAGGTGCTTGAAGGTCTGAACGAAATCATCGGCGCTTGACTGCGCTCATGGACGCGCCAGACGTTGGGGGTCCTCATCCCTCGTCGCCAGTACAAACCTAATTTCGTACGGCTCGAAGTCCGCGTCATTGCTCCGCGAACGGATTCACGAGCTTGACGCCCACAGGTTCGAAATCGCCGACGTTGCGCGTTGCCACGACGAGACCATGGACGAGCGCGGCGGCGGCAATCAGGCTGTCGTTCTTCTGGTGGCGCGGATGCGTACGCAGGTCGGGGTAAAAGAACTTGATGACAGTATTGGGCGTTCGCAGATCGTGCGTTGCGATGATTTGATGAGGGAAGTTTTGGAGGGTGGTGGTAGGGTGTGGGCAGGGAAGTCCAACCACGCCATGGGTACCGGATATGACTGCAGAGAAGCCAAAGTTGTTGACACGAGTGAGGGGCCGCATGCGTGCGCGCCATTTAAGCCCGCGTACCGAGCAGGCCTATCTGGGCTGGATCGTCCGCTATATCCGATATCACGGCACGCGCCATCCGGCGGAATTGGGTGAGTCGGACATTGTGGCCTATCTCACGTACCTGGCTGACGAACGGCGC
>JANMRE010000106.1:0-12625 GCA_031370885.1 Gemmatimonadaceae bacterium
TGGGGCATCATTGGCGACAAACGCGGTCGGCGCACCGTGCTGTTTGGCTCGATCTTGATGTATAGCGTGGCCACGTTGGCCAATGCGTTTGTCACCAGTGTGCCGCAGTACGCGCTGCTGCGCTTCGTGGCGGGCATCGGATTGGCCGGTGAACTGGGTGCGGCGCTCACGCTGGTGTCGGAATTAGTGCGCGCATCGCAGCGTGGCACCGCCACCGCGCTGGTGGCAACGTTAGGCGTACTGGGAGCGGTGACCGCAGCGCTGGTTGGTGACCTGCTCGATTGGCGGTGGGCCTACGCGGTGGGAGGGCTGATGGGTTTCGCGCTGCTGGGGCTTCGACTTGGGGTGCGCGAGTCGGCGCTTTTCACTCGCGCGTCGGCCCAACCCGGTGCTTCATCACGCGGAAGGTTACGCACGTTGTTCGCAACGCCTGAGCGCATTGGCCGTTATGTAAAGGCAGTGGTGATCGGCATTCCCATTTGGTACGCGGTGCCAATTCTGGTCACGTTTGCACCCGAAGTGGCACAAGCGGTGGGTGTACGTGAGCCAGTGAGCGCGGGGCAGGCGGTGCTCTGGTTCTATGCGTTCACGTCGTTGGGTGATGTAAGTAGCGGCCTGCTCAGCCAGTGGTGGCACAGTCGCCGAGCGGCCGTCGCGGTGTTTCTGGCTATCCTCACGGTGGCAGTGGCGATGCTGTTGAGTGGTGTGGCTGACACGGCGCGTGGCTACCTGATGCTGGTGGGGCTGCTGGGATTTGGCTGCGGCTACTGGGCGGTGATGATCACGATGGCGGTCGAGCAATTCGGTACCAACGTGCGAGCCACCGTGGGAACGTCGGTGCCGACCTTTGTGCGCGCGAGCGGTGTAGTGATCACCATGCTGTTTCTGTCGCTGCGGGACGCATTGCCGATCAATGCGTTGAGTGGCGGTCGGCCGGTGGCGGTTGCGGCGGCCATCGCGGGGGGCATATGTGTACTGTCGGCGGCGTGGGCGCTGGCAACAACGCGCGAGACGTATGGACGTGATCTGCGATTTACCGAGGAGTTGGCATAGTGGGTACGACGCGTGTGTGGCATCGCATTCGAACCATCTGGATCACCACCGGTATTTCGGCGACGGTGGTGTTCGTGGCGTGGTGTGCCATCGCCTATCGCGCGACGTCCGACGCGACGGCGGCCATGAAGAGCGATGCGCGGGTGGTGGTACAACCCAACGGCGGTGTGGTCCGGTTCTCTCCGGCGGCGCAACCGACAAAGGTCCCTGTGGGATTGCTGTTCTTCGCCGGATCACTGGTTGACCCAGTGGCCTATGCGCCGCTGGCGCGCGCGGTAGCAGCGGCGGGCTATCCGGTAATCCTCGTGTCGTTGCCGCGACGCGGCGCGTTCGGCGGCGCCGATTCGCCGGAAGTTCTTGGTAACGCACTGGGCGCGATTCACGAGGATGAGCGTGCTGTGCAGTGGTTGATTGGCGGTCACTCACGTGGCGCAGTGGTGGCGTCGCGCATGGTGTCGCAGCTCGCGTCACTGGGCGCCGGCAGTGTGGCCGGTCTGCTTCTGGTGGGCACATCGCACCCGCGCGATGTGAATCTTTCCGGCTACAAGCGGCCGGTTACCAAGATCGTCGCCACCCGCGACGGCCTGGCGTCGCTGGAGAAGGTCGAGGCCAATCGTCACCTGCTGCCACCCACCACCCGGTGGGTACGCATTGAGGGTGGCAATCACTCGCAATTCGGATGGTACGGATTCCAGCCGGGAGATCGTTTTGCCACGATCTCGCGCGACGCGCAACATGCGCAGATGATCGCGGCGATTATCGAGTCACTGCGTCTGGCCAGCGATCCGCGCCGGGCCGCTCTCGCTCCGCTGTACTGACCGACCAGATGATCTGATGACGCGCCGCTGGTTGGTGATTGTGGCGAGTGTGGCAGCCCTCGCGGTCACGGCGGCCCTGCCGGGTCGCAGCGTCGCGTGGTCATCAACCCAACGCGCCGTACGACGGGCGTTCGTCCCTGAAGTGACGAGTCGTGTTTCGATCCGATCCTGAAACCCCGCCAGTTTCCCTCTGCCCCCGAGCGTCAATGCCGCGAGCTCACCGCCTGTTCCCGTCGTGCATCACACGCACCAGGAGTCGGTCGCGATCGATGAGCCCGTTCGCGGCGACGGTGCTTTTGTTCGCGCTGGGTTGCGCCCCACGCCACACCACGCGGCCCGCCTCCGCGTCCGGCGCACACTTTGACATCATTATCGAAAACGGCCGGATCGTGGATGGTACGGGCGCTGCCTGGTTCTATGGCGACCTCGGAATCACTGGCGATCGCATCAGCCGCATCGCGCCGCGCGGCACGCTGAGTGCGGCAAACGCCCGCCAGCGCATTGATGCCACCGGAATGGTCGTGGCGCCGGGGTTTATCGACATTCAAAGCGGATCGACCAATGCGTTTCTGCGCGGCGATTCCCGGGTCGTGGGGAAAGTTACGCAAGGCATCACCACAGAAATATTCGGTGAAGGCAGTACGCCCGCGCCGTTGAGTGCTGAGATGCTGGCGCGGGCCAGCGCGGCGATTGCTCCGACCGATTCAGTCTCGCGTGTTCAGTTGCCACTCTTTGCCAAACCGCATGGTTTCGCAGAGATGTTCACGATCATCGGGGCTCGCGGTGCGAGCGTGAATGTTGGCGCGTTTGTAGGCGGCAGCACGCTGAGGGAATTCGGCATGTCGCTGTCGCAAGGCGCACCCACGCCGCAGGCACTCGCGGCCATGAAGGACGCCGCCGCGCGCGCCATGGAGGACGGTGCGCTGGGCTTCTCCACGGCACTGATTTATCCGCCCAGTACGTTTGCGACGACGGCAGAACTGGTGGAGATCGCCAAGGTCGTCAAGGGTGCGGGCGGCATCTACATCACACACATGCGGTCCGAAGGCGACAAGCTGCTCGAATCGATCGATGAAGTCATTCGCATCAGTCGCGAGAGTGGCATTGCGGCCGAGATCTATCATCTGAAAGCGAGTGGCGCCCGCAATTATGCGAAGGGTCCCGAATCCATTGCCCGTATCGAAGCGGCGCGCAGAGAAGGACTCGACGTTCAGGCCGACATGTATCCGTACACGGCCGGAGCAACGGGGCTCAGTTCATGCATGCCTCCGTGGAGCGCCGCCGACGGGAAGTTATTTGACAATCTGGCCAATAAGGAAGTTCGGGCAAACATTCGCGCAGAAATGGAACGTGCAACGTTTGATTGGGAGAATTTATGCGAGCTCGCGACGCCGCAGAACGTGCTGATCTCGCGATTGAACTCGCCGTCCCTTTCCCAATACGCGGGGAAGCGTTTGGATGCGATTGCTGCGGCGATGAACACCGATTGGATTGAGGCCGTGATGAACCTGGTTCTTACGGAACGCAGTCGCGTCGAAACGACGTACTTTATGATGGATGAGGCCAACGTCCGGTTGAATCTCCAGCAATCCTGGATGAAAATTGGAACGGACGCCGGCGCGGTGGACCCTGCCACATTCCAGGGCCTGGTTCATCCCCGCGCCCTCGGCACCTTCCCTCGCATTCTTGGCCGCTACGTGCGCGACGAGCGCCTACTGACACTTGAAGACGCGATTCGGAAAATGACGTCCGCCACGGCGACGCGGTTGTCACTGCATCAGCGCGGATTGCTCAAACCGGGTATGTTCGCAGACATCGTGGTGTTTGACCCGGCCACGATTGTGGACAAGGCAACATTCGAACAACCACTGCAGGCGTCGATTGGGGTTCGCGACGTGTTTGTGAACGGCGTGGCCGTTCTCCGAGGGGGCGCGCACACGGGCGCGAAGCCTGGCCATGTCGTACGTGGACCGGGATACAAGAAATAGTTTCCAGGACAAGGCACTCATGAAAGCCCTCTGCATTCGTGCCAGCGCTGTGGCGCTGTTGGTGGTCTTCCCCGTGCACGGCGCCGGGCCACAGGCTGCACATCAACCGGTGGTCGCGGAGGGCTTGCAGCGTCTGTTGACGGCGGAGCTGGCGCGTTTCCCGGGGAACGCCGGGGTGTGGGTGAAACATCTCACAACCGGCCAAGAGGCTGGAGTGCGTGCCGATGAGATGTTCAACTCTGCGAGCGTTATCAAAATTCCTGTCCTGGTTCAGGCGATGCAGCTGGCGGACCAGGGTACGTTGTCATTGACCGATCGTATCACCATCACGGTGGCCGACATTCGCGGAGGTTCGGGCATATTTCGGTTTCACGATCCGGGCCTGCAACCAACGTTGCGCGACGTGTTGCTGCAGATGATCATCACGAGCGACAATACGGCAACGGACATCGCGATTGCCCGCGTCGGAGGAGTGCCTCGCGTGAACGAATGGCTCAAGTCCAACGGATACGGCGATGCGATGGCGCTCACACAAACGACCGCTGAACTTTTTGCGAAGTATGCGCTACTGTCTGCGGGCGCAGCCACCAACGCAAAAACGCTTGCGGATCGTGACTATTGGCTGGGGGCCATGACACCACGGGCAACCGGGCGTATGCTTGAGGCCATTCAGCGCTGCAGCGAGGGCGCCGCCAGTGCACCGGCTGTTGCCTCACCGGCGAAGTGCACCGACATGATGCGCATGATGCGCGCACAGCAATCCGGCGCGCGACGATTGCCGCACTTTCTGAATGTGCCCGTGGCGCACAAGACCGGCGACTTCCCCCCGGTGCTCGCGAACGATGTCGGGGTCATCTTTGCGAAATCAGGACCGATTGTGGTGGCGTTTTTCTCGAACGGGATTACAGGCTCGTACGGCGAGGCCGAGGATGTCATCGGTCAGGTGGCCCGTCGCATTGTCGAGTATTTCGATCCGCCGCCGGTGTTGCCCACCAGGAAATAGCGGTTCGCTGCAAGTCCGCAGCGCGACACGCGGCGTGCCCATCCGATGCGTAGGAAGCAGAGGCATGCCGCGTCCTCGCGCGCTTCGACTTCGGCGAGGCGGACGGATTCCTGTAGTACGTGATGCCGTTCGTGGACGGCGGCGATTCCTCGCCGGCATGGCCACCGTCTTCCTCGCGCACGACATCAAACACCAGCGACAGGTCGCCGTGAAAGTGCTGCAAGACGACGTCCGGCGCAACGCCTCATCGCCCAACGCTGCGCTGGTGTCTATGCGCAACACGATGACGTTCACTGGCGGCTGCGCTGCACCCCGTCAGAACGTCCACTTGAACAACGGCATGGTCGGAGCAAAACCTTCACCAGGACGCGTATTCAGATCGGGCATGCGACCGTCGGGCTGAAACATCAGACTGTCCGAATAAATCTTCGTAAGGCTGCGCGAACCTCCACGGCGAACGTGTTTGATCAATGTTTCGTAGATCGGCAGGTCGGGGCTGCGTACGCCTACCCAAGCCGGTGGGTTTTTGTCCTCACCATAAATGCGCGTTATCTCGTAATAGTCGCCGACGATGGTCGCCTGCTCCTCGGCCGAAAACTCCGTGATGTTCGATCCGCTTTTCAATTGGTAATTCATGTAGGCAACATTGCGATCACCGGTGGCAACCTGTCCGCTGGCGTTGTGATACACGGAGTCACTGATGTACGCAGTGCCCTGCGTTTGATACTGCCAGATGTGAGCGAATTCGTGCACCAGCACCGCTCGGCGTTTGTCCTTGAAGTCCCACCCATGGGGCACGCGAATCTGGTTGCCCAATGTGGTGGGCGCGTTCAGGATGTGCGTTTCCGTGATGCGAACGCGACCGGCATCAACGGCCGACTGAAATATGTCGTCGATGATACTCCGTTCGGTGGGCGTGAGAGGCCTGCCGATCGGGCTTGTGATGGCGGACAGTTGTATCGCCGCGAATTCCAATGCTGGCGACGAAAACGTCAGAGGCGATTCCTTGCGATTGCGGAGAACATCTGGTTTCACGCCCGACAGGCGCGGGTCCAGCTTGAAATCGTCACCCATAATTGTTTCTCCCGCTGCTTGAATGAGATGGTCAATGTGCGCGTGGTAAGCAAATGGCGATAGCAAATTACCGCCCCGGTTCCGCCGCGAGACAATCAGTAACCGGTTGGAACGCGCCTTGGACGGACTCGATTCCCTCGAAGCCGGCGAAGTACCCCGCCGGTGCCAATGAGGCGATGCGGAACGTCGCGACCTGCGGGAGCGTGGCGTCTTCCAACTGCGGTGCATAGCCTGCAAAGTGCTGGCCACCCGTGTCGCAGGCGCATCAGGCCAGGCAAAACACTCATCGGCAATGCGCGCCGCGATCTCCGCGCCATTAAGCGCCACGAGAGGCTGTCCACATAGGCGACGATCACCCTCCCGGTTTTCTCCACACGCGCATACACGGCCTCCTGATCCCACGGCGACAGCGTGCGCAAGTCGAGCACCCGCCCCCGTGGCACCCGACACCAAGCGCGGCGCGAGAATTGTAGCGACGCATCTTCGCGATCGCACAGATCAGCGCATCGACCCGCGCGTGGACAGCGCGGGGTCCACGAAGAACGATACGTCCGAGGCCACGCCAAGTCGGGAAGTGTCCCCACAGCCTCCCGCTGCCGATGCCGTTCACCCACGACGGATATCCGTTAAATTGCGGTCATGGTTTCACAAGAGATCTTAGCCCGCCGGGCGACAATGCCGGTTCGGATCTTTGCCCTTAGCGAAGAGCCCCGCGACGACTTGACCGCGTCGTCGACTCCCGCAGAGCGCGTCGAGATGGTGGTCGCCCTGTCGGCGCGGATGCTGGAGTTCACCGCAACGCCTGGGCCCTCGTATACTCGACACACGATGCCCGTGCGACTGCTCAGGCCACGGTGAACGACGATTGGTTTGATCTGCTTGCCGCGCTCATCAATGCGAACGCGCGATTCATGGTTGTTGGCGCGCACGCTCTTGCCGTTCACGGGTTTCCCCGAGCCACGCAGGACATCGACGTGTGGTTCGACGTCGCCGCGGACAACGTTGATCGCGTGTGGCGTGCCCTCGTCGCGTTTGGAGCGCCAGTTGACGCGCTCGGGATCCGCAAAGCTGATCTGAGACAGCTGGGAATGGTGATCCAGTTCGGTCTGCCACCGAATCGCATCGACCTGCTGACGTCTATCAGCGGCGTGTCAGACTTCGACGCGGCTTGGAAGGAACGGGTTTCGCACGAGGTGCGTGGTCGTCCAATCCCGTTCATCGGTCGTGCCGCGCTGCTCCAGAATAAGCGCGCTGCTGGCCGGACCAAGGATCTCGCGGACGCAGAATTACTCGAACGGTAGGAGCTCACAGGTCGCCGCTGTTCAACGAGCTGAATCTGGGAACGCAAACCGTGCTGCACGTACTGAATGCGCCAAACTCGTTCGACACTGAACTCTGGCTTCTCACGTCGCGCACGGTTTCGTTCACGCCAAACGCGCGTCGAGTTCGGGCTGGCCTCTGCCACGGCGCAAACGGAGCTCGATCGCTTGAGCACTGCGCTTGCGGCTGGCGCAACCGGTGACGCCGTGGTCTGGATCGCGTGCCAAAAACAGACCTCCAAACGCTACAAATGCGAGTTTCATCGCTATAGGTGACAGTGCCGGGTAGGCGAAGAATCGGCGCAATACTTACACATTTCCACGCGGCGGTCACGGAGGGGGCGGTGGGTTTGGTGGCGGGACGCCGAGCTACATGGAAATTGTTACGCGTCCCCCTGGAAGAGTTCCTGTCGCGCCCCGTTACAGACTCGCTTAGTGCGACAACTACCTTGACACTCACCGCCCCCTGGAGGCCGCGACGGCGCATTCAGCATCTATATGAAGCAGCACGAGCAGACTCAGCAGATTGCGCAGAGGGCAGGTTGTGGTTACAATGACCACATGGGACGTTCATCCGTTGTTGGCGCCCGGGAGCTGAAGACCCGCCTCGGGCACTTTCTGCAGCGTGTGCGGCAGGGCGAAACGTTGCTCGTAACTGATCGGGGCGAACCGGTCGCCGAGTTGCGCGCTGTTGTCGGCGACGCGTCGCCAAGGGACACGGTACTCCGCCGACTGGCGGCCGATGGGGCCATTACGTTGCCCCTGCGACGAGAGACGAGCACGTTCCAAGCTATCGCGTCACGCGGCGCATTGGCGTCGACAGCGGTCTCGCGCGACCGGGAAGAGCGCGGATAGGGCGCGGCTGGTGCAATTCTTCGACGCGAGCGCACTCGTCAAACGATATGTGCGTGAACCGGAAAGCGTGCGCGTTCGCAAACTGCTGCGCGCGGACGCGGTGGCCGTCAGTCGCTTGTCGGAAGTGGAAGTCGTATCCGCCTTCGCGCGACTCGCACGGGACCACGCGCTCACGCCGGCCCAGCGCGATCGCGCGACCGCTGCCTTCGTCCGGGATCTCAGCGCGTGGGTTGTGGTCGAGGTGACAACGACCGTCACCACCACGGCACGCCGCCTGTTGCTGCAGCACGCACTACGAGCCGGGGACGCGCTGCAACTGGCGTCGGCCCTGACGCTGCAATCAGCCATTGGGGAGCCTTTGTCGTCGCTGGTCGCCTACGATCTCCGATTGATCGACGCTGCCCGAGCGGAACAATTGGTGGTGGTTGGACCATCGCGAGCCTGGTCGGATGGAATGACACCGTCTTCACCACCAGCATAGTTGGTGGCGTGCGAGCTTGGCGGATCGACGAAGCGGTCGCGAAAGCATACCGCCCCCATGACAGCCCAAGCCGAATCTGCCGCGGGTCGACCGGATGGAAGTGCACATCCTCCACGCCGCCGGTCGGCTCTGTTGCAGATGCCAGCGAGACTCGACACTGCTCCAGAGCGCCGCACTGCCCTGCCCCACATCATCGGCGCTCACCGTGCTCGTAACGATGCGCCGCGACGAACGATTGAGCGCGACGCGCGCGTCGGGACAGGAATTTCGATCGGCGTCGGTCGAGCATACGGCGTGATCGCCGACCTCGCGAGCGCCGACCGACGGGCGGCGGCGTCATCTCCCGTGACCTCCGCCCCGCTGGCGCGCGTCGTGGGCCGTGAGGACGGCGTCCCCGTAGGGGGGCGATGCCGCCGAGGACACGCCGCTCACGCGGCTCGCAGACATCTATGCGCGCAGTGGCGCGACCAGGTGATCGGCACCGACGCGACGGGGCTGAAGGTGTTGGACCCGACGAGTGCGGAGCACATTGAGCACGGGACGATCTGGTGCTACGTGGGGGATGTCACGGACGTGGTGTACACGTACGCGCAGACGGGGGAGGGCGCGACGGGCACGTCATGGCCATGCATCTGATTCGCCCCATCCACGATCAGGTGGACGCGGAGAACGCCGCAGAGATCATCGATCTCCTTGCTGGCCATAAGCTCAACGCCGAGCAGACGGACTACCTGGATCTGCTCAGCGACCTGTACGAGCGATGGGAGAACGCGCAATTCCCCGTCGCGGCCGCGCGCGGTGCTGAGTTACTGCGGCTCGTGCTGGCCGAACGCGGAGAGAACGGAGCGGCTCTCGCCAATCTTATCGGCGTCGATCCGTCACTCGCGTACCGGTTGCTCCGCGGCGAGCGCCAACTCACCGCCGCACAGATTCGGACGCTCGCCGACCAATACGGTCTGGACGCGGCCGCGCTACTCGGCTGATTGATCGCACTCGCCGAGTCAGTAGTGCCCCCGGTGTTTCACGAGGCGACTGCGGCGAGGGGCGGGCTCCTCAGTCCCACCGGTCGGACGGCTCTTGCGCGCGCACGACACCTGCTCGAGCGCCACGCCGCGCCACATGCGGCAGCCGAGGGCGCGACCACTACGCGCGAAGCGGCTCCTCGGCGCTGAACAGCAGTACCCGTTGCCACACCGGGAACTGCACGCGACACGGCGCGCGCGTTCAGCGCGGCGAGTACTCCGGCCGTCAACAACGTAACACGTCGGGGGAAGCGTCGAGGTCTTCCGGACGAGAAATACCGCGCACGATGCGCCATGCGGCACCGGCGATCGCGGCTCGCTCAGTGCCTTGCGTGCGTGGCAACTCCCACAACGCCGCCTCCTCTCGACGAAGATACCCACTCACTTCGGCTTCGCTTCCTCCGGCTCCGAGGATACCACACACCGCCGCGGCGAATTCAGCGAGCGTACGCGGGCGTCCGTGGTCGCGGGAATCCGACAACCTCGCCGCGCTCACCAATTCGCCGTTGGGATCCCACGCGCGCGCGAGCAGGGCTTCGACTTGCGCGATGACGGCAGCGGAGCCCGCTGCTTTGCCGAGGTACTGCGGAAAAGACACGATTTACTCTCGTCTTTCAGCGTGGCTCACCTGAGGGAAGGGATCATACCGTGAATAATCCGCGGTAGCCACACACCGCGTGTCGCTTCCTTGGTGCTCGTTGCGATTCAACATGGGAGCTACAATGCTTCGCGAACGGTGCAACGCGCCGTAACACTACGTTTCAACATTGTCGCCCATGCGAGCGCGCGACAAACGCCAACTGCCATGCCGACAACACCTTGGCCAATTGCGTCGAGACGGCCCCCAACCTGCACTCCGACCCGGTGTCCCTTGCGGCCGCGACGAGCCGCGACGTCCTTCCAAGTCGGAGACCAGATCATGCGAACACCTCTCACCCGACTCTATCTCGCCCCCTTGCTACTCGCCGCCACCCTTCCCGGAGCGGCTCAAGCGCAAGCGCGAGGCCAGGCGGCACCCGCTCAGATTCAGTCGCGACTGCAATCGCTCGTCACCGTCGGTGACGCCGACATCTGGCTTGCGTTTGACGCTCCAAATCAGAAATACCTCTTCGTTGGAGGGAGCGACTCGCTCCGCATCATCAGTAAGAACGGCGTCGTTCTGGCGACGATCGATCGGGTCGACAACGTCGGGGTATCACGGCGCAGCGACCGCGTGGTCTTCACACGAATCATCGACCCAAAGCCGCCGGCAGGAGACGGTGCGTGGACCGACACTTACGTTTGGACCGTCGGCATCGATACGGCGACCGGACGACTCACCGAGGCACCGCGACGAGTCAGTATTAACCCGGGACTCAATCCGTCGATCTCTCCCGACGGCAAGGAGATCTCCTTCATCCGTTACGGGGCGGGCGGATATCGTATCGTGACCATTCCGGTTCGTGGAGGCGAAGAGCGTGTGGTCGTGGCACGGCCCGGCCGGATCTTCACACACGGATGGTCGAACGATGGAAAGTGGATCTACTACAGCCATACGCCGCAAGGCGCCCGGCCGCGCATCGAGCGAGTCATCGCCGGAGGCGGCCAGCCAGATTCGTTGGTTGCCGCTTTTGGCGCCTTCCTCGGCTTTTCACGCGATGGGCAATACTTCGCCGTCGGCGGCGGCAACAGCACCAACCTTATCAACGTATTTCGTCCGACTGGCGAACGCGTTGGCGTGGTCACACACACTGGGAGGGCGAGTTGGTCGGCCGCGACTTCGAACCGGTTGATCCTCACGGAGAATCATGAGCGTTCGGTGCTGCGCTCGATCACGCTACCTGAAGGCACGACTCGCGATCTACCGAGCGCCACGGAATACGACGCGCGCGCGTTGTTCACGCCGGACTCGAAGCACATTGTTTTCCAGGGACAGGTTAACGGGCGCTACCAGTTCTTTATCTCTGATCCGGACGGGAAAGGGCGGCGCGCGCTTCCGACCCGTGCGGAGCCAACCGAGGGTGCACGGGGCCCGCTCGCGTCGCCCAACAGCCGGTTCCTGGTCTTCCGATCGGACACCTCGCGGGTGTTGAACCTGCTCGATCTCGAGTCCGGGGCGGAACGCACAATCCTGCGCCAGCACTTTGGCGCACTGGCCTGGCGGGTTGACGGTGCCGGACTTCTCTTCGTCGACGGGCCCCCTACTCGGCGCGTCATTCATCAGGTCGGCCTCGATGGCAAGATCAGTCTTGTCCGCGACATCGGCTCGTTCGCTGAAGGCGCCTGGCTGCATTTCGTCAACGACACCCTCGTGATGGCGGCGGGCCGCAAGGGAGTGCACGCCATCTCGCTTCGCTCCGGAACGACGTACACCCTCTACGGCGGCCCCGCTGTGAATGCTGGCCAGCTCCCGGTTTCTCCGGACGGTAAGTGGATTGCATTTGCCAACATCGATACCGTTCGGCCGAACGAGGAGCTTCTGATGATGTCACTCGACGGGAAGCAGAGTCGGGTTCTTGCGCAGAACCCATATTGCGGTATCTATGCGCTCGGATGGCATCCCAATGGCCGTGATGTCTTCCTCACCAAGTCGCTTCGGTGCGACAACATTGACGACGATCGGATCTACATGGCCTCGCTCAACGGCAATCCGCTCCGCGATCTCGCTCCAAATGAACCGCTTGGCGCCATCGGCTCGATGGCGGTACGCGCCGACGGTCAGCAGCTCGTGTACAGCGCGATTCGCGAACGAAGCGGAAGGGTGATCGCGCTCGATCTCACCTTCCCGCGTCAGTGAGCGCGCCAGTAAGCCGCCGCATTCTCGTCGTCGATGACGACGCCGCGATTCGAAATTCGCGGGCCGCCGCTTTGACGGCGGCCAGCACCGTGGTCCGCGTAGCCGAGGATGCCACGACGGCGCTCGCTTCGATGGCTGAGGCTGCGCCGGATCTTGTGCTTTCCGACGTTCGCATGCCGGGCATCGATGGCATCGAGTTGCTCAAACTGCTCCACGCTCGCGCCCCGGCCACCGAT
>JANMRE010000119.1:0-9344 GCA_031370885.1 Gemmatimonadaceae bacterium
TTCGGTGGCACCGCGAACGCACGGGTCTCTTGCACCCTCTGTACGCACGCGCGCTCACTGTCCGCGTTGGAACGGTTCGCGCTGCGCGCCTATGCCGCCTGCTCGGCGAGATCGCGCGCGTCGCCACCCAGACGGTCACCATCGCGATCCGCACGCTCACGGGCGAGCAGGTGAAGGGGACGGCCGGTACTGTCGGCCGCGCCGAAATTTCGCTCGACATCGTGAAACGGTACACGTACTACGCCAGCCTGACGAGTGATCGCGCAGGCGTGCCGAACTACTGCATCGGTTGTTAAAGAGCCTTGCCTCGATCAGTCGACGAACACGACCCGCTTACCCAGTGGCGCGAACGAAATGGCGGCCAGCCGGAAGTGTGCAAAGCCAAATGGAATGCCAATGATCGTGAGACAATACGCGATGCCAGCCACCACGTGCGAAATCCAGAGCCAGATACCGGCGAAGATGACCCACAGGACGTTGGCGAGCCCCGTCCCGACGACGGGTTCCTCGCCCAGGGTACGTGCATCGACGAGGGTGCGCCCGAACGGCCACGCGGCAAAGCCCGCAATGCGAAACGCGGCGAAAGCGAATGGGATGCCCACCACCGTGACGCCAAGGATGAACCCGACGAACAGCCATGCGACTCCAGCGACAAGCCCGCCGCCGAAAATGAACCACAGCACGTTGAGGAAGAGTGTCATGGAGAATCGTCTACCTCTGCTCGCACGCGATCGAGCTCGAGCAGAATTTCCGACTCACCCTTAAGCTCAGCCAGGGGAGAGAGACGAGCAACAATGACGTCCCAATCCAGCGATCGTTGCCGAGCGATGATTCCGGCAATGTCACTCCAGTCGCGCCGTCGGTTGGCGAAGGCTTTCAACACGATCAGATCTTCGGCCGAAGCGGTACGCAGCGCGATGCCCGGCAAGTACTCGAACGTGGACGCGCGATCGATGATCTCCTCCTCGAAGGGAAATCCGGCCAGCGCAATGTCAATCGGAACGCCGGAACTCCCCTGCAACAGGAGCACGCGATTCACCATCGCGAATTCCAAAGCGTCTTGGATCCGAGCCTCGAACAATTCGAGGAGCGCACGAGCGATTGGCTCCTCGGCGCCGAATCCGGTAAACAGCGTGATATCGACGTCTCGCGTAAGGCGAGGCTCGCCCCACCGGACCACGGCCAACCCACCAATGATACAGGACCGCCACCCCCGTGCGTCCACGACTCGCTGTAGCTCTGCCGCCTGGGCAACGAGTTGATTCATGCACGTCGCAGTGCGAACAGCCGCTGCTGTATGACGAGTCCGGATGTAATAGGCACCGGAGCATGGGTTCGCGCCGCCTCGAACGCGTCGCCCATGGACTCGATGAACGCGGCGACGTCCACTTGTCTGAGCTCCGCGAGTCGAATCTCGGCGAGACGCGGAGAGGCCGCCTGCCACCGTGTGGTCCATTCTGCGCGCCCGTCACCAGAGGTCATTCGGGGAATCTAGTCAATAGCCGCACCGTCATCTGTTCACAGGCCTTGACTCGGCGTCGGCGCCGAGCGTACCGTCCGGTGACTGGCGATGCGATGGTACGGGGCGAGTGAAAGTGCTGACGGACATTTCGGCGACGGTGTGCATCTTTGCCCCATGCACAACCGACCCCGATCGCCGGGGACACACGGAACATGCTCATGGCTCTTTCGACGAGCGCCTGGACACTGGCCGAGCTCGATCGGCTCCCAGACGACGGCAACAAGTACGAGCTCATCGACGGGGAGCTGTTCGTGACGCCGGCTCCGTCGCCGGCGCATGAGCAGCTCGCGTCGGTGTTGCACGCGATACTGGCGCCATATGTGCGGGTGCAAGGACTTGGATATGTCTACACGCCCCGCGCCGTGGTTCGCACCGACGGGTCTGAGGTGGAGCCCGATCGCATGGTGCGCCCTGCGACGCCCACGTTGCCGGAGACGTGGGAGCAGATGCCCACGCCGTCGCTGGTGGTGGAGATACTCTCGCGTACCACTCGTCGACGCGACCGCGAACAGAAGCGCAGGTTCTATCTGCGCATCGGTGTCGCGGAGTATTGGATGGTCGACCGATGGAGCCGGAGCATACATGTCGTGCGCCCCGACGCTAAGGATCTCGTAACCGAAACGGTGCTGGAATGGCGACCGACTGGCGCGAGCGAGCCGCTGCGTATCGATGTCGCGGCGTACTTTCGCGAGGCGCTGGGGGAGCGGCATACACGCGCTTTTGCCGCGAGGCGGTAGATGGACGAAATCAAAGTGGCAGGTGACAAACTCAAGAGCACCCTCAAGCACCTGATTCGCGAGGGCAACGTGCGGCGCATTATCGTGCGCAACGCGACCGGTCGCACGTTGCTCGATATGCCGCTCAGTGCGGGCGTGGCCGGTGCGTTCCTCGCACCGTTCTGGGCAGCGGTGGCCGGTATCGTTGCGTTGACGAAGGAGTACACGATTGTGGTGGAGCGTGATCCGGAGACCCGCGTGACCAAGGTGGAGTGAGTGATGCTTGGCATTCGCGCTGAGGTTCGCATTCGCGCTCCTCGCCCAACACCCCACTACTCGCCGTACATCTCGGTAAGGAGACGTCGCACTGCTGCCGCGTCTGCGGCAGTGAGTGTTCCGAGTGTGTCGCCGAGTCGTTCCTTGCTGATGGTGCGTATCTGATCAACCGCGATTTCGGCTTGCTTGTGCGCCACACGCACGACCAGCCTCGTGCGCCAGGTCGGGTGCAATTGCGACGTGAGGGGGCACACGGTTACGGTCTGTAGACGCGCGTTGAGCGCATCGAGACTTACAATGACAACAGGTCGCCGTTTGGCCATCTCAGCACCTTTGGTCGGATCAAGATTCGCCCAGCGGACCTCGTATCGCTTCACCGCTTGGGCCGCTTCGGTTTCGGAGTGTTGGCCGCATAGGACGCCGGTCGCTCAGCCACACGCTTCGCGTTCACCTCATCCCATGTGATTTGCTCAAGGCCGTCAGCGAGCGTCGCATCCCAGTCGCTCCAGTCTTCGCTCTCGAGCACCATGGCACGCGCCGTATCCTCCCACGATAACTTGGGACCGACGGGCCGAATC
This sequence comes from Gemmatimonadaceae bacterium, assembly GCA_031370885.1. Lineage (GTDB taxonomy): Bacteria > Gemmatimonadota > Gemmatimonadetes > Gemmatimonadales > Gemmatimonadaceae > Gemmatimonas. The sequence goes on from JANMRE010000119.1 coordinate 3,093, forward strand.
GCGCGAAGGAAGATTCCCTCGTCGCGCTCCTCCATGATCACACTGTCACCAATGCGATAGCGTTGAAGCGTGCCGACGGGAATGCGCACGCCGCGGGAGTTCCCAATGCGGGCGACAGTCAGGTGGACAGATTTCATGTAATAACAGTAATAACATCTGACAACCTGTCAACCGCGTGGGTATTCTGGGCGGCGCGTTCGGACATTGGGCTGTCTAGTCGCGTCGCGCTCTGCCGAGTCCCACGTAGAAGCTCAATGCCCGGTTGTGGTTGTCATTGTTGCCGATGACGCTCAGGAATCCCAAGGTGTATCGGGTTGCCAGGGTGAGATGCGCGGCGCCGAAGGGAAGCCCGATGCCGCCACCAAGCACGGCGCTGACATCGGTCTTCTTGACAACGATTCCGCTGCGGGCCTCCAGCTCGGCGCAGTTGAGATCGAGTGTTCCCGACGACGATGTGGTTGTGCCGCCGCAGTCGATTTGCGCACCGAACGCCGGACCCGCCACGATGAATGGTCGAACGCGTCTGTTTGGTGCGAACTCCAGACGGAGCAGCAGCGGGATCTCGAGGTACGAGGACGAGAAGGCGAACGTGCTTGTCGCACCGGTAGAGCGAAATCCTTTCCGGGCGTAGAGTGCGTCAATTTCGAGCTGTACCATGGACGTCAATGAGTAGACAACGGACAGCCCCGCGAGTACTCCCAGGCGGCGATTGAGATTGTCGGCCGCGTCCTTACCGACCAGCGTGGTTGACGATACGCCGCCAAGAAGAGAGAGGCTGGGTGATGGATCGGTTTGCGCCTGCAAGGACGAGGCGCAAAACGATCCGATCAGGAGCGCGGCGCCGAGCAACAGCGAGTGATTGCGGTACATGACACTCCGGGTGAAGACGACAAAACGACGACGCGGTAAGTTGGGGACGCAACGTTAGTGCGGCAACCGTGGACGCAAATAACCATAGCTCCATGTTCCCAACAGCGCGGCGACTCCAACGGCGATAAACACCGTTGAACCGCTGCCGACCAGTACAAACAGTGGACCCGGACATGCACCGGTGAATGCCCAGCCTACGCCAAAAATCAGTCCACCGATCCCGTATCGACGACCCGTCCCAAGGATTTTGGGCGGAACGGCAATACGTTCGCCATTCAGTGCCCGTGCCTGGAGCCGTTGCAGCAATTGCACCGACAGCAAGGCCGTCATCATGGCGGAACCAAGAATGCCGTACATATGGAATGCCTGGAACCGAAACATCTCCTGAATGCGGTACCACGAGACGATCTCGGACTTGACCAGCACGACGCCGAGTAACAGGCCAACAAGTGCGTATTGCGCGAGTTCGCTGGCGCGCGCAGCGTTGCTTTTCGCGGTCCACGTTAGCGCGTTCTCAGGGACATCTCGTGGCACCGCACCATCGACTGAGCCGATGGCCGTCGAGGCAGGGAAGGGTCTCATGGTGATTTAGAGGATCGCGGGAAGGAGGACAAATGTGGTGAACACACCGCCAGCGAAAATTCCGATCAGCGCGACAAGCGATGCCGGCTGCAGCGTGGCCAAGCCCACGACACCGTGGCCTGAGGTGCAGCCGCCGCCATACGCGGCACCAAAGCCAACGAGAAACCCGCCGCCCAACATGCACACCGCACCGCGCAGCGTCAGCAACGAGTGCCAGTTGAACAACTCCTGCGGAACCAGACCAGCTACCGGGGACAGGCCCACTGCGCTGAGGGCGGTGTGTGTTGCGGGAGCGAGGTCGGGTGTTGGGAGCCCCATAAAAGTGACGGCAACGAATCCGCCTACAATGAGGCCACCGGCCAACGCTACATTCCACAGCCCAGACGCTTTCCAGTCATACCGAAAAAACTCAACCGGCCCCGGCGCGATCGCGGCGCACAGTGCACGCAGGCTACTGGAAAGACCGAGTTGTCTGTTGCCGATGAGCAGTAACACCGGTACGAACAAGCCGAGCAGTGGGCCACCGATGTACCACGGCCATGAACCAGCAAGCAGATGTTCCATCGACTGCCTCCGAAGTGAGTGTTATGCCACCGCTGCACGCGCATCCATGGCTGCGCGGGGTTCGTGCAGTCGAATGGCGACAACGATTCCCGAGCCGACTGTGAGCAGTGCAATCGCGTGGATGGCGATCGACGTCCCGAAGAAATCTGTTAGCAAGCCAGCGAGCAGAGCGCCGGCCACGTATCCGAGATCGCGCCACAGACGATAGACGCCAATGGCGGTTCCTCTCCACGAAGGCGTTGCCAGGTCGCCGATCGCAGCGAGCATCGTGGGATACACCAACGCCGTTCCGAGACCCAGCACTGCGAGGGCAACGGCCCACCCGAACCAGCTGTGCGCAAGCGGGATACTGAAAAGTGCAGCACCCTGCAGCGTCATCCCAATCACGATGGGTCGCTTGCGACCCCAGTAGTCACTCAGTGCGCCGGTGGCGAGCTGACACACGCCCCACGTAATGGGATAGATCGCTGCCAGCACGCTCGTGTCCTGCACGCTTAACCCCGACTGCAGAAAAACCAGAGGGAAGACACCCCACGCCAGGCCGTCATTAAGATTGTTCACGAGTCCGGCCTGACTCACGCTGAACAGGCCCGCGTCTGACCACATGGACCGTTTGATAATCTCCCCGAGTCGCGGGCGCTGCTGACTGCCCATGTCGGCAGATTCGCGTTGAACATGGTGCGCCGTTTCACGAACAAACCACGACAGCCCGAGGCCGGTCAGTGCGACCACCAGGCCAACGGCAGCGGCGCCCGTCTGCAATCCGTAGCGTGTGGCGACTACGCCGCTCACGAGTCCGGCCAGGCCAACCGCGACATAGCCCGCGAACTCGTTCAGCCCCATGGCAAATCCGCGACGGCGCGGTCCCACCAGATCGATCTTCATGATTACCGTCGAAGACCACGCGAGACCCTGATTGATGCCGAGCAATCCGTTGGCCGCGACGATCCATGACCAATTGGGCGCCTCGTAGATCATGATGGGAATCGGGAGCGCGACGATCCACCCAGCGAGCAGTGTCCGACGCCGCGCGCCGGAGTCTGCGAGCCACCCGGCCGCCAGATTCGTCAAGGCTTTCGTGAGTCCAAAGGTGGCGATGAATGACAAGACGGCCGTGGTGGACGCCACATGGAATTGCGTGGTGGCGATGATCGGCATGACGGATCGTTCCAGTCCGACCATTGCGCCAACAAACGCATTGACGATCACCAACAAAACGAATTGTCTCCAATTCGCACGCAGGCCAAGCGTGGTCATGTTCCGGTCTCGACCCGCAGACCGGCCGCCTTCCAATCAGGAAAACCCTCTTCGGCGCGTCGTGCGTGGAAGCCGTGTTTGCGCAACAGCGTCACCGCGTCGAGCGAGTACACGCAGTACCGCCCGCGACAGTACGCGACGATGTCGCGACCGGCCGGAATTTCGCGAAGACGGCGCTTCAGCTCGGCCACGGGGATTGAACGGGCGCCGGGAATATGGCCAGCCTCGAACTCGTCGGCGGGACGAACATCCACCACCGTGACATCGGTGTCTCGCATCAGGCGTCGCAGATCCTTCAGCGTCACGGGTTCGAGTTGGTCGCGGCCGTCCAGATACTGCTGGACCACCTGTTGCACGTCGGCGAGTCGACCGTGCCCCAGCGATTCGAGCGCGCGCAGCATGTGGAAGACTTCGTCGTCGGCCAGACGATAGAAGACAAAGGTGCCGTCGCGACGCGTTTCAACCAGGCGGGCCTGACGATGCACGCGCAGGTGCGCACTGGTGTTTTTGAGTGGTGTCGCGGCCTGCTCGCCGAGCATCTCGACGGATTTCTCGCCTTGGCTGAGGAGATCAAGCAGCTCGATGCGTTTCGGGCTGGCGAGCGCGTGGCCAATGCGGGCGAAGTGCGCGTACAGCGTATCCTTGAAGTCGCGGTGAGCAGACATACCCAGGGGCGAAGGGAAACGGGCTTGACGTCTTATCTAGTACTCTATAGAATATGAGTGCGATGGCGATGTCGGTCAAGAGACGTGGCTGAACGCCGCCCGCGACTTCGCCCACCATTCAGGGAGACAGAACGATGACTGCGGCAACAGCAGGGTCGGCACGGCTCGACACGACGGCGCTCGAACTGAAGGTCAAAGCCATGTATCGCGATGTCGCCCTCGATCCGCATGGTGAGTTTCACTTCGAGATGGGACGAACGCTTGCCGAGCGACTCGGATACGTGCCGGCCGAACTCGACACCATTCCGGGCGACGCGATCGATTCGTTTGCCGGCGTGGGGTACTACTTCGATCTCGCCAACCTGCAGCCGGGCGAGACCGTCGTAGATCTCGGCAGCGGGTCGGGGATGGACAGCTTCCTTGCCGCCGGAAAGGTCGGCCCGACCGGTACGGTGATTGGCATTGACATGACTGATGAGCAACTCGCGAAGGCCGAGCGTCTGCGAGTGGACGCGGGCGTGGGTACCCTCGCGTTCCGCAAGGCGTACATCGAATCAACCGGACTGGCTGATGCGTCGTGCAGCGCGGTGATCAGCAATGGCGTGATCAATCTTGCACCAGACAAGGGTGCGGTATTCCGTGAGGCCGCACGCGTTCTCAAGCCGGGTGGCCGACTCGCTCTCGCCGACATCGTCACCGAAACGCCGCTGCCTGATGGCATCACCTGCGACGCGACGCTGTGGGCCGCGTGCATTGGCGGCGCCATGCAGATTGGCGACTACACGTCGGCTATCGAGGCCTCAGGACTGCGTGTGGCACACGTGCGGGACAATCCGCAATACCGGTTCATTTCGAAGAACGCGCAGGGTGCGGCTCGTCAGTATGGCGTGAAAAGCGTCTCGCTCGTCGCGATCAAAGTCTGACATCGGGGTGAGACGCCGCGCGCCCGACGGCCTGATATGTGGTAGGTCTGAGCAGGGACGTACCAAACAATCCAACCGCGAAGGTCACGAAGGACGCCAAGGAGGTGCTTAGTCAAGACGGGACATCCAAGTAAGAGCAGCAGTCGCGATGTCACCAGGGCTGTGGGCCGTGATGGCCGTTCTGATGCGTGGGACATCATGGCCATCGGCATTGAGGGCGAAATGATGCGGTACGCGATGGGATGGTAACGTGGATGTCTTGGCTGCTGGCCATGTTTCGGGATGAGCCCATCGACTTCGCTGGTTGGCGTGATGCAGGACAGGCTCGTGGGTGCGCCGGTACGTGCGGTATCACCGTCGACGACACCCGCGCGAGATGGGGGCACCGCAGGTGCGTGAGTTCCTGACGCATCTCGCGGTCGATCGACAGGTGAGTGCGAGCACGCAGAATCAGGCGTTGGCGGCACTGCAGTTTCTCTATCGGGATGTGTTGGAGGATCCACTGGCGGGGGCGCTGAATCAGTTGCACGCGAAGCGGTCGGCGCGGCTGCCGACGGTACTACGGAAGGACGAGGTGGCGCGGGTGCTGGCGGCGATGCGCGGGACGCCCCGACTGATGGCGCTGATCATTTATGGCGGTGGCCTGCGCGTCATGGAGTGTTGTGAGCTTCGGGTGAAGGACCTGGATCTCGTGCGCGGTGAGATCATGGTGCGCAGTGGCAAGGGGCAGAAAGACCGGCAAACGCTGTTGTCACATCGGGCGGCAGACGCCCTCCGTCCACACCTTGCGCGAGTGGAGCGTTTGCATGTGGCAGATCTGCGGAGCGGGGGGGGGTACGTGTCGTTACCGGGAGCGCTGCGTGGCAAGCTCGGCGATGCGGCTGCTCGGAGCTGGCCCTGGCAGTGGATATTTCCTGCGACGCGGACGTACCGCGACAAGGCGACAGGGGAGCGACGGCGCCATCATCTGCACGAGACGGTGCTCCAGCGTGCGGTGCCCGAGGCCGCGCGTGCGGCGGGGATCTCACGGCGTGTGACGTGTCATGTCTTTCGGCATTCCTTTGCCACGCACCTGATGGAGGCGCAGCATTCGCTCCGATTGATTCAGGAGCTGATGGGGCACCGAGATATTCGGACCACGATGCTGTACCTGCACGTGATGAGCACGGCGCGAGCGGGCGTACGAAGTCCGGCGGATCTGCTGGAGACTCACGGTTCGATTGATCAACGCCGGGCCGATTTGAGCGGGTCAGGATGGCTCGACGGTGACGACGGCGGTGCGCGTTATGTTGACCGACCTAACGTGAGACGGGGACCGGTTAACGAAGGCGTATCATGAAGTGACACGGGGCCTTGCGCGGGTGGCAGCGAGCGACGAACGTCTTGGTATC
>JANMRE010000178.1:0-3648 GCA_031370885.1 Gemmatimonadaceae bacterium
CCTGTGAGACGGCGCGTGCCAGTTTCCAATTGGAGACGGCGACGCCCATACCGCCCTGGATGATTCGCGGAAGGCGAGCAGAATCGCTCATAAAGCCCTTGAGGATGGGGCGATCGCCCAGATGGCGATCGTACTGGCGCAGGGACACTTCGTCCGTCTCTGGCCCGCAGGCCGATCCTTAATATAACTGAAAACGGAACTCCGCGAACCCGACAGGGCCGGCCGTGGGCGCAACGGGAAACAGAGCACACGACAGGATCGTCGCGCGCTCTGTTTCTCGGTCATCAATCATCCGGCCATTCCTTCAATCCACGCAATGTCAAGATCTATCACTGGTTGTTGCTCCACCGGTTTCCCGGAGGACCCTTTCATTCACAGGCTTTCAGAGACATTGGCCTTCATTGATTCGCGATCCTCGAACTCACTGATTTCCCGATCAACCACGTCAACTGCCTTCCCATATCGCTCTTTGATCTTGCCGATCAAATGGTCTCGCTTCCCTGCGATGACATCCATGTCATCATCTGTCAGCTTGCCCCACGTCTCGCGAACGGCGCCCTTGATCTGCATCCAGTTGCCTTCGATGGTCTGCTTGTTCATCAGTTCGTTCTCCCGCTGAGGTATAAGGCGTTTCCGCCGGCATGACGAGCGGCGATTCGGCGTGACTCGGCAACACCAGTCGCAGCCCATGGCGCGCCGGTCGACGGCGCATCGAGAATCGCAGATCGGTCGGCCGGACTTTCGCCGAGTCCCGGGTCCAAGGCGTTGCCCGTTCGTGACCACCGACAACCAGTTCCGTGTCAATCCCTGGCACCTGCATGTTCGGTCCGGAAAGCAGGACCTGCTTGGCGAGCATCATGGCCAATTGGTATGCACGACGGCTCTCCAGAATTGCCGTCACCAGCGCGCGGGTACACACGCCGGATGGGGTTTCGATGGTCAGATGTTCGCTGTGCATTCTTCGTGTCTCCGAGAGCCTGCGGCATGGGTGACTGCGAACGGGTCGATCATCCAACTCGTGATCACGGAGGTAAGGTCGTGTGCGCCGTCTTACCGCACCATCGCCCACGAGGCGGATCTTTTTGCTCCCTCTTGCGGGTGAGATGCGGATTCACGGTGCGTTCGGGCTACCGCATGTATCGGTACAGTCCGACAAGGCCAATCACGGCACCGCCTACGGCGACGGCGTGACCCCCTCACCACCGATCAACAGGCCAACCACTACGGCCGCAGCTCCCACACCCATCAGGGCGAGATTGGGCCCGACGTTGGCACCGGGGTCGCTCGGAGTGGCTGGCGCGTCCTGTGGCATCGTCCACGACGATCTGACGAGGCCGACCGGGGCCACACGAGGGCCGCTGACCGCAACCCGGTGTACCGCGCCCGTTGCCGTCGTACCGTCCACGCTGGCGACCCCATCAGTCGAATCGGCGGGCAGGGCACTCGTGTTCGACTGCGCGTAAGCTCTGGAGGGAAGCACAGCGGTAACCAGCACCAAGGCCGCGAGCCCGGCTGCGAGGCGCATTGAATGAGAGATTGACATCTTATCTCGCGGCGGTTCGCGCGCTCGTGTTGGCGAAGATCGCCACTTCGATGCGTCGATTCGTCTGACGACCTGCCTCGGTTTCGTTCGAAGCGATCGCTTCCACCTCACCCTTGCCCGCCGTGCGCAGACGTGCGGATCCCACGCTCTGTTGGGCGAGATATCGCGAAGCCGAGTTCGCACGCCGCATGGACAGATCCTGATTGTAGGTGGTGCTGCCCAGCGCGTCCGTGTGTCCCACAATCAGCAGGTCCGTTTTCGGATACTTGTTCAGACTGGCCGCGAGATTGCGCAGATTCTGCGCGGACTCCGAGCGAATTGCGTCCGCGTCGAAATCGAACAACAACCCCGAAGCAAACGTGACCTGAATCCCTTCCCCCACGCGTTCGACGGTCGCGCCCGGAATGTCGAGCTTGAGTTCCTTCGCCTGCTGATCCATCTGATGGCCAATAACGGCGCCAATCGTGCCGCCAACCACGGCCCCGATGATCGCACCGCGCGCGGTCGAGCCGGTGTTGTTGCCGATGACGCCGCCCGCTGCACCGCCGGCAGCGGCGCCGATCACGGCGCCTTGCTCCTTGCGGCTCATTGAGGCGCAGCTGCTGGCCAGCAGCGCGAGTGACGCCAGCGAGACCGTTACCAGCACGGCGCGAGGCATTATGGGTATTGAGGTGAGGAACGGAAAGGTATTACGCATATGAGTTCTCGTGAGTGAAGCGAAACAAAGGGTGTTCAGGGGCGATGCGACGTGACGGTAAGGGCGTCACGCCTTCCGACGCACTCCGGCCGCAACGAGCACGACGCCGCCCAAAATCGCCGCACCGGCAACCCACGGCTGGATAGGACGCTGTTCGTCGGCCGAAATTTTCAGGTCGCCAACTTTCAGCACATCACGGCGCGTGGTGAAGCTTCCGCCCTGGAAAAACAGGAAACCACCAACTGCAATGAGCGCAATGCCAACCATGGTCGAGGCACGCATACCGAACTCCCAGGGAAAGTGAATGATGACCAACGGACTTCTGCCGAACAGTATGGGAACCGTGTCCGCCGAACCATCGCCCGTTTGGGAGAGTCGCACCCCGTCGGGAGGAGGAGACGCGGGCAAAGGGATCAGACGGAAATCGTTCTTTCGGACGATGTGTTCGTGAGATCGCGTTCGACAGACTACACCAGTGAATGGCGGCGATCATGCCGATCGTCCGGTCTGATCGCTCTGCGGGTCGACCGCGTTCAATGAAATTCCCTCAACCGAACCAATCCCAATGAAACGTACAGCTCAAGTGCTCCTCGCAGCCGTCACGGTGATCACGGCTGTCGGCTGCAAGAAGGATGATGCGGTCATCAAGACCACCAGCAACGGTGAGATCAACCTGTCGGCGTCGGCGGATTCGGCCGATGCGCGTGGCCATTCCATGGTCCGGATCGTCAACGTGGGCAACAGCGGCAAGGATGTTGCCCTGCAGTTGGGTGACCAGACGTTGTTCGACAACGTCAAGGCGTCGTCGGTGACCGACTATCGCGAAGTCGCGGCGAATCTGGCGAAATTCTCGGCACATGCACCCGGTTCGAGTGATACAGCCGCGCTCGCGCAGAATGATCAAATCCTGATGGATGGCAATCGGTACACGGTGTTCCTGATCGCTGAAGATCTGTCGCGCAACACGCTGCGCATTGTCAAGGACGAAGTGATTCCAGACAGCGGCATGGCGCGCATTCGAGTGGTGCACGCTGCACCCGGTGGACCGGAACTGGATATCAGCATTGCGAATGCGAAAGACAAGCTGTTTTCGGGTGTGAACTTCAAGAGCGAAGCGGGCTACAAGGACATCGATCCCGCCAAGGTGGTACTCGAAGTGCGCGGCAAGGATGAGTCGAAGGTGCTGCTGCGCATTCCCGCGATGGACCTGAAGCGCGGTACGGCGACGACGGTGGTGATCACTGGCGCCAGCAAACTCGCCTTCATTACGTTCACGGACGCTGCGGTGCCGATGACGCCAAAGATGTAGAGTAGCAGAGGGGTGAGCAACTACAGGGGTGAGCAACTACAGGGGTGAGCGTTGGAGGGGGGCGAGCGGTGAGGGTAGAGAGCCATACTCTACCCTCAC
>JANMRE010000206.1:0-6721 GCA_031370885.1 Gemmatimonadaceae bacterium
CTGATACACGGCCGTCGTGCACTTGGTGATGGCCTTGGCAAGGCGCACCGAATCAATGATGGACGCGTGGTTGAGCGCGTCGCTCACCACAAAGTCGCCTTCGCGCGCAATGCTGGGCGTCAGCGCCTCGTTGGCATTCCACGCCGACACATATGAAAGCGACGCCTCGGTGCCAACGAATCCCGCGATGGCGCTTTCGAGCTCACGATGGATGGTGAATGTGCCGCAGATGAAGCGCACCGACGCCGTTCCCGCGCCGTAGGTGCGCAGCGCGTCGATTCCCGCCTCAACCACCCGCGGTTCGTTGGCCAGTCCGAGGTAATTGTTGGAGGACAGCACAATCACTTCGCCACGCCCTTCCATGTGCACGCGCGGACCTTGCGGCGACTCAAGATAGTTGAGGCGCTTGTAGGTGCCGGCAACTTTCAACGCGTCGAGATCGGACTGAAGTTCAGCAGCAAGGTTGGACACAGGGGCCGCGGTAGAATGTTGTTTGGATATCGAGCGTGCCTCTAGATCTGAAAAATGATCTTGCCCGCTTCGCCGCTCTTGATCAAATGCATGGCCTGATCAACCTCCGACAGCGGCAAACGATGCGTGATCACGGGCGTGGGATCGAAGTTGCCCGACCGGAGGAAGCGACTCATCTGGTGCCATGTGTCGTACATGCGCCGACCCACAACGCCATAGATCGTAAGCCCCTTGAAGATGATCTCGGTGGCAAAGTCGATATCGATGGTCTTTGACGGAATCCCCAGCATGTTCACCCGGCCACCCGGTCGGGCCAATGCGAACGCCTGGTGAACGGCGGAGGGGACGCCGGACATCTCCAACACGACATCGGCACCGTGTCCGTCGGACGCCGCCATGACGGCGTGTTTCGCGTTGTCGGGCATCACCGCCTCGTGCGCGCCCATTGAGCGCGCCAGCGCCAATCGACGTGGATTGATGTCGGTGGCAATGATGCGCGCGGCGCCGGCCGCTCGGCAAATGCCCACCGCGAATGCGCCGATGGGACCGCAGCCGGTAATCAGAACCACGGCTCCGGGGATGTTCGCGGTGAGCGCAGTGTGGAAGGCGTTTCCCATCGGGTCGTGAATCCCGCCGATGTCGTAGCTGATGCCGTCATCCAGATGCCACACGTTCGTGGCCGGCATGGCGATGTAGTCGGCGAAACAGCCGTCGCGGTCGACGCCGATAATGCGCGTACTGGGGTCGACGTGCGCATTCCCCGTGCGGCTGAAAATCGATCGTTCGTCGACAATGTGTCCTTCGGCCGTCACGCGGTCACCCGACTTGACGGATTCCACGAGGCTGCCGACGGCCACCACATCGCCGGCGAATTCGTGCCCAACCACAAATGGCGGCTTGCAGCGACCCGCCGCCCACGCATCCCACTCGTAAATGTGGACGTCCGTTCCGCACACGCCGGCACTCCGCACTTTGATCAGCACCTCATCGTCGCGGATGCTTGGTTCGGGCATTTCAGTGAGCGTCAGCCCTTTCCCAGCCGACATTTTGACCAACGCTTTCACGAGTGCTCCGATGGAGGGTCACGCACCAGCTGTCACATTCTCAGAGGAGAATCGGGTCGTCGGAGGAGTCCGACGCGTCCTGCGACAGCGATGCGCGAGGGTCAAAACTGGCATGACGCTCCGTCCGGTGGTAGGTCAAAAACAGTCCCGGATGGCGCGAATTCCGAAATGTTGCGTTCTGTATTCGCGCGCGTTCTTTATACGCGCTATTGCGCGATGCAATTATCCACGCGTATATTCGCGTCATACCAACGACTTGCGCACGATGTCCACATCCTCTTCCAACGAGTTCATGCAGAGCACGAATCTCGGGACGACGAGGTGCGCAGGCCTTACCGGAATCGCGTGGCGATAAAACGACACGAGTTCCCACCGAAGTTCCGCGTTGCCCTGTCAACGCATCGTTTCGCCGATGGCACGGATATTCCGTCCGTGGCGTCTACATCGTCTCCTCGCGCGACGGTGCGTTCTGTCATCGTCTCGACGACTCCGGTGCTGCGCCCAGTTGGCGGCGCGCCCCACGATCGCTCCGCGTCAATCGCGTCGAGCGGGTGCCCCGCATTGGCCACCGTGCCCTCACAGCTCGGTGCGTCCACCCTCCTGTTGCTCGCCCTTCCTTTGGGCGAGTCCTCCCCTGCACGTGCCTCCTGGAGGCCGTGTAGCGCGTAGCGACACGTCGTGCTTTGGCACGGAAACGCTGCGTGAGCTCGCCTTTTCCACCGGGGGAAAGGAAGCGCCAGAACCTCCCTAGAGGAGAGTTGTAACATGGCTCCTGCCAAGAAGGCCGCGAAAAAGTCGGCGAAGAAGGGTGGCCGCAAGGCTGCAAAGAAGGGCGCGCGTAAGTCGGCGAAGAAGGGCGCGCGCAAGGCTGCAAAGAAGGGTGGTCGCAAGGCCGCGAAGAAGGGTGCGCGCAAGGCTGCAAAGAAGGGCGCGCGGAAGGCTGCAAAGAAGGGCGCGCGGAAGGCTGCAAAGAAGGGCGCCCGTAAGGCGAAGAAGGCCACCAGAAAGAAAGCGGCCAAGAAAACTCGCAAGCCAGCCAAGCGTGCCAAGAAGGCTGCCGCGCCGGCCCCTGCGGCTGCGTAAACTGCTCGTCAGAGCAGGCCTGTAGTTTCGTAAACGCGAAGGCGCCGGCATGTCTGCCGGCGCCTTTCACGTGTCTCTCAACGACTCGATTCGCTACGCCGCTGCGATCAATTCAGTGGCCTTTTCGGATGTGGTGAGATTTTCGAAATCGTCGGGAACAGGTCCCCATACGAACGCGGAAAACCGTGGCGCTCGGTCGCCATTACCGCCGTCGGCAATCACAATTCCGATGGGCTCCTGATGCCTTTGCCGAGTTGACTGGTATCGCATGATGGTGACAGATAGCATGATGTATGCCACCTGTACCATGTTCGCAAAGTGTTGCTGTACATTAGCTTAGCGAGCTATTTTTCGGAATAGCGAATCGAGGTGTCCTTCTGACACGCGACCGGGTCGTGACAACGTGTCTTCTCGACACGGAACCGCGCGGGCGAACGCGGCTAGGCGACCGCGGCCTGTTTGCGCGCCAGAAACGTTTCTGGTCGGCCGACACCGCGGTCGATTGAAATCGACCATCCGCGATAGCTCGAAGCAAGTTCCTCGAGTGCCCCGGTGTCCGTGCCAGCGGCAAGCGTTTCGACCAGATGCACACCACCATCTACCGTAGCACTCTGCAACACCTCGATCACCCGGGCGCGGTCTTGCGGGGTGAGTCCAGTGAAGGCCGACGGCGAACACACCACGGCGTGCAGCTCCACGTCTGGCGCCCATGCTCCCAGTTCGGCGCAATAGCTTCGCACGCGCTGACCAAGCCCCGCAGCTTCGGCAGCACGCACCACTCGTTCGACAGCGTCGGCTCCGGGCTCGACGGCGGTCACCGCACACCCACGGGCCGCCAAGTAGAGCGCCGGGCCCTCGCGTTCGGCACCCGCGATAAGGACATTGCGATCGGACGAATCGATCAGCGCGCGCACAAGCGCCGCCTCAGGGTGGATTCCCCAATGTTCCGGCTTGCTGTACTGCGCCAGCACCTTGAGTCGGCGTCGTTTCCATGTGGCGTAGGTCAGCAGGCGCAGGCGACGCGAGATAATCCGGTCGACCTCCTGCCACACCACGATTTCCGTCAGGGTGATCTGCGCCTGATTCATCAGGGTTGCCACAGCCTCGTCGCCGATCTTGAGCAGCGCGCCGCGCGACACCGAGTCTTTGTAGTCCTCGATTTCGCGCTCGACGTATAGCTCGTACTCGTGCTTGAGTGACCGTTGTGACGTGAAGGCCATACCCCGATGTGGAAGATTGTGGATAAAGTACGAGCGCCGACAGATTGCGCAAGAGTCAATTGTGACGAGCCACTAGGTAATTCACTGTAGATTTTAGAGTTGCAGGCCGGTCACCTGGTCGCACCTCACACTTCAGGCATCAGTTTTGTAGTCTCGAATCGATCCCACGTCATCCGGAAATGCCCGAACTCCCTGAGGTCGAAGAGGCAGCGCAACGGCTTCGACAGGCGGCATTGGGACGCACCATCGCCACCGCAGAAGCCCTTCATCCGTCGTTGGCGAGGTCCCTGACGGCGGCTGCCTGTCGCAACCTGGGGGGGCGGCGCATCACGGAGATTCATCGGCGAGCCAAGATGCAGTTGGTATCGCTCGATGATGGTCAGGTGCTGGAGATCCACTTCCGGATGACCGGCGATTGGACGTTTGGACGCGACGGTGACACCCCACCCGTGCACGAGCGGGCACGCATCAGTTGCACGGACGGCACCCGCATTTCGTTGATCGATAGCCGAGCCCTCGCGGTATTGCGGCTGCACGCCGTTGGCCAGTTACACCTCCCGGATCTTGGTCCCGAGCCGCTGAGCGACGATTTCACCGTGGACGCGTTCCATGCCGCGCTGGCGAAACGTCGAGGACCGATCAAACCGGTGCTCTTGAACCAGCGCGTGGTGGCTGGGCTCGGCAATATCTATGCGGCGGAAGCGCTCTGGGATTCGCGTGTGCATCCCACACGGTCAGCCGCCTCGTTGTCGCGCACCCGTGTGCAGGCGCTGCGTGACGCGATTCGCATGGTGCTGAACAGTGCAACGGCCGCCCGGTACTACACGCGCGACGCAGCCACCGACGAGAACGTGTGGCGCGTGTATGGACGGGAGGGCGACGCGTGTTCGCGTTGCGCGGGCACGATCAAACGCATCACCCAGGCGGGACGCAGTACGTACTACTGTGGGGGCTGTCAACGCTGACGGAGCAGGGCGCTGTTCGGGTAGCGTGTCCAACGCTTCTTTCCATTTTCGTGGAGGGATTGGAAGATTGGAGGGATGAGAGGATGGAGGAGCGGTGAGCGGCCTGAGGGGTGAGCAGATAAATGGGTGAGGGCAGAGGGATGCCGGACGTCGCTGGTCCGGTGTCGTCGTCCTGCCGTGGAGAGTACGCGATGGGAAACAGGATACGTGATACCGGAAGGAGGGACGAAACCGGCGATGGGATACCGGATTGCGGATATGAGACGACAGGCGAATCCGATCTCGTGCCACCCACCTGGTATCCGGAAGCCGGTATCCCATTTCCGGTTTCGTAGTTCGTCGGGTGTCCGGTATCGGTGTACAGGCCGACCCATATCCCAACTCCGACCCCTCCCATGCGTTACAACGATGTCAAGCGATTTCCGAGACAGTACATTGGCAACACCGCACCCGCGCACCCTCAGCGGTGCATGGCCACGGCTTCGTCGAACACGGCGAGTGTTTGCTGTGCCGTGTCGGTCCAGCGAAACTTGCGCGACTGCGCGAGGCCATCGCGTGTCAATCGATCGCGCAGGGCGTCATCATGGAGCAGGCGCGTGAGCTGCGCGGCCAGCGCCTCTGCATCATTCCAGGGAAACAGCAGTCCGGCCGATCCCACCACTTCCGGAAGGGAACTCGCGTCGGCGCACACCACGCGACCTCCCGCCGCCATGGCTTCCACCGCCGGCAGGCCGAATCCTTCGTAGCGCGATGGAAAGACCAGCGCTGTGGCCCGCCCGTACAGGGTTGCCAGCTCACCATCCGTCACGTATCCCGCGTACTTGATGAACGGGTAGGGATCACGGTTGTCGCCTGGACCGCACTGCACCAACGGAACGTGTTCACCACGCGCATGCAGTAACTCCATGGCCCGATACAGCGTCACAAGATTCTTGCGCGCGTCATGCGCGCCCACGGTAAGAAAGAACGGCTCCCCCTCCTGCACACCGAGTCGTGGAAGTGTGGTCGACGTTGCTGACGCCGTCAGGTCGTCGGCTGCCAGCAGCGTTACGCGAATCCTGTCGGGATCGGCATCCAGTCGCTGCTGGATTTCCTGCGCGGTGAATTGCGAGATGGCGATGATCAGATCGGCCTGTCGAATCGTGCTCGTCAGTCGTCGACGGGCCTTCTGACGCTTCAGCACTTTCCACCACCGGTGATCAAACTGCAACACCTGCGCAACGTCGCAGATGGTCGCGACCATCGCGCTGTGGTGCGCGGGAGGATTCAGCCAGTTCCAGGCGTACCACACCACATCCGTTCGACTGTGCGGTAACGTGGACACCGGCGCGACAACGATTCGATCGGACAGCGTTGCGTCGAAGGCCGCCAGTTGCGCCTGCAGCGGTGCGATATCCGCCGGTCGTTTCACAAACAACGTGAATCGCACATTCGGCCGGTGGACCGGGATCCATCGGAGTATGTTGCGCACATAGCGTCCGATACCACGGCGTTCGCGCAGCAAACGTGTGGCCTCGATACCAATATGCTGTGCTGTGGCAGCGCCGGGTGATGACATGGCGTTCAAAATAGCTTCACAAAGGAATCCCCGTCGGTTCCGAAGTGCCGAACGGCGAATAGCTTCTGAGACGAGCCGAACGGCCGCCTTCCCGAATCGCCCGTGAACGCCTGATGGAGTGTCTGACGTGGCCGTAGTGGCCTGGATTGTTGCCGCCGTGGCGCTCGCGGCCTTCGCGCGTGAGCGCTACAAGCGAAAGACACAGCGCGCCGACGCGTGGCTCATGGGCGCATTTCGGCCGTGGCCCCTGCCGTCGATGCCACTGCATGAACTCGACCCGGTGTTTGCGTCTGGACAACACGGACCGACGCTGGCCACAGAAGTGCACTTCGTAGGACGCGGGCCTGTGAGTGTGCCCGG
>JANMRE010000259.1:0-17402 GCA_031370885.1 Gemmatimonadaceae bacterium
GTGTCTCGTGGCGAGGGAGCTGGACTTCCGACATCGGCAATCCCGGCGGGATTGCACTTTCGGCGGGCGTAGCGAAACCGGCCACTGCCGCCTGTACGAGTCGAACACGATCGATGGCCAGGCTCACCGCCTGTCGCACACGTTGATCATCGAAGGGAGCCCGCGTGGTGTTGAACGCCAACACGTTGGTGAACAACGCGGGCGGGGTGAGCAACTGCAGTGCAGGATCATCGCGAACGAGATGCGCCATGGATGGCGCAATTCCCGCAATGTCGAGATCCCCACTCACCAGACCCGCGAACTTCGTCGCGGCTTCATCGACCACCGCCACCACGATTCCCGCCAGCGCTGGAGGTCCACCCATCGCACGGGGAAAACGTTCGTTTCGCGCGAAGCGCCAGCGTCGACCGGGAATGCGGTCGACAAAGCGGAATGGGCCGTTGCCCACTGGCGCACGCGCGTACGCGGCGCGGCGCCATGATTCGCGCGGAACCGAGTCCAGCAGATGACGCGGGATAAGCGGCAACTCAGCCAGAATATTCGGAATTCCAGTTTGTGCAGAGCCAAAATGCAGGGTAACCACGGTGTCCGACACCACGTGCGCGGAATCAAGAATGGCAATATCGGCAGCGCGCGGCGCGCCCACGGCCGGATCGCGCACCGCATCAAAGGTGAAGCGTACGTCGTGCGCGGTGGTGGGCACACCGTCGTGCCAGGTCAAGTTGTCGGCGAGTTGCAGACTCAGCACGCGGCGCGCCGTATCCCAGTGCCACGACCGCGCGAAGTACGGGAGTGGCTGCAACGCCGAATCGAATCGTACCAGCGTCACGAACAAGGCATGTCGCTGGATCTGGCGTGTCAACGAATGCACGGTGAGCAACGGGTTTCCCGACTCGAGATCGGTGCCCGACGCCATAACGACCGTATCGGGCGCGCGCGGCGGAGTTCCGCACGCGCCGAGCCCGACCACACCGACCACCGTCGTCAGGGCGAGCCGAAATGCTGCCCCGCGAGCCGCTGGTGTGCGATTGGAAGTCCCTCCGTGGGTTGACGTGCGCGATTCTGTCCGCATCATCCTCGCGTGCGCCGCTTCGTCATTCGCTTCCTCGATGCCTTCCTGCTGCTCTGGCTCGTCACGACCCTCACCTTTGCGCTGATTCATCTGGCGCCGGGGGATCCGGCGACGCTGCTCGTCTCGCCAACGGCGAGTGCCGACGAAATCGCGCGGGAACGCGCTCGCTTCGGACTCGATGCCTGGCTACCCGCTCAATATGCGCACTGGTTGGTGGCATTGCTGCAGGGCGATCTGGGAACGAGTCTCGCGTCGTCGCGACCGGTTCGCTCCGTGATTGCCGAAGCAATGCCGGTGTCTCTCGTGCTCGGCGGCACGTCGCTGACGCTCAGTTTTCTGATCGGCGTACTGGTGGGCGCCTGGCAGGCGCTTCGCGCCAGGTCACAGGCCGACACCGCGACGACCATCGTCAGCACGATTGTGTACGCCGCGCCGAGCTTCTGGTTGGCGCTCGCGCTCGTGGTGGTTGCTACCTCTGGTGCGGCGGCCATTGGCGCTCCGATGTGGTTACGACTGCCGGCGTTCGGCGTGGAATCACCAGCGGGACTGACCAGCGGCTTTGACCGCTGGCGCGACTTGGCGCGACATGCTGTGTTGCCGTTACTGGTGCTGGTTCTGCCCGGAGCGGCCGGTGTAGCGCGATACGCCCGACAGGCCCTGATCGAGGCGGCCCGTGCGCCGCATGTGGCGGCGGCCACCTCCCGTGGCCTGTCCCGTGCGCGTGTTGAGCGACGCCACCTCCTGCGCACCGCGCTTACTCCACTGGTGGTGTTGTTCGGGCTCACGTTGCCAGGTGTGATCGCAGGATCGGTTTTCGTCGAGCAGGTGTTCGCGTGGCCTGGCCTCGGCCGGGCCATGCTGAGCGCGATCGCCTCACGCGACTATCCCGTGGTGCTCGGACTCACCCTCATCTATGCGATTGCCGTGATCGGAGCCAATCTCGCCGCTGACCTGATCCTGTTGCGACTAGATCCGCGTCAACGAACGCTGCGCGACGTCGTCGGTCCCGCTTGATGCGCGACCAAGCACCGCTCCCGCACGGGCCCAGCGCGTTACGCGGTGATCGACGATTTCGCGTGGGGGTTGGGCTGCTCGTCGCGCTCGGTCTCTCGGCAATTGTTCTGCCGTGGTTTGGAGCGGCCGATCCCAACGCCATTACCGATTTGCTGGCGCGACGACTTACGCCGCCGTTCGCGCGCGATGGACTTGGCCAGTGGCACTTGCTTGGCACCGACGCATTCGGGCGCGACGTCACCGTGCGACTCTGGTTGGCCACACGGATCTCGCTTGCTGTCGGCGTGATCGGGTCGCTGCTGGCGGCAGGCATCGGCATCCTGTTGGGTGCAGTTGCCGCGTGGCGTCGAGGCCTCACCGAGCGTGTGATCTTGTCGATCGGCGACGCGATGCTGGCCGTTCCTCGACTCGTGTTGTTGTTGGTCACCGCCGCGCTCTGGGGCCCAGGTCTTGGCGTGGTGGTCACGGTGCTGGCGCTCACCGGCTGGATGTCCGTGATGCGACTCGTACGCGCCGAGGTGGCGCGGGTTCGCGTGTTACCCTATGTCGAAGGGGCGTCGGCGTTGGGAGTTCCCGCAGCGCGCGTGTTGTGGCGTCATGTGCTGCCCAACGCGTTGGGCAGTACGACGGTTGCCATCACGCTGGGCGTTGGCAACGCGATCTTGCTGGAGAGCGGCTTGTCATTCCTCGGACTCGGCATTCAACCGCCGGCGCCGAGCTGGGGAAACATGATTGCTGGCGGTCGCGAGTGGTTGCTGGTGGCGCCATGGATCGCGCTTGCGCCTGGTCTCCTGTTGATCGTGACGGTTGTCGCCTGCACCCTGATTGGCGACGCGCTGAGTGGCCGGCGACCCTGATGACGGCCGCCGAGGTGATCGCACTACGAAATCGATTCATGGTGTGTGGTGTCTCGATATGTTGTTATTGAACCGCAGGGCGCGCAGGGGACGCGGGGGACAAACCGGCAAAGAACTTTTCTGTCCCCTGCGTCCTCCGCGTCCTCCGCGGTAATAACGCTGTTTCCGAATGCGCCAATCAGTAACGCCGGCTTCGCAGATGACGGGCCATAGTCCGAGCGGGACGCAGCGAGTTCCGCGACATAGCGTGCGGTTCTATTCGCGCTCCACCTGCACGGTGACCACTTCGCGCGCACCCGCAGCGAATTCCAACGTGTTCGCCGATGAGATCCACTGGCCAAGCGGTTCGCCATCCAGTCTGCAGCGACGCCAACGCCAATTCGACACCGGCGGCAGTGTCCATCGGCCGATGGTGGCCAGCGAGGATACGTTCGCGGCGCGCAGCACCAATGCGTTCCCGCTATCGCTCAGGTGAACGGCAGTGGCCACCATACCCTCGCCATGGAGTTCCGGACCACCCAGCGTGCGCGACGCGCCCTCGAGATCCCGCCAACTGTCACCAATCAAAGGCATCAACAGACTATCGGCTGACTCTTCGATGGTGCGCAGTGTGTCATCGTTGAACGGCCCGTGCAACAACAGACCAACACGCGCCGCAAAGTGGCCGTGACACTGCGCCGCCGGAATGGGGCTCGGCCAGCCGGCGTGTCCGGGGCGTTCGGGAAGATCGTTTCGCGACAGCTCGCCAATGGCCCGCACCAGCGTTACCGCCAGTCGTCCTTCTCCTGTCTGACCTTCGGCCAAACCATCAGAGATCACTGTGACGCCGCGTACGGCATCGTGAACAGAAAGCCATCGATGCAGTGGCATGGTGAGCGGCGGAATCTCAAACGCCATCGCGTTTGGCACTGCCGACAGTGGTGTACGCGTCACAGGCCCGAATGCGGCATCGGCGGTAACGGTCGGCACTGGCACATCGGTACTCCACACGAGTTGCAATCGATGATTGCGTCGTGCATTCCAGCCGCGCACGTCGCATCGCACGTGCGATGCACCGGCGTCGAGAATGATCTCGGTTGCTACGCGGACGCGTTCGTGCCCCGAGCGCCAGGCCCACTCGAGTTGAATGCTCGCGCGCAGTGGTCCGCGCGCCCCTGCGCGCACAGTGCGCAGTTGCAGCGGTTCCGGGACGCCACGAAGCGACGGGGTGTAGGCGTCACCAGCATCAACGACCGTCTCAAGACGCAGCGCGTTCTCGAGCCGGCGATGGCCGTGAACAATAACAACGCCGTGCGACGACGCGATAACCCGCAACAAACCGTTTTCGAGTTCCACCCCGTGCGACGTTTCACGCACGGTAGCGGACGAGGGCATCGACAACGGTTCACCATCAGACGTCCCGCACACGCGTACGCCGAACGCCGGGACGTGTGGCACCCACGCTACCACGTGGTGCACACGCACGAGGTCATTGTCGGGGTAGTGTTGCGGCGACTCCCGACGGGCGTGCCGAACGCGTTCAGCGACCGACTGGATCGGATAAGTACCGAAAGACGGTCGGTTGACGGCGGCGGGACCAGTC
The DNA here is from genome assembly GCA_031370885.1 of Gemmatimonadaceae bacterium. GTDB lineage: Bacteria > Gemmatimonadota > Gemmatimonadetes > Gemmatimonadales > Gemmatimonadaceae > Gemmatimonas. The sequence continues at coordinate 4,526 of JANMRE010000259.1, forward strand.
GCTGCCGGCGCGTGTGCGCTGCCGGGACCGACCGGCACGTCACCCAGTGTCTCCACCAGTCGTAATTCCGCGATGCCACTGCGCGGGCGCGCCGAACGGTTTCGCACCACGGTGAGCGGCGCGGCATTGACGACACGTCCGCGCGCGACCACGCGGTTATGCGCCAGGGCGCAGGCCAGTGCAGCATCCCGCAACTCCACGATGAGCGCCGCGACGCTGCGCTGTCGCATCGTCATGTCAGCGGCCACGTGGTCGATGGAACATCCGCAGAGGGTATCATGCGGATGGGTTTGCAGCAGTGTCTCCCACGCGTGCTGCATCAGCGCCGGGAGTTGCGCCATCGTCAACGACCCGTCCGCCGCGATGGATCGCGCACTCGACGGCGCGTGCAGCCAGGCCAGCGCCGTCCACGGTTCGACGTCTCGCAACAGGGCCCGTTCCAGTCGCGCATTGGCGCGCTTTTGATAGGCACGGGTAGCCAACGTGCCCTGTAGTGCCCAGGTGTAGCCGTAACTGTCACGCAGCTCGCCGATGACACGAGGAAGTGGGTGTTCCGGCCTATCGCAACGCACCGCCGCCTCCAGCAACGCGCCGCCCGCGCGCGACAATCCGCTGCGTTCGACACGGGCGTGCTCGTCGCGCGCCACGGTGTCCAACTGCTCGATAGCCATCGTGAGATCGGGCGCCGCCGCGTGATGATCGGCGCCCGATGACAACAGCACGGTTCCGGTATGATTTCGTGCGCGCAACGTCGATGCCACGACGCGCCATCGCGCGACCACATCGGCCGAAATCGTCGGCAACGCGTTGCCGAACTCGTAGCCGTCGGGGGGGAGATGATAGAGCAGTACGCGACTGCCCTCGGGACCATCCCACCACACGGTATCGGCGTTGGGAAACGAGCGGCCACCGAATCCGCGCCACACGATGGCCACGTCGCAACCGAATTCCCGCGCAAGCAGCGGCATCACAGCGGGGTGACCAAAGGTGTCGGGGCAATAGGCCACGCGGGGAGCCCGCGCGCCCATCCGCGCCAGCCACCGTTTCCCGGCCTCCAGGTTGCGTACTATCGCTTCACCTGACGGGATCAAATTGTCCGCCAACACATACCATGGACCGGTCTCGAGTGCCCCCGACGCGAGCGCACGGGCAACATCGTTCGAACGATCGGGACGGACGGCGAGGTAATCCGCCAATACGATCGTCTGCCCGTCCAGCAGGAACGGCGTGGCCGCATCAAGCGGCGCTGCCAGCAGCGCATCGACAAGCGCTACCAATCGCGCCTGAAATCGCCCCGCCGGTTGGTACCATTCGCGATCCCAGTGCGTATGCGCCACCACGTGCACGGTGAAGGGCACGACCGATTTCGCGGCGTCGTCCGGCGATGCGCGTTGCGACGTTGGCGGGGTTTCGTGAACAGGCACGACCCAAGGTATCGCAGTTGACCTCGCCGCGTGACCCGTCAACCTTTCCCTGCAGTCATTCCGTCAATTGCGTTCCCCCAACCATTCCTCGTGCAACTGCTGACCGATTTTTTCAACCGCCTGCGCGATCTTCCCGCGCTGGTTCAGTGGGCCGGCTACGTTGGTCTCACCGTGATTGTATTCGCCGAGACCGGTTTGCTGGTCGGGTTCTTCCTGCCGGGAGATTCCTTGTTGGTGACCGCAGGGCTGCTGGCATCGCAGCCCGATTTCGGTCTCAACATCTTCCTGCTGGGCGGCCTTCTGAACGTCGCGGCCATCGTGGGCAACAGCGTGGGTTACCAGATCGGCAGGGCTACGGGTCCGCGCATCTTCACGCGAGACGACAGCCTGCTCTTCAACAAGGCCCATCTGCGGCGCGCCCACGCCTTCTACCAGAAACACGGGGGGAAAACGATTATCATGGCGCAGTTCATGCCAATCGTTCGCACGTTCGTGCCCGTGGTCGCCGGTGTCGCGGAAATGCCGTACCGCTCGTTCGTGGTGTACAGCGTAATGGGTGCTGTCCTCTGGATTTGGAGCATGCTGCTCACGGGGTACATTTTAGGACGAACGGTACCCGGTGTGGCGCAGCACATCGAGAAGGTTATTCTCCTCGTCATCTTCCTGTCGATCCTTCCGGGGATCATCAGCTGGTGGCGGGAGCGCGCAAAGAAGTCCGCCTGACAGCTGTTCCTGAATCGAACCCGAATCTCACCTCCAGCCAATCGAGAATTGTCATCATGGCCCACATCCTCCCGCCCCTGCCCTACGCGCCCGAAGCGCTCGAGCCGCACATCGACGCGCAGACGATGCAACTTCATCATGGCAAGCATCATCAGGCATATGTCACCAACTTGAACGCCGCCATCGAGAAGGCGCCGGAACTCGCCGCGTGGTCACTCGACGACCTCTGTCGCAAAATCAGTGACGTGCCCGATGCGGTACGCACCGCAGTTCGCAACAACGGTGGCGGGCACTGGAATCACTCGCTGTTCTGGCAACTCATGGCGCCGCAGGCGGGCGGCGAGCCCGACGGCGCACTGGCCGACGCGATCACCAAGGCGTTTGGTTCGTTCGCCACGTTCAAGGAGCAGTTTCAGGCCGCCGGTATTGGTCGCTTCGGATCGGGCTGGGCATGGCTGGTGTCGGTCAACGGCGCGCTGTCAATCATCAGCACGCCCAGTCAGGACAACCCGCTCATGGACGGCAAGCACGCAATTCTGGGTGTCGACGTGTGGGAGCACGCCTACTATCTCAAGTACCAGAACCGTCGCGCGGACTATCTCGCTGCGTTCTGGAGCGTGGTGAACTGGTCGGAAGTCGCGAAGCGGTTTGCCGCGCAGTAGTCGCAGTCGCGTTCTCCGCAGTGCAAAGGGCCCGGCATGTTGCCGGGCCCTTTGCACTGCGTCCACCACGCGCAAGCCTACATCAGCGCCGATGGCGCCAACTGCAGAATCGCGCCAATGCCGAACATGATCAACGCGACTACCGCACCGGTACTCGCGCCGACGCGGGCAACGATGGCGACGCCGATGGCGGTCAGCGCGAGTTGCCAGAGATGGAAAACGTCGAGGGTGCCGAGCAGTGCGAGCACGGCGGGCGGCATTTTTGCGGGGTCGACAAACCGCGCGGGACTGAACGACAGGTCCATCAAACTGCGCGCCGACGCGCCGTCCAGCACCAGCGCCTGGATGGGCATCAACACCCAGGCAAACAATCGCGGAACGCCCGCCAGCACCGCCACGGTGGCCGCTTGCGAATAATTCAAGGGCGCCTTCATGAGTTTGGCGCCGAGAAGCAGGAAGAGTGCGTTGATGTACGGTCCGACCAGTGTGATGACCGGCGCACCGAGCACAATTCCCCACGCCGTAGTGGAACGCATTCCGGATGCCATCGCCTCAGGAATTGGTGTGCCCTTCGCGGCGGCCAGCTTCAGCGCCAAATCGCCCTGCGCCTCAAACCACGGCTGGAGCAGATTCTTCGTCGCGAACACCACAACGGCCACGATCAGCGCGGTCACCAGTGCATACTTGCCCGCCTTTACCGCGCGCGTCCGATCGAACACTTTCGACGGCGCATAGAGCACCTCGATCAGATCCTCGAACAATCCACCTTGTTTGGGTGCTGCAAGGGACCCCTCTGGACTCGTCACCACGGCCTCCGTTGAGATGTCGACTACCGCGCGGCCTCGCCTTCCAGATACGTGTACCCTTCCAGGCCGGCCACGTAGTCCGCGATAAAGGCGTTTGCCTCCTCACGCGACAACGATGATGTCGCGTTCACCTTACGCCGGAACGTCGCCAGGAGTTGCGACGCGCCAAACTGCACATAATTCAGTACTTCCGTCACCGTATCGCCTTCCACCAGATCGGTGATTTCGTAACTGCCCTGCTCGTTCAACCGAACATGCACCGCGTTGGTGTCGCCAAACAAATTGTGCAGGTCACCGAGGATTTCCTGGTATGCACCGGTGAGGAAGATCCCGAGGATGTAGTCTTCACCGTCCCGGAACTCGTGCAATTCCAGACTCGGACGCCCCTTCTTGTCGCCGACAAAGCGATCGATCTTGCCATCGGAGTCGCAGGTAACATCCTGCAACGTCCCACGACGGAGGGGCTCTTCGGTGAGTCGGTGGATCGGCATGATCGGAAACAGCTGATCAATGGCCCAACTGTCCGGCAGTGACTGGAACAGCGAGAAATTGCAGAAGTACCGGTCCACGAGCACCGCCTCCAGCTCGGGCAGCACATCCTCGTACGTGTCCTTATCGGCGGCACAAATGCGATAGATGGCGTTCATGGTCGCCAACCAGAGCACCTCGGCCTTGGCGAGTCCTCGCAGATCGAGCACGCCGCTGTTGAAATACTGTCGCGCGCGATCCTTGTCGAACGAGGCGTCATGGAACACTTCGAGCACCTTGCGCGGCTTGGCACTGCGTTCGGTGATCGTGCGCCAATCCTCGAACATCTCATGCAACAACGAATGGTCATCATCGCTGAGCGGCGGAATGGGCTGCTCCGCCAGCGATTCCACGTCGATCACCTTCACCAGCAGGAGTGCGTGGTGTGCGGTCAGTGCCCGACCCGACTCGCTGATGATGTGCGGCATCGGCAGCTCGGCATCGCGACAGGCCTCGGCGATGGTGTAGATCACGTCGTTGGCGTACTCCTGCAGCGAGTAGTTGACGCTCGCATGGTTGGTGGAGTTCGTACCGTCGTAATCGATACCCAGTCCGCCACCCACATCGACGTGCGTGATATCCACGCCCAGGCGACGCATTTCGAGGTAAAACCGCGCAACCTCCTGCAACCCCGACTTGATGAATCGAATGTCGGTGATCTGACTGCCAAGATGGAAGTGGATCAGCTTGAGGATGTCGAGCCGACCCTCGGATTCGAGTCGATCGATGAGTTTGATCAGCTCCGCCGAGCTGAGTCCGAACTTGCTTTTTTCGCCGCCGCTCTGCGCCCATCGACCGGCGCCTTCGCTGGCCAGTTTGATGCGCACCCCGCACACCGGCGCCACGTTCAACTCCGCCGCCACCTCGAGAAGCACATCGAGTTCGCTGAGCTGTTCGAGCACGATAAACACACGGTGACCCAGCTTCTGACCCATCAGGGCCAGCCGCATGAACTCGTGATCCTTATAGCCGTTGCACACGATCAGGTGCTCGGTGCTTTCCGACAGCCCAAGCACCGCCTGCAATTCCGGTTTCGAACCACACTCCAGACCCACTCCGTGCGTCTTGCCGAACTTGACGATCTCCTCAACCACATGGCGCTGCTGATTGACCTTGATGGGGTACACAGTGGTGTAACCGCCTGTGTACTCAAACTCCTTCATCGCCCCGCCGAAGCGTTCGCTCAGGGTTTCGATACGCGAACGAAGGATGTCGGAGAAACGCAGCAGCACCGGAAGCTGTACGCCCTGCTCTTCGAGATCCCGGGCGAGGTCTTTGAGGTCGAGTGTAAGATGCGGACGATCGGGATCGGGGCGCACGATCACGTGACCCCGCTCGTTCACGTCAAAGTAGCCGGCACCCCACCCTTCGATGTTGTAGAGGGAGCGCGCCGCGTCGATGGTCCACGCCGGTGCAGCCGGCGCAGAAATTTCGGGTAATGTACGAGTAGCCATGGCGTGAAAAGCTAGCAGGGTGCCAAAGACGGTACGACGCCCACTTACCGGTCGCCGTCGAGCAGGCCCCCCAGTGCGCCGAGGACCGAGCCTTCTTCGCGCCGCTTCCCGCCGGCGCGTGGTGCGGCCGCCATGATGCGATCCGCGAGGCGGGAGAACGGCAAGGTTTGCAGGATCACGCGCCCCGGCCCAGTCAGCTGGACGAAGAATAGTCCTTCACCGCCGAACAGCGCCGTCTTGATTCCCGGTACACGTTGGATGTCGTAGTCCACCGTTGGCTGCAGGGCAACCAGGCACCCGGTATCGACCCGCAGTTTCTCGCCTGGCGCCAGGTCGATGGCGTGCAGCGTGCCCGAGGCATGCAGGAACGCCAGTCCATCGCCCTGCAGTTTTTGCAGGATAAAGCCTTCACCGCCGAAAAAGCCGGCCCCGATTTTTCGGGTAAAGGCAATCGAAATGTCGATGCCGCGCGCGGCACACAAAAAACTGTCCTTCTGAGCCAACACGGTACCACCCCAGTCCCGCAAATTGAGCGGTACGATCTTGCCCGGATAGGGCGCGGCGAACGCCACATCGGCGCGACGGGCACTGCTGTTGCCGAACAACGTGACGAAAAACGAATCACCGGCCAGCACGCGCTTGCCGGCGCCAATGAGCTTGTCAAACATCGATCCGCTTTTGGCATTCGGATCGAGGGTGGTCGCCATCGTGATGCCCTCCCGCATGAACATCATCCCGCCGGCTTCGGCATACACCGCTTCACCGGGATCGAGGGTGATAATCACGGCCTGCAGGTCATCGCCGATGATCTGGTAGTCGATCTCATCTGCTGCCATCAGTGGCCTCCGGGTCCGCGCACAGTGGTGGTTCCAGTGGCGGGTGTGGTGGTTGGGCGCACCTGGTCACGTCCCTTCTCGAGGAACCGGATACCGCGCAGCATCCACGACGTTGGCGGGGCACCCAGAAGTTTCGTCGCGAAGAACTCCTGCATCTTCTTGTCGATGTCTTTCTGGTTGGCGCGCTTGGTCGGATTGTGATCGTCGCCGTTGTAGGTCACCATGTACGCTTCCTTCTGCAGGCGACGCATGCCCACGTAGAACTCGATGCCCTGATACCACGGCACTGCGCCGTCATTGTCGTTCGCCATGAACAGCACCGGCGTGGTCACGCGATCCAGACGGAACAGCGGCGAGTTTTCGACGAATCGCTCAGGAAACTCCCACAGCGATCCGCCAATCCGACTCTGCGTGTGCTCGTACTGAAATGCCCGGGCGAGCCCCGATCCCCAGCGAATGCCACCGTACGCGCTGGTCATGTTCACCACCGTCGCGTTGGGCACGGCGGCCGCAAACATGTTGGTCACCGTGATCAGATACGCCGACTGGTAACCGCCCCACGACTGCCCGGTAATACCGACGCGTTTGGGATCGACAAAGCCCTTGGCAATCAGTGACTGCACGCCAGGGATAATCGACTTCGCCGCACTCGGCCCCGGTTGGCCGTCGGTATACACGATGTCCGGTTCGAACACGACATAGCCGAGCGCATTGTAAACCTGTGGGTTGACGACGTTGCGTCCGGTTGGCGCGACATAGCTGTGCAAACCATCCGTGAGCTTCTCGTAGAAGTACACCACCATCGGCCACTGCCTGGTCGCGTCGAAGTTCTCCGGCTTGTACAGCAATCCGCGCAGCGGAATGCCGTCGCCGTTCAGCCACGAAACCATTTCCACGGTACCGCGCGGATACTGTGCCTCCTGCGGGTTCGCATTCGAAATCTTCGAGGTGACGGCCAGTGACGAACCCGTCCAGAGATCTGGAAACTCACGATATGTCGATTGCGTTATCAGGTATTGCTCGGCATTCCGAGCCTTTTGCGGCGTGCCGAGATTCCGATCGGCCATGATGATGCGCTCCGGCTTGCCGTCCACGCCGAGTCGGTCGCGATAGAACCCCGACGCCTTGGTCAGCGAGTCGACGGCGCGCAACAGCAGCGGCTCGGCCGGATCGAGGAAACGCTCTTCGCGATCGAGAGTAACGATGCGGAATGTCATGCCCGCGCGACGGCCCTCACCGTCGGTCACATTTTTCGGCGCTGCGATACCGGTTGGATCTACCTCCCATACGTCGAACCGATCGTAGATCAGTGCGCGTTTGTCGCCGGTGGTCCACCCACCCAACCCGTACGGCGGCGGAATGTCGGGCGAATCAAACTCCTCATCCTGGAACTTGACCGTCGTGATGGCGCCGGTGAGACTCACCTTCTTGCCGGTGGCCGCTGCATACGCGTACCACTGTCCGTCGTCGAACCAGGTGACGTAGCTGCCGGACGGCGAGAGCTGCGCTTGCCCCCGCAGCTTCCGCGCGATCAGCGTTTTTGCGCCCGTGAACGGATCGATCAGGTACGCGTCGGCGCCTGGCTCGCCCCAGAACTGCGGGATGGCATACTCCACGCTGTTGAGTCCCAGCGCGTGTTTCGCATCATCGGCGAGCGTGACCTGCAGCGAGTCGTTGGCCAGTCGCGTCCACTTGCCCGTGGACACGTGATACACGGCGAGATAGGTGCGATTGCGGTCGCGCGCGGCATCGAGCTTCTGTTGCGGCTGAATCTTGGTATCCTGCCAGTGCCACAAATCGTACACGGCCTTGTCGGCGAGCGAATCAGTCGGAATGGAGTCCATCGGTTCATTCGCCAATGCGAACACCACCGCATTGCCCTCGCGCGTAAAGTCCACGCGACCGCGTTCGGCAATCAGCAATCCTTCGGGTGCCTCGGTACCGGCGATAATGCGTCTCGCGGCCGCCGGTGCCGCCACTTTGCCCTTCGGGGGCACGAGCGACGCGTGATAAACGGAAAATTTCGGATGCGACGTGCTGTCTCCCAGATCTGACAGAAACACGACTTGCTCGCCCTTGCGATCGAACGCGAATCCACGATACGACGCGCGACCCGCCAACAGCGTAGTCACCGCACCACTCGACAATGCACGCAAGTAAACGCCGTCCCCCGTTCCGTCTCGCGTGGTCACGGTATACCCCAGCCACTTTTCCTTCTCATCGAAGGTGAAGTTCGTGACGCCCTCGATGCGCACTTCAGCGCCCGTGGCCAGTTCGCGGAGCACCATCGTGGCGCCCGTTTCCCGCCGCGGGCCTGTGCTGCGCGCGGTATCACGACCAACTGCCGCCGACGACGCCGGTGTGCCATTGGGTGCCTGGCGCTGTGCCGTCGTGTCTTCAAGCAGATAGGCGAGAAAGCGTCCACCGTTGCGGGCCAGCCGAAACGAACGAACAGCGGGAACCCGTGTGACGGTCCCGTCAGCAAGGTTCACGATGCCCATGCCGTTGCGAGGCGCTGAAGCACCGCGACGAGTGCGCGCCCGCTCCACATCCGCGCGCGTGGCGTACAACGTGAATACAGCGACGCGGCTGTCCGCACTCACCTGCGCGGCCGCAGCGGAAAATTGCGCGCCCGAATCCGCAGATGCCATGAGTTGCGGGCGACCAGTGTAGCCGCGCGGTACGCGATACTCCGTGGCGCCGCTGGTTGATCGCGCAATCAATTCCCCTTCGCCGACAACAGGGCTCACGGTATACACGACCCACTTGCCATCATTCGACAGCGAAGCGCCCGAAATCGTTCGCCATTCATCGTACGTATCCTGCGTTATCATCTTTTTGCCGGCCGGAGCTGGTGGCGGCGACCACGGCGACACACGCGAGAATGGGTTGGCGGCGGCGGCAGCGCCAAGAATTTGTCCATGGGCGATCGCGGGCCAGCCGAGCAGGACACCGAACAGTGCGGGGGTTGTCACGCGCGAATGCAAGATCAACGGAGGGCGCATCGGAGAGTCTCGAAGAGGGCAAGTCGGGTTGACGAGCGGGCTGGTCGGCGGTGCCGCATGGCCCCAGCTTAGGAGGTTGTTATCGGCACCATTTCGAGCAAAAAATAGACTAACGTCGCGGCACGGGCCGCGTGAGGGATGCGATGGGCAAGCTGCTGGGCTATTTCGCACGTGGGTTGGTATTGCTGGCGCCACTGGCCGTCACCATCGCAGTGCTGTGGTATGTGTTTACCAGTGTGGACGGATGGCTTGGACGGCTGATCGAGCTGCCCCCAGGCGCGGGGTTCGTGGCGACGGTCGGGCTGATCACGCTGGTGGGCTTCGTTGGTTCCAGCTTCTTGACCCGTTCAGTGGTGGGGTGGCTGGAGCGCGCCATGGCACGTCTGCCTTTTGTGCGACTCGTATACGGATCCACCAAGGACCTGCTGAACGCGTTTGTCGGCGAGAAGCGGCGCTTCGACAAGCCCGTGCTGCTCACGCTCATTCCCAATGGCACGCTGGTGATTGGATTCGTGACGCAAGAGTCGATGGAGCAATTGGGCCTGCTCGATCACGTGGCGGTGTATTGCCCGCACTCTTACGCCTGGTCCGGCCAGATCTACGTAGTGCCTGCAACGCTCGTTCGTCCACTCGACGTCAACAGCGCCGATGCGATGGCGTTCGCGGTCTCGGGCGGGGTCTCGAAACTTGTGCCAACGGCCCAGTCCACGGGCGAATTCTCCGAGCTGAAGCGATGATGCGCTCGGCTCTTCCCACTGCCACCAACCTCCGATGATCCGTCAACTGACGTCAATAGCACTTCTCGTTGCAGCGGTGTGCTCCGTTCTCGAGGCACAGCCCGCGGACGTGACTCGGCAACCCGCCCGACCGATCCTGCTCGTGCCCGACGCCGTATTCGACGGCACCGGCGACACCGCCAAGCGCGGTTGGGCCGTGTTGGTGCGCGGGCCGCGCATCGTGAGCGTGGGACCGTTGGCGCAGATGCAGATTCCCGCCAACACGGAGCGCATTGCACTCCCCGGCACCACGCTGCTCCCCGGACTGAGTGATCTCCATAGTCACGTGTTGTTGCACCCGTACGACGAAACACCGTGGAACGATCAAGTGCTGCGTGAATCGCTTGCGCTGCGCACCGCGCGTGCCGTGAACCACCTGCGCAACACGCTCATGGCCGGTTTCACGGTGCTGCGCGACCTCGGCACAGAGGGCGCCGGATACGCCGACGTCGGACTCAAGGAAGCGGTTGATCAGGGCATTATTCCCGGACCGCGCTTGTTTGTCACCACCAAGGCAATTGTTGCCACTGGCTCGTATGGTCCGAAAGGGTTCGGTGTGGAAATAGGTGTGCCGCAGGGTGCCGAAGAAGCCGATGGCGTGGAGGGGCTCACGCGCGTGGTGCGCGATCAGATCGGACATGGCGCCGACTGGGTGAAGATTTACGCCGACTACCGCTGGGGGCCGCGTGGCGAGACGCGTCCCACGTTTTCAGAACCCGAGTGGCAAGCCATCGTGCAGACCGCCAGCGCCAGCGGTCGCCCGGTGGTGGCGCATGCCAGCACGGTCGAGGGCATGCGTCGCGCGATCATGGCGGGTGTGGAAACGATCGAGCATGGCGATGCCGCAACGGCAGAAACCTTCGCGCTGATGAAGTCGCACAACGTGGCCTTCTGCCCCACGCTCAGTGCGACCGAATCAACCACACGCTATCGCGGATGGAAAAAAGGCGTGGATCCCGAGCCGGCCGGCATCACACAGAAAAAGTCGATGTTCAAACTTGCCTTGGCCTCGGGAGTGACGATCTGCAACGGGAGCGACGTGGGCGTCTTCACCCACGGCACGAATGCCCTCGAGCTTGAGCTCATGGTGGAATACGGTATGACGCCCATCGCGGCATTGACTTCGGCCAGCAGTGTCAACGCGCGACTGTTGCACCGCGAAAATGACTTCGGTCGCGTCGCACCCGGGCTGTTGGCCGACCTGGTGGCGGTGTCAGGCGACCCGACCACCGATATTGCGGCACTGCGAAACGTCCGCTTCGTGATGAAGGGGGGCCAGGTCGCCCGTCGTGAATAGAAGCGGCCAAACAGTGGTTGACCTCTGGACAACCGCAGGCCCACGCTGAATCGTTAGCGGTCGGCCAACCGGCCCGAACCGCTCGTCTCATCCATCTCCGCCTCTGGAGCACGTTTGTCCTCATCAAACTCCGACTCGAACGCCGGATCGAACGAAGCCTGGGGTAGTCGAATCGGCCTTATTCTCGCGATGGCGGGAAATGCGGTCGGCCTCGGCAACTTCCTGCGCTTCCCCCGTCAGGCGGCTGCCAATGGCGGCGGCTCCTACATGATCGCGTATTTCATTGCGCTGTTGCTGCTCGGCATTCCGCTCATGTGGATCGAGTGGGGCATTGGCCGCAACGGTGGCCGGTATCGCAAGGGCCACCTGCCCGGCATGTTCGCGGCCATCTGGAAACATCCGGCGGCCAAATATTTCGGGGTGCTGGGTATGGTGGTGCCGCTCGGCATCATGATCTACTACACGTACATCGAAAGCTGGACGCTGGCCTTTGCGATTTTCTCGGCCACCAAGGATTACTGGGGTCACACGACACAGGAAACGATGGTCGGCTATCTGCGCTCGTTCCAGGGCACGCAGGCGGCTGGTGACCCGGTGTACCACGCGTCGTACACACCGTACATGTTTTTTACGGTGACGCTCCTCATCAACATCTGGATTCTGTCCAAGGGTATCTCCGGCGGCATCGAAAAGCTGGCGAAGATCGGCATGCCGATCCTGTTCATATTTGCGATGATCTTGGCTGGCGTGGTGCTCACGTTACCGGCGCAGGCGGGGATTGGTGCGACGCCGGCTCAGGGTCTCGAATTCATCTATAGGCCTGATCTCTCTCGACTCAATCAGCCGGGCATTTGGCTGGCAGCGGCCGGTCAGATTTTCTTTACGCTCTCCGTTGGCATGGGTTCGCTGCAGGCCTACGCGTCGTACCTGTCAACGAAGGACGATATCGCGCTGAACGGACTGGCGACGGCCGCCACGAACGAGACGGCGGAAGTGGTGCTTGGTGGCTCAATCGCCATTCCCGCAGCAGTGGTGTTTTTCGGCGTCGCCGGTGCCATGCAGATCGCCCAAGGCGGTTCGTTCGATCTGGGTTTTGCCACCATGCCGGTGGTGTTCCAGCAGATCGACAAAACGTTGCCTATCGGTAATCTGCTGGGCGTGATGTGGTTCGGGCTGCTGTTCTTTGCCGGTATCACGTCGTCGGTCGCCATGCTTACTCCGGTCACCGCGTTCTTCCGCGAAGAGTTCGGCGTCAAGCGCGAAACGGTCGCATGGTCGCTGGGCGCGCTGTGCTTCGGAATCGGCCTCATGCATGTGCGCTGGCTGGGACACGGCTTCCTGGATGAATGGGATTACTGGGTTGGTA
>JANMRE010000292.1:0-7282 GCA_031370885.1 Gemmatimonadaceae bacterium
GGTGTGGCTACCCGATCGTCCTGCCAACGCGCGCTGGTTGACCGCGGAGGAACAAGCGGCCATCACACAACGGATCGCGGCGGACGACGAGTCCCGTGTGCACAGCGGCAATCGACACGGAGTGCGCGCTGCATTTTCCGATAGCCGCGTATGGGCGCTGGCCTTCGTGTACCTCACCGCCGCGTTTGCGCTGTATGCCACGAACTTCTGGATGCCGACGCTGGTACAGGAATTTGGCGCCGAGCGCACCGACTATGTCACCGTAGGCCTGATCACGATGATTCCCTGGGGACTGGGTGGGATCGCGATGGTGGTGGTCGGCTCCCACTCCGATCGTACGGGAGAACGTCGATGGCATGTGGCCGGCTCGCTGCTGGTCACAGCGCTGGGATTGTTCGTCCTTGCGGGGGTCGGACATACCGCCGTGTGGTCGGTCGTGGCGCTGTCGTTGGTAACGTGTGGAGTGCTGTCGATGATCGCCACCTTCTGGGCCCTGCCCACGGCATTTCTGCCGCCGACCGCCGCCGCCGCTGGCATCGCGTGGATCAATTCGGTTGGCAATCTGGGGGGACATTTTGGTCCCGACCTGATTGGGCGAATTCGCGACGCGACCGGCGCATCGTCATATGCGTTCGTCGTGCTGGCGTTGATGGCGACTGCGGGCGCGCTGGTGACGCTGTGGGTGGCGCGCATTAAGAGCAACGGAAAGGGTTGAGGGGAGAGGGGTCAGACGGTGAAGGTAGAGTCGCACTACCCTCAACTCTACCCTCACCGTCTCACCCCTCTTCCCTCAACCCTGCTCCTGCTCACTCCTCACCCCCTCACTCCTCACCCGCTCACCGCCTCACTCCTCTTTCGGTCTGAGCCCCGTCACGAAGCGCATATAGCCCTCGCGCTGCAATTCCACTGCGGCAATCGGGCCGAAGCACTGAAAAAACAGCGTGCCGCGCGGCGTCTCGACCACTACCGCGATCAGCAGATTGTTGAGCCGTGCGGCCTCTGGTGCCGAACCGGCGCCTATTCCGCGCGCATAGGTTCCCCGGTACTCGGCAATCGTGATCGGGAACGGCGCCATCAGCTGTGTCCGTTTCTCCTGCACCGGCTCGCCCGACGGGTTGGAAAACTGGCTCTTCCAGCGTTCGAGATTGGCGTCCACCGATCCGCCCTGTCCCTTGCCGAAATAATACACGACGACCTCGGCGAACCCGCCGCCCACGGTTGGCGTCGCATACTCGGCCAGTCGCATACTCGACGAAGGCGCTCGCGCGGTCCAGGTGGCAGGAATCTCGGTCTGATACTCAAGAAAGGTTGCCCGCAAACCGGACGTCGGCGCATTCTGCGCTCTGATGGCGCTGACAGGAAGCGTCGCGAGCAGGGCGATGAGGCGGACACGGGGTGGGAGCATGGCGAGCCGTCTGGGGTAATTGACGGCGGACGTTGCCGGGGGTTCCCGGCCGGTCCGCGAAGCCGTCTCCAACAATAGCGCGCTGCCGCTCCCTCGCGCTAACGTTACCGTATGATCACTACCCCTTCACCGAGACACACCACTATGGCACAAACGAACCGTACTCTGCTGGCACTGGCGGCACTCATGCTGGCGCCGACCATCGGCGCTGCGCAGGCCGATATGGAGAAGTCCCGCACGGTTGCCGGCGGCGGCATTTCTATCGCCGGCTGGCAAGGCAAGGTTGACGCGAAGGAAGCAACCGCCGGACTGACGCTCAATGATGCGAAGCTCATGAAGATGGGCAACGACATGATGGTGACAACCGGACCGGCAGTGACGTACTGGAATCCGGCCAACAAGGCGACGGGCAACTACACGGTGAAGGCGACGTTCAAGGAACCGGCGTACATGAACGTGAACACGCATCCGCATCCGTACGGCATCATGATTGGCGGCAACGACATGGGCACAGAGACGCAAAGCTTCCTGTACTGTGCGGCGTACGGCAACGGCACGTTTATCGTGCGCGGCTTCGGTCCGGCGTCGTTCCAGATGAACGGTGGACGTGGCGGTGCCGATCCGGCCGTGAACAAAGCGGCCGAAAAGGGTGCGCCGGTTCAACAGGATATCGCGGTAACGGTCACGACCGACAAGGTTGAGTGCGCGATCAACGGCAAGGTCGTGGCCAGCTATGACAAAACAGCGGTGGTTGCCGACGGCAAACTCAAGTCCACCGACGGCCTGTACGGCGTCCGCTTTGCGCACAACACCGATGGCATCGTCTCAGGACTGACGATGACCAAGAACAAGTAAGTCCGGCATTCCTTGCCGACGGTCTTCACGGCGCAGCAGGTTCACGCGGCGCTCGATTGGGGGACGCTCGACTCGGCGCTCACTGCGGCTTTCGCAGTGGGCGCCGATGTGCCGTTGCGGCACTCGCATGCGCTGAACGATGTGGATGCATTGTTGCTGATGCCGGCGTGGACACGTGAATCGATCGGGGTGAAGGTTGTCACGTTCATTCCGGGTGCGCTGGCCCTTGGATCGCCAACGGTTGGCGCGACGTACCTGCTGTTCGATCGCGAGTCGGGTGCACTCCGAGCCGTGCTGGACGGCGATGCGATCACTGTACGTCGAACGGCGGCTGTTTCGGCGATCGCGGCGCGCTACATGGCGCGGCGCGGTGCAGAGACGTTGCTGGTGATTGGCACGGGACATCTGGCGCCGTGGCTGGTGCGCGCGCACTGCGCTCTGGGACCCGGCTTGTCCCGCGTGTTGTTGTGGGGTCGCAATGCGGCGCGTGCAGCCGCGGTGGCCCAGCAACTGCGCGGTGAGGGATTGATGGTTGATGTCGCGGCAAACCTCGAGGATGCGGTGCGCGCCGCCGACATTGTGAGCTGCGCCACCACGTCGCGTAAACCGCTCGTGAGTGGCGCATGGTTGACGCCTGGCACGCATGTTGACTTGGTAGGCGGCTTCACCCGCGACATGCGTGAAGCGGACGATCACGCGGTGGCCCGCAGTCGCATCGCAGTAGACAGCTATCAGGGCGCGCTCTCGGAGGCGGGTGATCTGGTGGTACCGCTCGAGCGTGGTGTGATCACGCGCGACACGGTCGTCGCCGAACTCGCGCAGTTGGTGAGGGGAGAGGTGGTGGGGCGGCTGGACGCGAGCGAAATCACGCTGTTCAAGTCAGTCGGGACGGCGCTGGCCGATCTGGCGGCGGCGCAGGCGGTCGTGGAAGGGCAGTAGCGGCGTCGGTCGCAGCGATCTGGCTTCGCATCGGCCACTGACTTGGAGATGCGATCAGATAGGTCAGCCACTTTGCTTACATAGCACGTCAGCAGGCAACGGCGCAATCGATGTGTCCGGCTGATGCACGGATCGGTGCGCTCTAGAAAATGTACGAAAGGGCCCCGGATGGCAACGCGTGGGCCCGGCCGGGTACTGAGTGTCCCTGCCGAGCACCATCTACCCCCGCCCCGGAGGCGAGGTCCACGTAAGGCAGGCTGCGCTAGCGCGGACCGAAGGACACCAGATAGAACCACGCGGCACCGGCAATGAGCAGTATGAGCCCACCGATGGCAATGCGCAGTCGCATGGCTTTCAACTTGTCCTGGGACATTGTACTCCGGGGCATTAGAAATTCGCGTTGACCTGCGTCACACTACACCGGAGCAGGTCTAACGTCTCACCCCGCGAACCTGCTGCCTCCCGATCTCCGCGTTGAGCGCCACCGCACGCCCATTGGCGTCGCGCTCAAACACTATGCGCACTCCCGATTGGACGCGAATCGTGAACTCGTCGCGAGTCAGGCCGAAGAGCTCCGCCTCGCCCTGCCCCGGAAAGTTGCCAAACAACCTACCGCGGAATTCGAATACGCGGACGCCGAGTTTTGGCGCAATGTCGTACATGCCGGCGAGTTGCGCGATGAGTGCTGCATCGACGGTGACATAGTTCGGCGCAACGACCGCCGGGAGCTGAGACGACAATGGGATGGGTGCAAGCGGCACGCGATGATCGTTCGACGCGATCACTCCGGTTCGCGCTTCCAACACCAGCTCAACGATGCGCCACGCGTCGCGTCCGGAAATGTTGCGACCGTGGTCGGTGTCGCCGCGATGAACGATCACCATCTCGTCTGACGGAAACACGGCGACCAATTGGCCGCCCGTTCCGCTGCCATAGAACACGCTCCGACGATCGAGCTCCGGATACGAACCGGTCGGGCCGGACGCCTGCGTCCACCAGAGATAGCCATAGCCTCGGCTCGGCGCTCCCACGTTCGACTTGGGTATCGTGCTTTCCGCAATCCATGCGCGAGGCACGATCTGTCGCCCGTTCCATTGTCCATTTTGCAGGTAGAGCTGCCCGAAGCGCGCAAGGTCGCGTGTGGACATGCGGATGGTGTGTGCCGGATGAATCGAGTTGGTAGGCTCATACACCAGAAAGCCGTCGGCCGGCGTGAAGTCCTCCATGCCGATGGGTCGAGCCAATCGCAGAGCAAGAGAACGGTATAACGACGAATCGACCGACTGCTCGTAGATCGTTCCGAGCGTGTTGAAGTCCCAGTTGTTGTAGAACCAAAACGTATCTGGTGCATGACTTCCCCGCGGGGGACGTTCACTGTCCTGCGCGTTGTCGGCATACGCTGCGGGGAGATAGACACCGGACCGCGCCGCGAGCAGGTCTCGAACGCGCGCCCCTTGTTCGACGGGTGTCAGCGTTTTGTTCTCGGTGATGCGCAGTTGGCCGAGAGTTTTGTCGAGGGAGATTTCTCCGCGATCGGCGGCGATGCCGAATAGCGCGCTGACCACGCTCTTGCGCACTGAGTGCAATTCCAACTTGCGGGAGACATCTCCCCATGCGGCAACGACCGCTCCTCGACTGCGCCCGAGCGCACAGAGTCGGCGTAGGCGTACGCTTTGGCGAGTTGCGGTGACGAGAATCCCGCCGCTTCCGGTGTGTCGTACTGCTTCCACCCCCCGGGTAGCTGTTGTCGCCGAGGCGTCAGAGGTTGCGGAGCCCTGCACCGTTGGCGCGCAGCCAGCGACGACAGTGATCATGATGAGGAGAAGTGGTGAGCGAGGCATTCGGCTGAGTGATTGAGTGGTGGAATCACCGGTGTGCCGAACAGCATTGCCCTGTCACGCGGAGTGCGCCTTGACGAGAATCAAGAATATTCCACCAGTTGTGTCTCAGCCGCATTCTCGTCGCGAATCCGCGCACGAATGCGACTCAGGGTTTCCGGTGTGATCTGCAGGAAGGACGCGAGTTGGTTGAGGGGAACGCGGTCGATGAGTGGCGACCGGCGCGCGAGCAGTACGCGATAGTGTTCCTCGGGCGTGTGCACCCGGAAGCGACGCTCCTTGTCGGCTTGTCGGATCCACTGTGCTTCGAGGACGCGACGGCCAACGCGATCCCAGCAGGGGTGTCGGTCGTATAAGGCGCGGAGCGCATCGCCGCTGAAGGCGAGCGTTGTCGTTGGCTCCAGGGCTTGCACGCTGAATCCCGCCGGCTCGCCGGTCAGCACCGATTCATAAGCGGTTACAAAACGGTTTTCGAAATCAAAGCCGCGAACGAGCTCGCGTCCGTCGTGGTTGTGATAGAGCCGAACCAAACCGGAGACGATGAAGTGCACGGTGGGCGCGGGGTGTCCTTCGCGCATGAGGTGTTGGCGCGGCGCAAAGCGATACTCGCGGACCTGGGCGGAGAAGCGCTGCCATTCCGACTCGGGGATGTCGGCGAGATCGGCGAAGACAGTGCGGAGGGTTTCGCGCGGGTCCGAAGCGCTCATGGTCTATCCGGAGGGAGCCACACGTCGCTGGTTTCAGAGTTCCGCTGAGGCACGACCGCAATCCACTGAACGTGCAAACCCCGCAGCGACGATAGCGTCGCTGCGGGGTTAGCGGATGAGGCGAGATTCGAACTCGCGAGAGCCTTGCGACCCCACACGCTTTCCAGGCGTGCGCCTTAAACCACTCGGCCACCTATCCTGGGTCCCACCCGCACCTGAGTGCGTTCGGGTACAGCTCGGATTAACAAAACCCTGGGGCTCGGTGTCAACGACGCCCGGCAAAGAACTGGCGCAACCGAACTCTGTGCGCCAGCGGCCGTGGCGGACGATATTCCTGTTCCAGACGAATTCCCCGACTTTAGACCCCCAGACGAGCCCGAATGAGGAGACGCGCGCTGTCGAGTGCCATTGCCCTGACGCTGGCGGTGCTATTCGGCGCTTGCAAGCCCGCTGAGAAGCCGGCGTCGGGACCGCTTCTGGTGTTTGCGGCCTCTGAGCCTCCGCCGCACGATCGATGGAACGGGCCAGCTGGTGGCCAGATCCCGAATAGTCACGTCGCCTCGCCACCTCTGGTGCGCGGTGTTGGTGAACATCGGCAGCACGGCGTGGCGCGCGCGCCGAGTTGACCGTGACGGAGGAGCACACGAGTGCCGGTCGCCGTTTCGCCGCGCGCGCGGAGTTTGCGTCGGAATCGCCGGTCGTGCGATGCGAGGGTGACGGGGTGCGCGCGGGTTTCGCGTATGCTCGATGCTCCACGGTCTCGGAGCGCGTATGGCAGACGCGGTGCCGGCCGCGCAGGGCGTCTACCACCCCCGGCGCCCCCAGGCGTCGCCGTTGTTTCGGTTGGTGTCGGATCAACCGCGCGCGGTGGGGCCTCCGTCGGTCGCGGGCGGATCTGCTGCGCGTCGTACGACGCACCGTCCCGCCACATCGCGTAGAGGATGCCCGCCAAGCGGCGCGCGAGCGCGACCACCGCGATGCGTTTCCCGCGCCGCTGCGCGATCTGGACGGTCCACGCGCGCAAGGCGGCGGTCCCTGGGGACTTTGACCGCATGATCGTCCACGCCGCTTCGACCAGCAGCCAGCGCATCCGCCCATTGCCCGCCTTCGTGATGTGCCCGAGGTGTCGCTTCTCGCCCGAGCTGCGCTCGCACGGAATCACGCCGAGGTACGCCTCCAACTCGTGCGCCGTGCGAAATCGCGTGATGTCATCGATGGTGGCCACGAACGCACTGGCGGTGACCGGTCCGACGCCAGGCGCCGTCGTGAGCCGCGCCGCGATCGGATCCTCGTCCACGAAGGCCGCGATCCGCGCATCGGCCACGGCGATCTGCGCATTCAGCGGTGCGAACACCGCGAAGAGCGGCGCCAACTCCGTCGTCAACGTCGGCGACAGGTCGAGTTCCGCGATCCGTGTCGGCACCCACGCACTCGCACTCGTCGGCACGCGAAGCCCGTCGCGTCGCACCAGCGCCTTCGCCAGCGCGATGTACCGCGTGCGCGTGCGCACCAGCGCATCCCGCACCGCCAACTCCGCG
>JANMRE010000313.1:0-6808 GCA_031370885.1 Gemmatimonadaceae bacterium
TGGAAGGTAATCGCGAGTTGAGACGGCGGTGAATTGAGACGGGAGAATGGAGACGGGAGACGGGAGATGCCGAACCCTTGAGGTTTTGGTGTGTCCGCTCCACTGTCTCCCGTCTCATTTCTCCTGTCTCCAGTCTTTAAGCCCCCCCATGCCTACCGCCGACGCGATCTTTGCCCTCGCCAATCCGCTGGTGTTGCCGGGTTGGCTGTTGCTCCTCGTTGCACCGCGCTGGAAGTGGACGATGCCGATGGTGCATGGACTTCTCGTTCCCCTGTTGGCGGTTGGCTATTCGGCGCTGATCCTGGCGCGCTTCGGCGCGACCGAGGGTGGATTCGGATCGCTGACACAAGTCCAGCTGCTGTTTGCTGATCCGTACACGCTGGTGGCGGGTTGGGTGCACTACCTCGCGTTCGATCTGTTTATCGGATCGTGGATTGTCGAGGATGCGTTGTCGCGACGGGCGCCGGCCTGGCTGCGCATTGGCGTGCTGCCATTCACGTTCATGTTCGGACCAATGGGACTGCTGTTGTATCTGGCGGGACGTGTGGCCTATCCCGCAACGGCGGCAACGTGACGCGCGTGCTCGCGGAGCTGCGTCGGCGCAGCCCGGCGCTGTTCGCGCTGACCGCTATTCACGTGGCGCTCCTCGCGACGCTTGTCTGCGCCCTGCAGATCGATGCAGTGCAGGTGCTGGGCATTTCGCGCTGGATCAAGCCAACCAAGTTCGCCATGTCGATCGCCATCTATCTGGCCACGATCGCCTGGTTGCTGCCCGCAACGGGGTTGCCGGAGCGCACCCGTCGTCGACTGGTTGCTGTTATTGGCGTTACGATGACACTCGAAATGATTGCGATCACCGTGCAGGCGGCGCGAGGAACGACATCGCATTTCAATGTCGCGACGCTGTTTGACGCCGTGATCTTCCAGGCGATGGGCGTGGCGATCTTGCTTAACACGATCGCGGCGGGCTGGCTGTGCGTGGGCGCATTTCGTGTACTGCGTCGCAAACCCACGGGCTATCAGGCCGGAGTCGCAGTGGGCTTCGCCGTATTCCTGATGGGCAGCGTGATTGGCGGCTGGATTGTTGGGAACTTTGCACACACCATTGGCGCACCGGATGGCGGACCGGGACTGCCCTTCGTGAATTGGAGCACGACCGCCGGCGATTTGCGTATTGCGCACTTTGTTGGCATGCATGCGTTGCAAGGGTTGCCGGTGATTGGCGCGTGGTTTGGCCGCCGCGCTGTGTACGGGGCGGCCCTCATATGGGTGGTGGTGACGGTGGTGCTGGCGGTACAAGCGGCGATGGGCAGGCCGGTGGTGGGGTAGCGGAGAAGGGAGAAGGGAGAACGCCCAACCTTACAGCATGCGAGAGAGGTAGTACCCCGTATAGCTCTCCTTCACCTGCGCCACCTGCTCGGGCGTTCCCGCGGCCACAATACTGCCGCCGCGCACGCCGCCCTCGGGTCCGAGATCAATCACCCAGTCGGCCGTCTTGATCACATCCAGGTTGTGCTCGATCACCAGCACCGTGTTGCCACGATCAACCAGTTTGTGCAACACGCCAAGCAGCACGCGCACATCCTCGAAATGCAGGCCGGTGGTGGGCTCGTCGAGGATGTACAAGGTGCGACCGGTGTCCCGCTTGGCCAGTTCGGTGGCCAGCTTGACGCGCTGCGCTTCACCACCCGATAACGTGGTGGCACTCTGCCCCAGATGGATGTACCCGAGTCCCACGTCGCGCAGCGTTTCGAGCTTTACCGCGATGCGTGGCTGATTCTCGAACACCGCGCATCCCTCTTCGACCGTGAGATCCAGCACGTCGGCAATGCTCATGCCGCGAAAGCGCACTTCCATGGTTTCGCGATTGAATCGCTTGCCTTTGCAGACATCGCACGGCACGAACACGTCGGGGAGAAAATGCATCTCGATTTTCACGAGTCCATCGCCCTGACAGGACTCGCAGCGACCGCCCTTCACATTGAACGAAAACCGTCCCGGGCCATAGCCGCGAATTTTGGACTCGGGCAACTCGGCGAACAGTTCACGCACCGGAGTAAATACGCCCGTGTAGGTGGCCGGATTCGAACGTGGGGTGCGACCGATGGGGCTCTGATCGATATCGATGATCTTGTCGATGTGTTCCAGGCCATGGATGCGATCGTGCGCGCCTGGAATCACGCGGGCGCGGTAGAAATGACGCGAGAGGGCGCGTTGCAGGATATCGGTGACCAGCGTGGACTTGCCCGATCCGGACACACCCGTCACGGCCACAAAAAGCCCCAGCGGAAACGACGCCGTGACGTCGCGCAGATTGTGTGCCCGCGCGCCCTGGACAACCAGCGACCGTGCCGCATCGGCGGGACGCCGCGTTTGGGGCACAGGAATGCTGCGTGTGCCGCGCAGATACGCGCCGGTGATTGACGCATCGCTCTGCAGGATGTCGTTCAGTGTTCCGCACGCAATCACCTCGCCACCATGCTTTCCGGCGCCGGGACCGAGATCGATGATGTAGTCGGCTTCGCGAATCGTCTCCTCGTCGTGCTCCACCACAATCACGGTGTTGCCGAGGTCGCGCAGTTGCTTGAGCGTCGAGAGCAACCGACCGTTGTCGCGCTGGTGCAACCCAATGCTGGGTTCGTCCAGGATATACAACACCCCCACAAGACGTGAGCCGATCTGCGTGGCCAGTCGGATACGTTGCGCCTCACCTCCCGACAGGGATTCGGCACTGCGGTTGAGCGTGAGATAGTCGAGACCCACATCGATGAGGAAGCGCAATCGTTCGCGCACCTCTTTCAGGATCGGCCCGGCCACACCGACTTCGAGTCCAGGGTGTCCGGGCGCGCGCAGCGGCACGTCGTTGAAAAAGGCGAGCGAATCTGCGACACTCAGCTCCACGACGTCACCGATATTGCGACCGTGCACGGTAACGGACAGGGACGCTGGTCGCAGGCGGCGCCCACGACACGCTGGGCACGCTGCTGCAACCATGAACGCTTCGAGCTCGGTGCGCACCGGGTCGGAGCTGGTTTCGTTATAGCGGCGCTGGATGTGCGCCACGATGCCCTCCCAGGCGCTGTCACTCGCCGCTGGTTTCGCCGGCGTCTTCCTGGTCGTCGCGGCGGCCTTCTTCGTGACTTTGCGAGCCGACGCGGCCACTTCACGCACACCATGCAGCAGCTGTTGACGCACGGTGCCCGGGATGCTGCTCCATGACGCGTTGAGGTCGAAGCCCAACATTTTGGCGAGGCCCGGCAGGATTACCTTGCGCAGATAGCCGTCGGGTTCACCCCACGGCAGCACCACGCCGTCCAGTATCGAAAGGGCGGGATCGCCGAGGATGAGTTCCTCGGTCACCGTGCGCGTGGTACCCAGACCGCTACACGTTTCACAGGCGCCGAACGGTGAATTGAACGAGAAGTTGCGCGGTTCAAGTTCCTGCATGGAGATGCCGCAGGTTGGACAGCCATACCGCTCGGAGAACATCTCGGTGACGGACTTTGCGCCGTCGAAGCGCACGACTTCGGCAAGACCGTCAGCCAATCGCAACGCCGTCTCCAGCGAATCGGTGAGACGTCCGCGATCGTCGGTGCGCACGGCCAGCCGATCCACCACGATCGCGATGGAGTGGTTGAGTCGTCGATTGAGCTTGGGAGGTTCGGCCAACTCGATCAACACGGTGTCGACCACGGCCCGTACGAAACCCTGCTTGCGCGCGTCCTCGAACAGGTCGCGGAACTCGCCCTTCCGACCCTGTACCAACGGCGCGCGAATCTCAAGGCGTGTGCCGTCGGGCCACGCCAGTATCTGCTCGGCGATCTGTCCCGGTGACTGACGTTGCACCGCTCGGCCGCAGCTCGGACAGTGCGGCGTGCCGGCGCGCGCGTACAGCAGTCGCAGGTAGTCGTAGATCTCGGTGACCGTGCCGACGGTGGAGCGCGGGTTATGACCGGCCGACTTCTGCTCGATCGAGATGGCGGGCGACAACCCCTCGATCGCGTCAACATCGGGCTTTTCCATGAGCCCGAGGAACTGCCGCGCGTACGCCGACAGCGATTCGACGTAACGGCGCTGCCCCTCCGCGTAGATCGTATCGAACGCCAGCGACGATTTGCCCGATCCCGACAGCCCGGTAACGACGGTCAGTTTGTCGCGCGGAATGGTGACGCTGATATTGCGGAGATTGTGCTCCCGGGCACCCCGCACGACGAGCGAATCCGCGCGAGTGGTGGCGGTTGGCGCCTTTTTTGGCATAGACCTGCAAGCTGCGAAGGGCGCCGTTCGGAAACAACCCCGGGCGCCGGTGTTTCGGGCTGAGATCGCAGTGTTACGGTCCCGGCCCACGTTGGTCCAAGGGCGTGACGGGTTGGTGACGGTGAATCGTCAGCCTTTCATGATTGAAATCGCCGCACTCTCCAAGCGCTACGGCACCTTTACCGCCGTCCGCTCGCTCGACCTCGTTGTTCCCGGCGGAGAACTGTTCGGCTTTCTGGGACCCAATGGTGTCGGCAAGACGACCACGATGCGCATGATTGCCGGAATTCTCCAACCCACTGCGGGAACGGTGCGAATTGCCGGCCACAACCTGCGCACCGATCCGCTGCGCGCCAAGCGCGCACTGGGGTTCATTCCGGATCGCCCGTTTATCTACGAGAAACTTACCGGCATGGAGTTCCTGCGTTTCACCGCCGGGTTATACGGCGAGCAGGGACCCGACGTGGACCGTCGGGGCCAGGAACTGCTGGCGCTGTTCGACCTGGAATCATGGCGTGACGAACTGGTGGAGAGCTACAGTCACGGCATGCGCCAGAAGCTGATCATTGCCAGCGCCTTTGTGCATCGACCGGCGGTGATCGTGGTGGACGAGCCCATGGTGGGTCTCGACCCCAAGTCGGCGAAGATTCTCAAGGATCTCTTCCGGGAATACACGCGGCGTGGTCATACGGTCATGATGTCGACGCACACGTTGGAGATTGCCGAAGACATGTGTGATCGCATTGGCATCATGCAGCGGGGCGAACTGGTGGCCTGCGGCACGATGCACGAACTGCGTGGCGCGACGGGCACGGACGATGCGCTTGAGGACATTTTTCTGCGACTGACAGGCAATGAGATGGCGCGCGGACTGGTTGAGGTGCTGGATGCGTGAGACGTCGGCCGCACCGATAGCGTCGACGCTCGTGCGGCCCCCCAGCGCGACGTGGTTGCTGCGTCCCAAGTGGCAGATGGCGCGGCATCGCATGGCCCGACACGAACGCGGCGACGTGCGCCGCATGATCGCCGTAACAGTACTGGGCGGAAGCTTCTGGCTGGCCAGTTTCCTGATCGCGTATCGACTGGTGCGCTATTTTCGCAGCGCCGAAGACATTGGCACGCTGTTGGCCGGTAAGCTGCTGTCCATGATCCTGTTGTCGTTCGGCAGCATTCTCCTGCTGTCGAACACGATCGCCGCACTCTCCAATTTCTTTTTGGCGCGTGATCTTGATCAGCTGGCCGCAGCGCCGGTATCACCGTGGGCGCTCTATCGCGCGCGATTGGCCGAGACGGCGCTCCATTCGAGTTGGATGGTGGCGCTGCTGCTGGTGCCCATCATCGCTGCGTATGGGGCCGCATTCGAAGCCGGGTGGGGCTTTGTGGGTGTGGCCTTCATGGCCATCGTGCCGTTCCTGCTGTTCCCGGCTGCCGCCGGCTCGGCGCTGACGTTGTTGCTGGTGAATGTCTTTCCGGCGCGACGCACTCGCGACCTGCTGAGTGTGATAACGGCGCTGGCCATTGCTGGACTGGTGATTCTGTTTCGTGCCGCCCGTCCCGAGCAGTTGGTGCGGCCCGAGGGGTTTCAGAACTTCATGCAGTTCGTCGCATCACTCGATACGCCATCGTCGCCGTGGCTGCCCAGTGAGTGGCTGAGCGAAGCTCTGATGCGCTGGATCGCGCGCGACGCCGTGTGGCCGCCGCTGGTGCGGTTGTGGGGTGCCGCGGGCGCGTTGGTGGCGGTGGGCGGGCTGCTGCACGCCCGCGGATGGACGCGTGGCTTCAGTCAGGCGCAGGAGGGCGCGAATCGCCGTGCGGTGGTCGGCGGCGGGCGTCCATGGATCGACCGCGCACTGCGCTTGCTGGGACCGACGCGACGTGAACTGGTGCTCAAGGAACTCAAGGTGTTCGCGCGCGACAGCACGCAGTGGTCACAGCTTATCATGCTGGGCGTCTTGCTGGTGGTGTATGTGGCCAATGTCCGATATCTGCCGCTGAACGGCAGCGGCATGACCACGCTGTTGCGCAATGTGATTCCATTTCTGAATCTGGCCCTGGCCGGGTTCGTGCTGGCCTCGATTGCCGCGCGGTTCGTGTTTCCCAGTGTGAGTCTTGAGGGTCGCACCTGGTGGCTGTTGCGTTCCAGTCCGCTGCCGATGCGTGAAGTGCTCTGGGCCAAGTTCTGGGTGGGCGCGCTGCCATTATTCCTGTTGGCGCTGATTCTGGTGGGCGTGACGAATACGATGCTTGGTGTGCGTCCGTTCGTGCAGATCGTGTCCTTGACGGCCATCGCCGCCTTGGTGTTTCCGCTGACGGCGCTGGCGTTGAGCTTCGGCACGTTTTATCCGCAGTTCGATTCCGAGAACGCGGCGCAGATCCCCACCTCGTTTGGCGGTCTGCTGTTCATGATGAGCGGCATCGCGCTCATTGGCGTCGTGGCGTACTTGACGGGTCGCCCGGCGGCGCGCTACGTGGTGGCCCAACACTTCGGCTGGTCCAACGATCCGCTGCGCATGGTGCTGCCGTTTGTCATGGCCCTGACGCTGTGCGTTGT
>JANMRE010000356.1:0-4319 GCA_031370885.1 Gemmatimonadaceae bacterium
CGCATCGAGGCGCTCATCGGCAGCATGGTGTCGTTCACTATTGAGGCAAGCGCTGACACACTCATCGCCGTCACCCGTCAGGGTACACAGACACTCACACCGAATGCCGCAGGCCTCTTCGCGCTGTCGCTGCCCGCGACACTGGACGGATTCGTGGCACTCGAGCCGCGAACCGACAATGGTCGCGCGGGACCGCGTCGACTGATTGGTCTCACGGTGCTCACCGACGAGGCACCGCGCGTTCGCATTGTTGCGCCGGCGCGTGATCTGATCGTGCCCGATGCCAGGCGTTCACTCGACGTGCGACTCGAGGCCGATGACGATCTGGCCGTAGGGTCGCTGCGACTGCGCTACACGAAGGTGTCCGGCTCCGGTGAACGCTTCACGTTTTCGGAGGGTGACGTCCCGATCGCGATTAGCCGAATGCACGCGACGCAGTGGTCGGCGCGCGCCTCGCTTGCGCTCGGACCGCTGCTGCTGGAGCCTGGCGACCTCGTCGTGTATCGCGCCGTCGCCAGCGATCGGCGCCCGGGGTCACCGCTGGTTGAATCCGATGCGTTCATTGCCGAACTGGCGGCGCCGGGTGGTGTGGCGGCTCTGGGGTTCTCGCTCGACCCCGACGAGGATCGCTACGCGCTCAGTCAGCAAATGGTCATCCTCAAAACCGAGAAGCTGATCGCCAGACGCGCCGCAATGCCCGCCACGCTTTTGGCCGACGAGGCGGCGCAACTGGCCGGAGAGCAACGTCGCGTGCGTGCCGAGTTCGTGTTCATGATGGGTGGTGAGTTCGCACAGCAGGCCACGGGTGAAACGGGCGAGGATCTCGACGAAACGCTCGAGGCCGAGGGCGAAAGTGATTTGTCGGCGGGTCGCATGGTTAATCGCGGACGCACTGCACTGCTCGCGGCCGTGCGGGCAATGAGTCGCGCTGCGGTGTCGCTGAACACGGCCGATCTCACAGCGGCGCTGGCCTACGAGAAGCGCGCGCTCGTGCAGTTGCAGGACGCATTCGCCCGTTCGCGTTTTCTCATGCGCGCGTTGTCGCAACGCGAGCAACTGGATCCGGCGCGTCGACTCACCGGGCGGCTCGACAGCACAGCGCGAGGGTCCACGCCGGTCCCCGACGGCGATCGTGATGCGCGTCGTGTTGCCTGGCGGGCGATTCTGCACGAGGTTCTCGCGCTTGGACGCGACGCACCCCGCACGGAACAGGACACCGCACCACACAATCCCGCGCAGTTCAGCGCACTCGCCGAACGGGTTTTGCAACTCGACGCCTCCACGCCAGCGGCACAACGCATCGCGGCGCAGCTGGCGGCGGCTGGCACCGCAATCAGTAACTCGCCCACATCGTTGCGCGCACGCGTGCTGCTCGATTCTGCCGCGATGGGGCTCACGGCGTTGCAGCGCCCGCTGCTGCGCCCTGCCGCATCGGTAACGGTGCCTATTGAGCTGCGACGATTGCGAGCCGACCTGGAGTCGGCGCTCCAGAATGCGCCACGTGCTGGACGACCCTGACATGTCGCGTCTCGCAAGGCGGCGCGCGTGGCCATTCACTCTTCGCGCAATCGCCCTGCTGATTGCCGTCACGGCCGTGATTGATCCCGCTTTCACGTCGGCACATCGGGCGCGGCCGGTGTTGTCTCTGGTGGCCGTTGACGAAGCACGCGACCGTGATGTTCTGGCGGATCTCCGGCAGCAACTTGCACCGAACTACACGCTGGTCTCGGCACCACTCCCTTCCGCGATCGGCACGGTACTTGTTGGCACTCGGCTGCCCACTGGCGCGGGCGCGCTCGCCAGGCCCGTAGTGGTGGTGTCTCCGATCACCAATGGCCCGTCGGTGGCAATACGGCGCATCCAGACTCCAGCCCGTGCGATGCTCGAGTCGCGGGTAACCGTATCCCTCACGCTGGTCACTCGTGGATTCGACTCCGCGAAACCGATGCCCGCTCGCGAAATCGGCGTCGAGCTGACGCGGGGAGACATTGTCGTTTCGCGCAAACATGTTTTGGTTGAGCACGACACGGTGCTCACCGTGCCACTCACATTCGTTCCTTCTGCTATCGGGCCGGAGGTTTTGCAAGCCCGCGCATACATATCTCAGCAGTCCGATACGGCGCGCAGTGATGTCGTGGTTGACGTGCATGCGAACCGGTGGTCGGTTCTGTTCTTCGATCGACGACCGTCGTGGATGTCGACATTCGTGCGACGCGCTCTCGAGCGCGATCCACGCTTTGCCGTCACCAGTCGCATCATCACCTCCACCAACGTCAGTCGCCAGACAGGGCGTCCGCCTGAAGGGCTGGATGCAATCGCGCGAACGGGCGCCTTCGACGCCGTGGTGATCGGTGCGCCCGACGCGCTTACCGCGCGGGACGTGGATGGCATTACCACGATGCTGAACGCGCACGGTGCCAGCGTATTGCTGCTCGCCGATCACGCGGCGCCACTGGGTGCGGTCAAAACCGTGCTCGATTTCGGGGGCTGGCGCACCATTGCCCGTCGCGTGCCGGCGGAGTTGTCGGCGCCCATGTCGGGTGATCAAACGCGTGAGCCCTTGCGACTCAAGGGACTCTCCGTCGGCGTGCCGCAGCGCCTCCCAGCCCTCGCGGAACCGCTGGCGATTCTGCGCGCTGCCGATTCCAATTCGGTGCGCGCTTCGAATCGTTTAGCGAATTCCACCACGTCCGCTGCGCAAACCGTCATCTGGCGTGTCCCGGTGGGCCTCGGACAGCTCGTGATCAGCGGAGCCTTCGACGCATGGCGCTATCGTGACACCGCGCAGTCCACATTCGACGCCACGTGGCGCGATCTTGTCGACGACGCGGCCAGTCAACGGCAAACCGCACTCGATGTGCGGCTGTCGCCTTCACTCGTTGTTCCGCGCGCGCGAACGACACTCGTGGTCACGCTGCGAGACACAATGCCCGCGATACCAATCCGTGTGACACTGCGCGCTGTCGATGCACCAACCGAAGGGCCCACGCCACTCACACTCGGCGCTCCCCGTGACCGAGGGCAGTTCGTGGCATCGTTCCGCGCACCGGCGGCATCAGGACGCTACGAGGCACTCGTGGTTCAGGGACCCGACACCGCACGGGTGCCGCTGGTAGTGATGCCCAGCGTGGCCCACGATGCCGACAACGAGCCCGACCTGCTGTCTGCGTGGGCAACCTCTGGCGGCGGACTCGTCGTGCCGCGCGACAGCGCGGCGTCAGTGACCACCGTGCTCGACGCCGTTTTGCGTCCGATACCGAAAGTGTCAGCGTGGCATCCCATGCGATCGGCGTGGTGGATCGTTCCGTTTGCGCTTGCCCTTGTCGCTGAGTGGTGGATCCGGCGCCGACGCGGGCTCGCCTGAACGCGTGAGGTCGGTGTCCGATCGCCTGTCCCACTTCCGCTCCACGTCAGCGAAGCGCTACCATCGGACGTACCCTCTTTGTCCGTCCCGCCCTCTCCGTCGCCGCCTCCCGCTTGCCGCGCGAAGGCCAGCGTTCTACTCGTTTCCCGCGTAACCCGCGCATGTACACACGCGAACAAGTCAAAGCTGTCACCGACAAGGTGATAGACATGGCGAAAGCCGATGCGGTCGAAGTCCAGTTTACCGGCGGCGAACGATCCGGCACTCGATGGGCCAACTCGTCCATTACTACCAACCTGGTGCAGTTCGACCGCAACGTGACGGCTACCGTGCGCATCGGACAAAAAACCGGCAACGCCAGCACGCGTGACACCAGTGATGCCGGGCTCAAAGTCATGGTTGATGAAGCCATGGCCGAGGCGCAGAAGGCCACGGATTCGCCGAATCTGCCTGCACTGCTCGGCGCGCAGGACTACATCCCGGTGGATTCCGCGCTACCGAACATGGTGGCCGTGGGCCCCGCCGAACGAGCGCGGTTGGTGAAGGAGAGTTTGGACATCGCCGCGTCAAAGGGCGTGGTCGGTGCCGGCTACATCCCGAAAAACGACCTCGCGAATTGCACTGCCAATTCCAAGGGTCTCTTCGCCTACTATCGCTCGGCCGACATGGGCTTCGTGCTCACCTGTCGCATGGCCGATGGTACCGGCTCAGGCTTCGCGGCAATCAGCGGCGTGAAGGACTTCAGTATGATCGATGCAAAGGCCCTGACAGAATCGGCCGCCAACAAAGCGCTGCGCAGTCGCAAGGCGAAAGCGCTCGAGCCGGGACGTTACACAGTCATACTGGAGTCGCGGGCCAGCGCACGGTTTCTGTCGCTGATGACCAACATTTTTGGTGGCGGTGGCGGTCGTGGCGGTGGTGGTGGATTCGGCGGCCCGCCAGGTGGCGGCGCCGG
>JANMRE010000374.1:0-3130 GCA_031370885.1 Gemmatimonadaceae bacterium
GAGCGCGAGAAGCAGCAGCCGATCAATGACGCGGTGCGCATCGCGCGCAAAGTGGCGAGCGCGCTCGACTACGCGCACCGGCAGAACGTGATCCACCGTGACATCAAGCCGGAGAACATTCTCCTGCACGATGGCAGCGCACTCGTGGCCGACTTCGGTATCGCCCTGGCCGTGCAAAGCGCCGGCGGTGCGCGCATGACGCAAACGGGCTTGAGCCTCGGCACGCCGCAGTACATGAGCCCCGAGCAGGCCATGGGCGAGCGCACCATCGACGCCCGCAGCGACATCTACGCGCTCGGCACGGTGACGTACGAAATGCTCATTGGCGCGCCGCCCTTCACGGGAGCGTCGGTGCAGGCAATTGTCGCGCGCGTGTTGTCGAGCGAGGCCGAACCGCCCTCGCGTGTGCGCACCACGATCCCGCACAATGTGGAGCAGGCCGTGCTCACGGCGTTGGCGAAGCTGCCAGCCGATCGACAAGCGAGCGCGTCTGAGTTCGCGTCGGCATTGGCGACGCCGAGTGGGGCGCAGAGCAGCGGCGCCACGGCGTCGCCGGCACGCGGGGCGCGTCGGCGTACGACGGCGACCATGCTGGCGGGCGCTGTCGTGCTTACCGCCGCTGTCACCGCTGGTGTGACGTGGATGCTGGCGCGGCAGCGTGACGACGGGGCATCGCCCACCGACGTCGTCACGCGCTTCACCATCGAGGGGAAGAGCACCTGGGCACACCAAAACCGCCTGATGGCGCACTCTCCCGATGGCCGCACATTGGTGATGTGGAGAGTCTCCGCCAACGGTGTGCCGCAGCTGTTCGTGCGCCGAATGGATCAGCTGGAGATGACGCCCATTCCAGGGAGCACCAACGCAGTCGATCCGACGTTCTCCCCCGACGGTCGCTGGATCGCGTTCATGGTCGACCGCCAGCTCTTCAAGGTGGCGGTGGCCGGCGGGGATCCGATCCGCATCGCCATGCTGCCGGTGGAGCCCCAAGGCATCACGTGGACGTTGGGTGGCGACATCGTGTTCGGGGTGCAGTCTGACACGTTGTTCGCCGTGAAGGAGTCAGGAGGCGTGTCTCGCGCGGTTGCGGTGGCCCCTAAGGGTTTCGTGGCGCGGTGGCCCGTGGCGCTCGAACAGTCAGACGTGGTGCTCTTCGCGGCCAACCAGCGCAAAGGCGATTCGGTCCGTGTACTCGCGCTGTCGCTTACGGATGGGCAGGTCACCGACGTGGGGACCGACGCCTACGCGGTGGTGGGGGTCGCACGCGGCCAACTGGTCTACCTCACTCGCGCCGGCGACATCTATGCGGCACCCTTCAATGCACGTTCCCACACCGTCACCGGCCCCGGTGAACGAATGGGCGGCGGCGTGAAGATGAACCAGGCCGGCTTCGGACTAGGCTACGCGGTGATGTCACCGTCGGGCGATCTGGTGTACATCAACGAGAGCACCGCCGGGCTGCTGACGTATCTCGATCCACAGGGCCGGCTTGCATCGGCCTTGCCGGATACGCTGGCCTTCGAGCAACCGCGTTTTCACCCGACGGTCGCCGCCTCGTGGTGACCGTGAGTGACAGTGCCACGCGTCGTCGTACGCTCAGCCTGCTTGACCGCTCCACCGCATTCTTCTCGCCCCTCGCTGGTCAGGACCCACAGGCCGGACGAGATCGCGCGGAGTGGACCCCAGACGGTCGGAGCGTGCTCTTCCGGTCGATTACCGACTCCTCGCGCAGCGCGATGCTGCGCTCGGCCGATGGCAGCGGTGCCGATACCGTGCTCTTGCGAGCCAGACGCGCGGTGTACGAAGTCGTCGTGGCACCCGATGGGAACACGTTGCTTGGTCGTATCCAGGACGACGTGGTCAGCGGCGCGCAAAGTCTGCTCTGGTGGTCACGCGGTGACAACGCGCTCCGTCCATTGCCACACCTGACCACGGAATCCGGGAACTTCACCGGTGCCCGATTCTCGCCCGATGGGCGATGGATCGCCTTTAGAACCGATGCGGCCATGCACGTATACGTCGCGCCATTCCCCGGCCCCGGCGCCCAGGTGCGCATTGACCGCGCCGGCGGTGGCCCTCCGGTGTGGGCACGCGACGGCCGGAGTCTCTACTACTTCTCGCCGACCGGACTGGTGGCCACGACGGTCGATCGCTCGGCGGGCGTGAAGGTGGGCAGCACGCGACAGCTGCTCGGCGCCGAGTTCCTGGTGGACGATCCGACGCATGCGCCATTCGATGTGGGCCCCGATGGCACGGTGGTGTTTGTGCGGCAGACGCGTTTCCCGCGTTTGGTGGTGGTGCGCAACTTCGCGGCGGAGATTGCGCGCGCACAGGCATCGCGGAAGTAACGGCACGTGTCGTATATCTTCAGGCATGAGCACCCCACGCGCGACCGTGCCCTTTATCAGCTTGGACGACCTGTATGGCGAGGAAGCCGCCGACTGGATGCGGCTGAGTCCACGGCAACGGTGGACGGAAACCGTACGACTGGCCGCGTGGTTCCACGCCCTCGGAGGCACCAGTGATCCCGATCCAGATCCTTCGAGTCCTTTCTACGATCCGGCAGTACGACGTGCCCGCCCTGTTGATGGGGGGGCAGGCCTGCGTGTTGTACGGCGCGGCCGAGTATAGTCGCGACCTCGACCTTGCGGTGCTGGCCACCGACGAAGCGCTGCCGCGCTTGACGGACGCACTGCAGGCGCTGCACGCCACGGTCATTGCCGTGCCACGCTTCGAACAGCAGTACCTGGCGCGCGGCCATGCCGTGCACTTCAACGTCCCGCCCGACGCCGACCTCGGCCCAGTCCCTCCCCTTCGCGTGGACATCATGAGCCGGATGCGCGGTGTGGCGCCCTTCGCGGAACTCTGGGAACGCCGTACGACCATCGCGCTGTCGGATCCGTCGTCGCAGGCAGAGGTCCTTGTTGACCTGCTGTCGTTGGGCGATCTGGTGAACGCCAAGAAGACGCAGCGGGACAAGGACTGGCCGATGCTGCGAAGACTGGTGGACGCCTCCTATGCCAGCGCGCGTGACGCGGAGGTCTCCGAGGAACAGATCGACTTCTGGCTCGCCGAGTTGCGATCGCCCGAGTTTCTGCGAGAAGTGATGACGCAGTTTCCTGAGCGAGCC
>JANMRE010000382.1:0-7955 GCA_031370885.1 Gemmatimonadaceae bacterium
GCGCCGTCGTAGAGCACCTTTCGACCCTGACCGGCGCGCAATGCGGCGATGGCCAACAACATTGTTTCCGTGAGTGGGGCCGCGAGTGAGAACGGCGAACTGGCCTTGGCTTCGCCTTTTGCCGCAGCCACCCAGTTCATCTCGTGCGACCCCGTAATGCGCGGCAGGGTGATCGCCAGCTTCGCGGCCTTCTGCGCCAGTGACTCCGGATAGATGCGCGGTTTGTTGCCGTAGGTCTCGTAGAACATGATGCCCTTTTCGCCAATGAACACGCCGCCGCCGCCATCGCTGCCGGGGTTGGCCATCGGCGCGTCGTCGGGGAGCAGGGCCGGACGCGGTGGCATAAGGCCCCCGTCGTACCAGAACAACTTCACCGGTCCACGCTTGCCCACAGCCGGATACTCGTACTGTACGGTGGTTGCCATGGGATAGGTTGCCGGCGTTTTCTCACCACCGCCCCACGGACTCGACGACGAAACGATACTCGTGGGCCAGGTGAGTCCCAGCGACGTGTACGGCTGGTCGATAAGATGCGCACCCATATCGCCAATCGCACCCACACCAAAGTCGATCCATCCGCGCCAGGCAAACGGATGATACGATGGATGATACGGAATCTCCGGCGCCGCCCCGAGAAACAGGTCCCAGTTGAAGCCCGGTGGCGGTGTCTGATCGTTGGCCGCCATGGCCGCGCGCACCGCGTTGTCTACGGTGCCCATGTTCCACTGCGGTCGCGTATTCGGTGGCGTCGTTGGAGGGGGTGCGTTGGCCGCACGCGGTCGCGGAATACCCTGGGCCCAGTAGCGCACCGGACGGTCCGTCCACACGTGCACTTCATGAATCTTGCCCAGTAGCCGCGAGTTGATGATCTCGCTGATTCGATGCGACCCTTCCATCGAGTGGCCTTGATTGCCCATCTGCGTGGCCAGACCCGGGTTCGCCGCCGCCGCCTTGGCCAGCAGGCGCGTCTCGTACACCGAGTAGGCCAACGGCTTCTGCACGTACACATGTTTGCCCAGCGCCATCGCCGCCAGCGCGATCGTGGCATGCATGTGATCGGGCGTCGCGATCAGCACCGCATCAATGTCCTTCTGCTCGAGCATCTTGCGGTAGTCATCGTATTTCGTCGCCTTCGTGTAGGCCTCTCCAAGCTGCACGTTCTGCGGCGTGGGCTCTCCCGTGCGAGGCTTGATCCGACCCTGCAGCGACCGTTCGACATACGGGAAATCCACGTCGCAGATGGCCACAATATTTTCCGAGAGCAGCTGCGACATGTTGCTCATGCCCATGCCGCCAATACCAACCATCGCGATGTTCAGTTTGGCGCTGGGGGGGCGGTATCCGGGGCCACCCAGCACCGCCCGCGGCACGATCATCGCGCCCAGAGCAAGGGTAGTGGAGCCGGCAACGAAATCACGGCGCGAGACGGGAGAGGACATGGGATCGCAGAGGGGGGAGGGAGTGCTTCGCCCTCTACTCTACGCGTGGTCCGCCGCGCCCGCCAGCCGTCACTGCCGCGCATCAGAATCGCAGCAGCCTGGCCGGCGTCACACGACTCGGGTCGCCCACGTATGCCCAGCGCACATTCACCATGTACTTGCGCGCCGCATTGCGGATGTCCGCTGGCGTAACCGCCCGCAACTCGTCCACGAATTTACCGGCTCGACGAAAGTCGCCCTGATACAACTCCGCCCGGGCCAACATGTTTGCCTGGTCCGCGTTCGTTTCGTTGTCCAGGAAGTAGGTGACGATAAACTGCTGAACCAATCGCTCAAGCCCGTCTTCGGTGATCTCGCCGTTCTTCATCGCCTGCACCTGCTCCAGCATGATATTCAGCACTTCATCCGGCGATGTGGTCGTCACATACAGACCACCCATCGACAAGGCGCGTTCCACGAACGGAGCGTTCACCGAATACGTCAGATTCCGCTTGGAACGTATTTCGGCAAACAGTCGCCCGGATACCACCGCGCACGCCAGGCGCAACGCCGCGTAGTCCTTCGAATTCGCCGGCGGTCCCAGGAAATATCCCTGCAGATAGTTGGTAGGCAGGGTGCGTTTCTCAACCACGTACGCGCCCTTCTGCTCGGTGGGCGCCACAGGGAGCGACCACGTGTAGCTGCCTCGCGGCAACTTGCCGAGACTCTCACGCACCAGCTTTTCAACTCGCGTGCGCGACACATTCCCCACCACTACCAGCAGCATGCGCGACGTCACCAACTGTTCCGCGCGATACAACTTGAGATCGGCCACCGTGAGCTTGGTCAGCGACGCTTCAGTGCCCACCGCATCAAGCGCATACGGATGCCCCGAAAACGCGATGCTGTCGGCCAGGTAGTCGAGCAGCGCATCGGGACTGTCCTTGCGCTGTCGCACCCCCGTCACGAATTGCTCGCGTACCAGCTCTACCTCGGCCGCATCCAACGTTGGCGCCAACAACCGATCGGCCAATATTGCCCACGTTGAATCGAAGTTGGCCACTGTTGAACGCAAACCGATCGCGGTCCAGTCCACTCCCGGACTCACGCCAATGGCGCTTCCCAGCAGCGCCATCTTGCCGCGCAGCACGTCGCGTGAATACCTGGCCGTGCCATGCTCCGTCGCCTCGAGCAGAAAATTCTCGATGCCCTGCGTGGCGGGCGTCAACTGCCGAACGCCACCCAACAGATACAAATTGGCCGCCACGACATTGTTGGCACTCACCTTGCGCAGGATGATCGGAATGCCGGACACCTCGAAGCGCGTGGTGAGTGAATCTTCCGCCAACGTGGTCGGCGGCAGCGCGGGAGCGGGACGCGAAATCGTGGCCTGCGCACCAAGCGCGGCAGGCACCGTGGCCAGCAGCATCGTCAGACGCACGATCGGCGTCAGCACGCGCGCGCCATTCACGGTCGCACCACCGGACGCGTCGCGGGCGTCAGTAATTCCTGCTCGGTCAGCTGTATGGACTTCCGTGCTTCGGGCGACAACAGAATACTGGTCACGCGCGGTTTTCCTTTGACATACGTGGTCGTGTATCGCATGAGATCCGTAATGCGCTGCTGTGCCATCTGGTCGGTGTAGCCCATGAAGTAGTTCAGACTGGCCACACTCCACCAGAAACCAATCGTGTGCGCAATCTCCGACGCTTTCTCGATACCGAAGGCGCTGGTGGTGGTACGCTGCGCCTTCACCGCCTCGAGCTCGCGTGGCGTGACGTACGTGGGATCGGTGAACCGGGCGATCTCCCGCTCCAGTGCGGCCAGCGCCGGTCGCAATTTGTCGGGCGTGGTTTGCCCGCTGATGGATATCGGTCCCACCTGATTGAGCGTGTAGTAGTTCACGCCGACACCCTGCCAGAGTCCGGTGTCGACAAGGTTCTTCTGAAACGTCGAGCCGGGCGTGTTGAGCGCATCACTGAATACGTCGGCCGCAAACGTCGACGCAGGGTCCTTGCCCACACTGGGCCCCTGCCACTGGATCAGCACGGCAACCGCGTTGATCGGTTGCTCGATGATCAGTGCCTTGTTGCCATCCAGCGCAGGAATCGCCGGGATGGGATCGGCGACAAAGGGATCGGCACCACGGGGCCAGTCGCCGTAGAACTGCTCAGCCAACGCGAACACCTTTTCCGGATCCACGTCGCCCGTCACGATCAGCGTGCTGTTGTTGGGCACGTAATACTTCTTCTGGATGTAGCGCATCTGCTCGGGCGTGACTTTCGCGATCACGTCCCGATCGCCAATCGTATTTTTTCGACTCGACTGACCGGGATACAGGAACTCAGTGGACTTCTGAATCAGTGCAAAGCCAGGTTCGGCTTCGTTGCGATCGTACTCACCCAGCACCACTTCCTTTTCACGCTTGAGTTCGTCCTCGCGAAACAGCGGATTGCGCAGCGCACTCGCCAGGAAGCGCAGGCCGCCGGCCAGTGAGTCGGCCGGCAACGTGAGGTAGTAGTTCACTACTTCCTCCCGCGTGCTGCCGTTGAACACGGCACCCAGCTCCGCCGCGCGGTCCGTGAACATGTCCGGTTCCGGCAGGTCCTTATTGGCCTTGAAAAACATGTGCTCGTACATGTGCGCAAGACCGGCATACTCGGGCGCCTGGGTAAAGGCACCATTGCGCACATCGATTTCCAGCGTGGCAATCGGTACGCCGTGATTTTCCACCACGATGACTTCAAGGCCGTTGGCCAGCACCTTGCGACGCAGCACCTTCTCAAGCTCCGCGCGCGACTGCGCAGAGAGCGACCCGGGCACCAGCACCGGCATGCCGCAGGCGAACATCACCGCCAGCCCAAAATGTCGGGCCCCGGAACGAAAACGCGACATGCGGATGCGTGGAAAGACAGGCATTCGTGGACGAGTGGGAGAGAAGCGACCAACGGGTACCGGCGGCTCGGTACACCACGGTTCGCAGTCGGGGTCCGTTCGGCGTCCCGTACGATGTCACCCTGATGGACGGTGCCGCCAGCGCACGCGATATTGCCAAGGTCATTTCCCGTCCTCCCGCCCTGCCTTCATGACCCGAGTCGTTCGACTATCCGGAGTTGCCCTCGCGCTCCTCGCCATTGGCATCGTGAGCTACGGCGCCTGGAAAAACCCGGAGCATGGCCCCCTGAACGCCGCGGCGCGCGCCGCCGCACCCGGAAAGTTCGCGGTGCTCTCGGGTGGCACTACGCACTACGAGGTGACGGGACCGGACACCGGGCGTGTGGTCGTGCTGGTGCATGGATTTTCTGTTCCGTCGTACATCTGGGACTCCACGTTTTCGGCCCTCGGAGCAGCTGGCTATCGTGTCATCCGTTACGATCTGTACGGCCGCGGGTGGTCCGATCGGCCCGACGCCGAGTATGACGGCCCTATGTATGATGCTCAGCTGGACGAGTTGCTCGACTCGCTGCACGTGACGCAACCCATCAACCTGGTGGGTCTTTCATTCGGCGGTTTCGTTACCGCGCACTACGTCGCAGGTCACGCTCGGCGCGTGCGAACCCTCACCCTGATCGATCCCGCCAGTTCGTTTTCGCCGCTGCCGGGGTTCCTCACGATACCCGTGATCGGCCCCTGGATCTGGCAAGTGACAGAGATTCCCGGCAAAGCCGAGGGACAGTACTCCGACTTCCTGCATCCCGAACACTTTCCCACCTGGGCAGACCAGTATCGCCCACAGATGCGCTACAACGGCTTCGGCCGAGCGTTGCTGCGTAGCGCGCTCACGATGAGCCACACCGATTTCGGCAGGCTGTTCACGGGGGTTGCAAAAACGAGCGTTCCAGTCTTGCTGGTGTGGGGTAAGCAAGATCAGACGGTGCCCATCGCCCTGTCGGAAGTCGTTCGTTCAAACATTCCGTCCGTCAACTTCTTCCCAGTCGACTCGGCGGGGCACCTGCCACACATCGAACAGACAGCGTTGGTAAACGCAAAATTGCAGCACTTCTTCACGGTGCAGTCGGTGCGCGCGCTGCCAATTCCGTGATCGGCATCCATTTTCTCCTCCTTACCCCGCGCAAGCAGAGGCTTTCGATGCGTCGATTCACTTTCCTCGTTCTGATCCTGACTCTGGTCGGTTCCGTCATGCCCGACACGCTCCTCGCGCAGAAGAAGCAGCGGGGCGACCGCAATCGCGTCACGCAGGACGATCTGGCCGAAGCGCCGTCGAGCGTGAATACCGCCTTCGATGCGATTCGCACCATGCGCCCGCAATGGTTCAGTCCTTCACTGGGACGCACGGCGTCGTCGAGTGCAAGCGGAAGTGGCGGTGGCGCGGCCGAAGTGGTGGTGTATATCGACGACATCCGACAGCCGTCGATTGACGACCTGAAAACGGTGAAGTCGGTGGCCATCGTGGAGATGAAGTTTCTCGATCAGAATCGTGCCATTCAGATGCGCGGCCCGGGCCATGAAATGGGTGTGATCGAGGTAACGACCGTCAACAAGCGAAAGTAGTGCAGCCGGAAGAGATCGCCGAGGCACTCAGCGCCGAACTCGACGAAAGCCGTCTCTACACCCGCGAACCGCTCGCGCCGTACACCACCTTTCGCATTGGTGGCCCGGCCGACGTGTTGTACGAAGCCCAGAACGCCGACGATCTCGCTGCTGCCGTGACACTGGCGCGTCGGCTCGAAATCCCCTGGTTCGTATTGGGGCTCGGCGCCAACATCCTCGTGGGCGATCGCGGCGTGCGCGGCCTTGTCATTCGCAATCGTGCCATCGCCCACACGATTGGTTCCGACGGCCTGCTGTGGTCGGAGAGTGGGGCGATCGTGCAGGATCTCGTCCTCGAAACCGTGCGGCAGGGCTGGTCAGGTCTCGAACACTACGTCGGTATACCCAGCACGATCGGCGGAGCGTTGTGGCAGAACCTCCATTTTCTTTCGCCCGCTCCCGAGCGCGAACGCACGATGTTCATCTCGGAACCGTTTGTGTCCTGCGAAATTCTGGGCGAAGACCAAACGCGTCGCGACGTTGGTCCCGACTACGTGCAATTCGGCTACGACGACTCGGTATTTCATCATCGGCGCGATGTCGTGTTGTCGGCGCAATTCCAGCTTGAACGGCGCGATCCAGCCGATCTGCATCGCATTCTGCAGGAAAACCTCTCCTGGCGAGGTTCCCGGCACCCGTGGCTGGCAATTCACCCCAGCGCGGGGTCGATCTTCAAGAAAATCGATGGCATCGGGGCGGGTCGCCTTATCGATCAGTGCGGCCTCAAGGGATTTCGCGTCGGTGACGCGCAGATATCCCATATCCACGCAAATATCCCCGTGAATCTGGGCAACGCGACGGCGGCCGACGTCCGCGCGCTTATCGCGCACGCGCAGGAGACCGTCCTGAATCGTCTTGGCCACCACCTGGAACCGGAAATCGGATTCATCGGCGAGTTCTAAGCCAGCACGCCAAACGGCGTCGGGATTGAATGGGGTCGAAACGGGTATCACCGGCAAAGCGTATATCGGTCGAGTACCCCTGCCCCTCCTTCCCGCTTTTCGTGATCGCCAGACGCCTTGTTCCCCTCCTGCTGCTCCTCACGCTCTCACTCCTCGCCTCATCGCGAGTACTGCAGGCCCAGCAGGTCGATGTCATCCGCGGCCGCGTGACTGGTCCGGACAATGCGCCGATCGAGAATGTCAGCGTTGTGGTGACTTCGATCTCGGGCAACGTCAACCGGACCGCGCGCAGCGACAGGCAGGGGCGTTTCACGGTCACGTTCCCGGGTGGTGATGGTGACTACCTCGTGACACTCACCGCACTGGGCTACGGGCTAAAACGATTTGAAGTGAAGCGTGCGGCCGACGAAGACATCCTCATTGCCGATGCACGACTCACCAAGGTCGGAACCGTCCTCGATGCCTTGAAAGTGACCGCCGCACGCGACAAGGTCTCGCGCAATGATCAGACACAGCCTGATGTCAGCGGAACGGAGCAGCGTATCAGCAACAATCTGGCGCTGCCACCCGACCAACTCGGCGACCTCGCCGCCATGGCGGCCACGTTGCCCGGCGTACAGTTGGTGCCGGGTCAGGATGGTGGCGCAAACGGGTTCTCGGTGCTTGGACTCGGCGCTGATCAGAACAACACCACGCTGAACGGCATGCAATTCGGTGGCGCCGGATTGCCGCGCGATGCCAGCGTATTGAGTTCGCTGATCACGTCGCCGTATGACGTATCACGCGGCGGATTCAGCGGCGGGCAATTCAGCCTGCGCACACGGCCCGGATCAAACTTCATTGGTCGTGGATTGAGCAGCACCTTCGATGCGCCAGAGATGCAATGGGCCGATCGTTCGGCGCGTGCGCTGGGCCAGGAGTACTCCAATCTGTCGTTGGGCGGATCGGTATCCGGCCCGCTCGTGTACGACAAGGCGTTTTACAACGTGGCGTATCAGCTGGGCCGCCGGAGCAACGACCTGCAGACACTCCTCAATACCGATGCCACCGGACTCCAGGCCTCGGGAGTGGCGGCCGATTCCGT
>JANMRE010000436.1:0-36345 GCA_031370885.1 Gemmatimonadaceae bacterium
GCGCGCCATCGCCAGCACCTTGCGGACCCGCTCAGTGAAGTTGTACCCGTTCATCATGCCTCCGGAGGTTAACCTCGCTCAGGGTGTCGGCCAGATGGTAAAGTGCGGCAGTCGTGTGCGCACCATATTGCCACGCATGGCTCGGAGCGTGGAATCAAGCACGACAAGATCGGTGCGCGTGAGCTCCAGTTGGTGCTCGTTGGGCTGGTCTTTCGTTCCGATCGGGTAGTCTACATAGGGTTCAGCTGTCTGTTCAATGTGTGTGCCAAGAATCGCCGTCACGGGCCGCGTCGCGGTAAAGCCGACGAGGCGCCCAATGCTGCGCACAAATGCCGCCGTGTCGCTCACGTACAGTCTACCCGGATAAAACGAGTCGCCCGGCAGCAAGACACCGGTCGACCTGTCGTAGAACGCGAGGCTGGCCGGCTGGTGTCCCGGAATCCCAATCACGTCGATCATCCGCTTACCCAGATCGATGGTGACAGGCGATTGCGGCCACGCCGTGAATCCGAAAAAGGCACGCGTGCTCACGGTGTCGCGTTCCACCAATGTCACGCCCGCTCGGCCGCGAAACTGACCGTCACCGGCAACGTGATCGCCGTGACCATGACTGTGCGACACGATCAGCGACTGGGGCGAGCCGCCGTGTGTGCGGCGCCAGGCGCCGAGCAACGTGTCCACGACGCCAACGACGTCGATGCCGCCGGCACCCGTGTCGAGCAACAGGGCGCGTTCACGCCCGATTATCAGATACAGGAATGGCTTCTCATAGTTGGTACACGCCGGCTGGCGCAGGATGAAAAACCCGTCGCGGTATTGGTGCACTTGAAACGCGGGCCTTCCGTCGCATGTTGGCCCGCCGGCGTACCAGCTCGCGGGCATGCGACCGTCGGGAGATCGTGAGCCGGATGGTAACGTTCTCGGCATCCCTGAGCAGCCGATCAGCAGCGCCAAAACCAGCACGCGTCGCATATGCCTCCCACAATTCTGGTGAGGTGACATCGGAGGGCGCGGTTTGCGCCGATAGCGACGCACGCCGCAGGACCGTATCGTTGAGACATGGTCGCCGTTTCGCACCAGAATGTCAAAGGACGATCGTCAGCGTTGCACCTCCCTTCTCTCAAATTCCCATGCGCCTGATCAGATCTGCGGTGTTCGCGCTGGCCTTCACCGCCTTCCAGGGGTGCGAACCGGTGGCCGCGCCGCGCGTACTGGTGTTCTCGAAAACCGCCGGCTATCGCCATGAATCGATCGAGGCTGGCAAGACGGCGCTCA
The DNA here is from genome assembly GCA_031370885.1 of Gemmatimonadaceae bacterium. GTDB lineage: Bacteria > Gemmatimonadota > Gemmatimonadetes > Gemmatimonadales > Gemmatimonadaceae > Gemmatimonas. The sequence goes on from JANMRE010000436.1 coordinate 1,276, forward strand.
TGCGTATGGGAATCGCCAACGGCTTTTCGGTAGATACCACCGAAGATGCCAGTCGAATCACCGAGGAGGTATTGCGTAACTACGCCGCCGTCGTGTTTCTGAGCACGACCGGCGACATGCTCGGCCGCGCGTCGGAAGTCGACCTGCAGCGCTACGTTCAGGCCGGTGGTGGCTACGTGGGCATTCACGCGGCGTCTGATGCGGAGTACGATTGGCATTGGTACGGTCGACTGGTCGGTGGCTACTTCACCAGTCATCCCGCCATCCAGCAGGCAACACTGCGCGTATCAGATGCCCAGCACGAATCCACGAGCCACCTGCCGGCCGAATGGACGCGCACCGACGAGTGGTACAACTTCATGTCGCTCGCTCCCGATCTGCATGTGCTGCTCACCATCGATGAGTCGAGCTATCGCGGCGGCGCGAACGGTGCGAACCATCCCATGGCGTGGTATCACGAATTCGATGGTGGCCGCGCGTGGTACACCGAACTGGGTCACACGGTGGAGTCGTATAGCGACTCGTTGTTTCTGAAGCATGTGCTGGGCGGAATTCGATACGCCATGAGCCCGCGTCCACAACGACGTTACGCGAAGTCCACGGCCCCGCGCGTGCCAGCCGACTCGGTCCTCCGCAAGACGTCGCTCACGATGGGAACACTCGCCGAGCCCACGGAAATGGCCGTGCTGCCAGGCGGTGATGTGCTGATCGCGCAGCGCGGTGGCGAAGTCGTGTTGTATCGTGATGCGGATCGTTCGGTGCGACCGGCAGGCAAAGTTGCGGTATACGCGAAAAGCACGAATGGATCGAATGTCGAAGAGGGACTCCTCGGACTGACCATCGATCCGGAGTTCGCGACGAATCACTTCGTCTACCTGTTCTACAGTCCGGCCGACACCACGGTAAACCGCCTGTCACGGTTCGAGTTCGACGGCGATTCGCTGCGGATGGGCAGCGAGACCGTGGTGCTGCAGTTCTTTTCGCAGCGCGAAATCTGCTGTCACACCGGCGGGTCGCTGGCGTTTGGTCCAAATCGACTGCTGTACGTCTCCACCGGCGACAACTCGACACCGTTTGACGAAAAGGGTGTGGTGTATGCCAGCCACGGATTCTCTCCTACCGATGATCGTCCGGGACACGAGCCGTACGATGCGCGGCGCACGTCAGCAAACACAAACGACCTTCGGGGCAAGATTCTGCGCATTCGCGTTCTCACCAATGGACGCTACGATATTCCAGACGGGAACCTCTTTCCGCCGGGCACGCCAAAAACGCGCCCCGAGATTTTCGTGATGGGTAACCGTAATCCGTATCGCATTTCGGTTGATCAGCAGAGTGGCTACCTGTATTGGGGCGAAGTGGGACCCGACGCGACGGATGACACGATCGCCACGCGCGGGCCACGCGGATACGACGAGATCAACCAGGCACGTTCTGCCGGCAACTACGGCTGGCCTCTGTTCGTGGGCGACAATTACGCCTATCACCGGTGGGATTATGCGACCGGAACGAGCGGCGCGCCGTATGACGCGACCGCACCACGGAACGAATCGCGCAACACCACGGGTCTGAATGCGCTGCCACCAGCGCGCGGCGCGTTTATCTGGTATCCGTACGGCGATTCACACGATTTCCCGCAGGTCGGCAAAGGCGGTCGCACCGCGATGGCCGGACCAGTGTACCGCGCGTCGATGCTTGCCAGGCGCCATGACACGGCGCTCCCACCATACTATGACGGCAAGCTCATTGTGTACGACTGGATCCGGAACTGGCTGAAGGCGGTCACGCTCACGCCGGCCGGTGACTACGAAGCAATGGAGCCATTTGCGTCGAAGGACATGTTTTCCGCGCCAATCGACGTGGAGGTGGGGCCGGACGGGCGGGTGTATGTGCTGGAATACGGGAAGACGTGGTTCGCGAAGAATACGGACGCGGGGTTGTCGCGCATCGAGTATCGCGGCACGCGGTGAGGTGACCCGTCCGTTGTCCGCTGGCTTTCACGTCGTGTCAGGCGTTATTCTGTGATGCATGCATCGTGGACTAAACACAGCGAATGGCCGCATTCCGGCGGCTCTGGTCCGTATTGGGGTCGTTGTGTGGCTTACACTCGCGAATGCTACGGGCGTAAACGCGCAGCGCGCAAACGACCGCGTCGGAACCGTCGACCCGCCGGCGGCATCACCCATGATGGTGCGTGACTCATCCGGCAAGGTGACGGTGCGCGCAACGCGTCTGACCTCGACGCTCAAATTCGACGGCGCACTGAACGAAGAGTTCTATCGCACGACAGAACCCTACACCGACTTCGTGCAGCAGGAACCCAACGAAGGGGCGCCCGCCACGGAGCGCACCGAAGCGTGGATATTCTTTGATGATGAGAATGTCTACATCAGTGCGCGGCTGTACGAGTCGCAACGCGACCATCGCGTGGCCACCGATATGCGCCGGGACGCGCCCAACCTGTACAACAACGACCACCTGGCGGTGATGTTCGACACGTTCCACGATCATCGCAATGGGTACGGATTCGCCACCAATCGGCTCGGCGCGCTCTTCGATTTCTACGCCACCAACGAACAGCCCAGCTCGAACTGGAACGGGCTGTGGGAGTCACGCGCGCGCGACTTCGAGGGCGGATGGAGCGTTGAACTGCGGATTCCGTTTCGCTCCATCCGCGTCACGCCGGCCGGCGACGTGTGGGGCGTGAACATTCGACGGATGTCGCGTTGGAAGAACGAAACGTCGTTTCTCAGCGCGGTGCCGCGCTCGTGGGGACGTCGCGGACTCAACAAGGTATCCAACGCCGCCACATTGCTGGGCATCGTTGCCCCCGGACGCGGGCTGAACGTCGACGTCAAACCCTACGCCCTTGGCTCCATGTTGACCAATCGCGCCGTGGCACCGGTGATCACCAACCGGCGCGACGGAAACGTCGGGGGCGACGTCAAGTGGGGCATCACGCCACAAGTGGTGGCTGACCTCAGCTACCACACGGATTTCGCACAGGTCGAAGACGACGACGCGCAGGTGAATCTCACCCGTTTCTCGCTGACCAACGCCGAAAAGCGCGAGTTTTTTCTCGAAGGACAGGACGCGTTTGCGTTCGGCGGCGTGGGCGGCGGCGGTGGTGGTGGCGGCGGCGCAAACGGTGGCGGCGGTTTCAATTCGAGTGGCGTTGGCAACACAACCGACCTGTCGCCGATCCTGTTCTACAGTCGGCGCATCGGCCTGGTTGGCGGCACCATTGCGCCCATCGTCGCCGGCGTGCGCGTACTGGGTCGCTCAGGCGGTTGGCAGGTTGGCGCGTTGAACATGAAAACCGAAGCGGTTAAGTCAGTGAACGCGCCGTCGAGCGATTTCTCGGTGCTCCGGGTGAATCGCGATGTGGGGCGCCGCAGTCGCATTGGGTTGGTGGCTACTGGTCGCAATCCAACGAGTGACACGAGCAACCTTGTGGGTGGTATCGACGCGCAGTTCAACCTGCGTGACGATCTGGCGATCACCGGCTTTGCGGCGAAGAGTCAGACCGACGGAAGAACAGGCGACCAGTCGAGCTACCGCGGGAAGTTCGACTTGAACGGCGATAAGTATGGAGTGGTGCTTGAACACCTCTTCGTTGGCAACGGATTCAATCCGGAAGTCGGTTTCCTGCGGCGCTCGGCGTTTCGCCGCTCGTTAATGCTCGCCCGGGTGAGTCCGCGCCCGCAGCACCTCAAGGCCGTGCGTCGGTTCACGTACCAGGGCAGCGCCGACTACATCACCTCGCCAACTGGACGCCTGCAAACCCAGGAGTTCAAGGGTGCGTTCATTACGGAACTGTCCAACGGCGACATTTTCAATGGCGAGCTGTTGCACGCATTTGAGCGCCTGGAAGTGCCATTTTCCGTCGCGCGTGGGGTGACCATCCCTGTGGGCAGCTATCGGTACGGTCAGGCGCGAGCGACGTACACGCTGGGCACGCAGCGACCGGTCAGTGGTGCCGTGATACTCGCGCGCGGCCGTTTTTACAACGGAACGCTTACCGAGGTGACGTGGCGCGGACGCGTGGACATCGCGCCCCAACTCATCGCCGAGCCGACCGTGTCGTACAATCACATCGACGGTCCATTCGGCAGCGGCGAAACCAATCTGCTCGGTTCGCGCTTCACGTATACCGTAAGTCCGCGCATGTTCGCCGCCGCGTTGGTGCAGTATCAGTCGCGCACGCGGTCCATGGGAACCAACGTGCGTATGCGTTGGGAGTACAAGCCCGGCAGCGAGTTGTTCATCGTGTACAGTGACGGACGGACCACGTCGGGAGCGGGATTCCCGGCACTCGACAATCGCTCGATTGTCGTGAAGGCCACGCGACTCTTTCGCTGGTAGTCTGCCCTGCGCGAACAGCGGTCAGCGCCCCGCTGGCGCAGGCTATGCCGGTCGGCTGCCCACCGCGCAGAGCCAGCCCTTCGACGGCTCGGTGTGCACCTCAACGTCCACGAACCCGTTCGTTGCCAGCAGCGCGCGATGTGCACTCGCCGTCAGGTACTGCCCCCGGACCAGCGCCATCGACAGGCGAAACGGGAAGTCGAAATCGCGACCGCGATACGTGGCCGCGATCAGCGCTACGCGACCACCTGGCCGCAGGACGCGCCAGATCTCCTGCACGTCGGATGACAGATTCGGCCAGTAGTAGTGCGTTTCAACAGCGGTGACAAGGTCGAACGTCGCTGCGGCAAACGGGAGTTGCGAGACGCACGCCTGTTCAACCGTGACCCGACCCTGCATGATCGACGAGGCATTGATCCGTCGCGCCGTCGCCACGCTCTCCGCAGAGTAGTCAACGCCGAACACGGCAACGTCGGGCGCGGTATTCGCAAACGTCGCGAGGGTGTGTCCGCCGCCGCAGCCCACATCAAGCACAGCGACGCCGGGCGTGATCGGGACGTGCGACAGACCCCACGCGGTTACACCGGTATGCATGCGATTCATCAACGACAGGAACAGGCGGCCAAGCACACGCGAAGGCTTGCGGCATTGGCGCAGCAGCAGCGCGAACACCACCCCATACATCGCCACGGCGGCGAGCACAAAAAGACTCGTAGGGTTCATCATCATGGAGGCAACGCCTATTTCCCGAACTGGGCCTCACGGATGGCACGGAACTCGTTGCCCACGCGCCACTCCGGGAATCTGGTCGCGTTCGCGATCCGATACCCCATGGTCATGTACAACGCGAGATCCTGAACAGCGCCACTCAGCTCCCAATCCGGCTTGATCTCGTCAGACGGCTTGTGATAGTCGTTGGTGGTGTAGTGGTCTCGCCGCTTGATACCAAAATCGGCGGGTTTGCCGACGTACTCGATACCTTCACCGGGGTTGAACGCCGGTACACCAACGCGCGCGAAGTTGAAGTGATCGGAGCGATAGTATCCGCCTTTCTCCGGCTCCGGGTCCGGGCGCAATGTACGCCCTTGCTCCCTGGCTGCGGCGGCCGCGTAGTCATCAAGCTCCGAAGCACCGAGCCCGACTACGGTGAGATCGGAGGTACGACCGGCCACGTTGATCTCATCCATGTTGATATTGGCGAGCGTTTTCGCCAATGGATACAGCGGGGTGACGCCATAGTACTGCGAGCCAAGCAAGCCTTGCTCCTCAGCGGTGACCGCGAGGAACAGCATCGAGCGCTTGGGCGGCGTCTTCATTGCGTGGAAAGCCTTGGCGAGATTGAGCAAACCCGCCACGCCGCTCGCGTTGTCATACGCGCCGTTGTAAATGGAATCGCCGTTGACCGTGGTCCCGATACCGAAGTGATCCCAGTGTGCCGTGTAGATCACGTACTCATTCTTGAGCGCGGGATCGCTGCCTGCGAGCCTGGCCACCACGTTGCGGGAATCAATCGTGCGCAGGGTATTCGCCAACGTCACCGACGCGGAAACGCCGAGTGGCACGGGCGTAAACTCTCGAGTCGCCGCCTTCGCTTTCAGTGAATCAAAGTTCTGTCCCGCCATGGTAAACAGCGACTTGGCCTGGTCAACCGTAATCCAACCTTCCACGTCGCTGCGACCCATGTTCTTGTCGGGCGTGACAAGATCGAACTGTTCGGACGCCTTTCCTTGCACCACCGTGAACGGATAGCCCGCGCCCGCCGTTTCGTGCACGATCAGCACGCCGGCGGCTTTGTGCTTCATGCCCTGCTCGTACTTGTAGGTCCATCGGCCGTAGTACGTCATGCGCTTGCCGCCAAACTGTGTGGTATCGGCCAGGGGCGGATCGTTCACCAGCATCACCACAGTCTTGCCGGTCACGTCAACACCCTTGAAGTCGTCCCAGCCAAACTCCGGGGCTTCGGTGCCGTAGCCAACAAACACCAGTGCGGAATTATTCAGCACCGCCGATGGCGACACGTGCTTGGTCCACGCGACGAAGTCATCCCGCCACTTGAGTGACGTGCGCGCCGTGCCCCTGGTGAATGTCAGCGACGGTGCACCGTTCACGGTGATGCCAACAAGCGGCACGTTCTGGATGTACGTGCCATCGGTGTTGCCTGGCGCGAGTCCAATGGCCTTGAACTCCGACTCGATGTACGCCACCGACTTGTCTTCGCCGGCGGAGCCAGGCAGTCGGCCCATCAGCGAATCGTGCGCCAGCACGCGAATGTGCCGCATGAGCGTGGCGGTGTCGATGGCCGCAACGCCTTCGGCTGGAACTGGTTCGGATGTGACGGCACCAGCCGCCGCGGGTCTGTCGACAGGGGAAGTACAGGCCACCAGTGCGGCCAGCGCGGGCCGCAGCAGGCGATTGAAAACACGCGGCATAGCTCTTCCTCAAGTGGAGTAGATCAGGGCAGCAGGGAATATGCATGCCCGCACGCAACCCGGTTACCAGGCCGGCCCATTCGTAGGATCGTCACACCGGAATCGCTTACTTTTGGAGTATGACCGAGACCACTTCATTCCACCGCCTGCCGGAATTGCCGGACGCCGACCTCGAGATCGTTCCGGTTGAACGATCCGAAACGGCACCCTCCGCGTGGTACGTGAATCCCGGTTTCCATGGGGTCGATCGTGACGCAGTATTCGCCACTACATGGCAAGGTGTTGGGCACGTCTCGATGGTGGCGGGCCCCGGCGATTACTTTCTGGCCACTGTCGCCGACAACCCGGTCATCATCATTCGCGACAGGGATGGTGTGCTTCGCGCGTTCTATAACGTGTGCCGTCATCGCGGTGGGCCGTTGGCTCTCGAACCATCAGGCTGCGTGAAAGCACTCACCTGCAAGTACCACGGCTGGACATACCTGCTGGACGGCACGCTGCGAGGCGTACCGCAGTTCGATCGCACGGAACTGTTCGATAAGAAAGACTTCGGACTGATTCCCGTGGGTGTCGACGTGTGGGAAGGCTTCGTGTTCGTGTGCCTCGAACCGGCACATGCCCCGCCGCTGGTCGAGGTATTTGCCGGCATCGCCGAACGAATCACGCCGAACCGCTTGACCACGAAACAGTTGGTGCGGCGGGTGGATTACGAGGTGGAAGCCAACTGGAAAGTGTACGTGGACAATTTCCTTGAGGGATACCACATCCCTCACGTCCATCCGGAGCTCAACAAGGCGCTGGACTATTCGGCCTACACCACCGAACTGGGCCCATGGCACACGCTTCAGCACAGTCCACTCAAAGCCGACAACGTGTACACCGGCGACGCCGGCGGCGAGGCGTTCTATTACTGGGTGTACCCGAACTTCATGCTGAACGTGTTACCGCATCGGGTGCAGGCGAATCTGGTGCTGCCCAAGGGGCCCGATCGCTGCACGGTGAGCTTCTGGTATTACTATGACAGCCCCGATGCGGCAGGTCGAGCGGAGCAGATTCAGGCCGATGTGGAGTACAGCGACATGGTGCAGGTGGAAGACCGGGAGATCTGCCAAAAAGTGCAGGCCGGGCTTCAGTCGCGCGGCTATGACCGCGGTCGTTTCTCACCAACAATGGAATCAGGGGTGTACCATTTCCAGAGTCTGCTGAAGCAGTCGTACCGCGCGTGGCGTGACTACCGCAGCACGCCCATCACGACTCGCGCTACTCCAGTGTGATCACCACCTTGCCACGCGCGCGTCCTGCTTCCAGATACCTGATGGCCGCAGGAACTTCATTCAACGGATAACGCTGGTCGATGACGGGTGTCACTTTCCCGGCCAACATGAGATCGCGCAGAACCATCAGGTCCTGTGTGTTCAGCTCGGCCAAATGCATACCCAACTCCTGACTCACGAACCGTGACACCACCATCGCCTTGATCGGACCAATCAACGGTCCGAGCCACTGGCCATCGTTTGCGCCGGCGCCGCCAATCAAGACGTACCTCCCGTTGGGAGTCAGGATGCGCCTGTTGTCTGACAGCGCGCGGTTTCCCACATTGTCCAGAATGATGTCGTACCGCAGGGCACCCTTGGTGTAGTCCGATTTGGTGTAATCAATGACCGAATCAGCGCCGATCGATCGGACCAATTCCACATTTCTCGTACTGTTCACACCGGTCACCTGCGCGCCATATGATTTGGCGATCTGCACCGCGAACGTACCCACCCCTCCCGAGGCACCATTGATCAAGACCTTCTGTCCCGGCTGAATCTTTCCCTTGTCGCGGAGACCTTGCAACGCGGTGACAGCTGCGATCGCAACGGTCGCCGCTTGCTCAAACGTCATGTTGGCCGGTTTGAGCGCCACGGCGCCGTTTTCCCGAACCGTGACATATTCCGCGAAGGCACCTGTTCTGCCGCCGAATACGTCGTCGCCAGGCTTGAAGTGCGTGACGAGTTTCCCCACTGCTTCAACCGTGCCGGCGAAGTCCACTCCGAGTTGTATAACCTTTGGTTTCCGCAGTCCGCCCCCCAAACGCACGATGTAGGGCAGACCTCGCACGTAATGCCAGTCCAGTGGATTGACCGACGCCGCGCGAATGCGGATCAACACTTCATGGTCGCCAGGAGTTGGTTTCTCAACCCGCTCAAGCCTGAGCACATCTGGTGATCCATAGTCGCAATAAATCCACGCTTGCATCGGGTGGGCCGGCGCCGTCGCGGTGTTGCGCGTGTCGCAAGAGTTGCCTGATGTCCAGTAGGCAACAGACGCCGTCGCCACCAACGCGAGTGAAATCGCCAGCGCACTCCAGCCTGCTGCACGTCTGAGCTTCATAGACCCTTCTCCATGGCGTTTCTGCCGACAACCACGTCTGGTGGGTAGCCGTTGGCAGCGGAATAACCCTCACCCGAGCCGTACGCCGCCTTCAACACTTGGTTCCAGGGGGCGCGCACAAGGACATTGTTCTGGCGCCCCCACGGAAACTGCCGCAGACTTTGGAGTTGGTACAGACACGACCGACAGAGACCACACCGTTCACGCTCTACAGCACGGAGGCTTCACAACGGCTGTCCTGGCGATCTTCACCGGCGGGGGATTCACGCAACCGATGTATGAAGCGCTGCGGTCGGAGGTGATGTGGGAAACCAACCTCGCAGCGGGCGCGCTCATTCATGCCTGCGGGTTTGACGAAGCGGACAGCGTCTTTCCGACGTACAACATCAACGTGCGCTCCGCCGCCACGCGGTACCTGCTCGAGTAGACGCGAACCCGAGCGGTCCGGCGCTCATCTATCAGATACGCGCGTTCTACTCGAAGTCCACATCGAACTCGTCGGCTTCGCGTATACGTCGCGGTTTTGGCGCCGCGGTGGTCTGGCGACCTGTTTCATCACTCAGGAAAACGCCAGCCGACCGCAGGCGCTTCAGCAACGCAGCGCGCGCCTGTGATGTTGCTGCCACGATCTCGAGCATCGTGGCCGTTAGTCGACGCACCTTATTTCCAAGCGCCGCGTTCACGCGATCGGCGGATTCCGCATCCGCGCAATCAATCACCTCAATCCGGCGCAGGTGAGCGCGCCGAATTGAGGCCACCCACCCGACAATCTCCCGTTGCACGTTCTTCGGAAGGGGTTTGCTCGACGCGTCGGCAAGGATCGCCACGATTTCACTGATGGTCACACCCGACTCCGCCGCGCGCAGGATCGATGCGCGGGTGATTCGAAACGCCAGACCAGGCGTCTTGCCAACCCGTTCAGCCACTCGGCCCATGCGGGCTTCGAGCGCCGGAGACGCACTCAGGAAGATGACGTCGAAGTTCGGCTGGACCACGACATCGGCGACTTCAGCGACACCGTACGCGAATTGCTCGATGTCGCCGAGCAGATACCGTCCAACATCGGTGAGTGCAAAACACAGCACGCCCCTTGCGGTGACGCCGAGACGCGCCCCTCCCAGCATGACCAGTCGCGACGACAGGAAATGCTGCAACGCGCTGCTCCAGAGTCCCGCGAATTCCGAACGAATACCAGCGCCGCCATAATGCATGTGCCGGAAAAGCTCCTCCTTCGCAGCACGCGGCAATGCGTCCAGAGGATTTGCCTCGCGCGACGCGTATTCCAGAAACTCCGCGATGCCGACAAATCCGCCCGGCAGGGACAGAAAGGCGCGCGTCAGATCCGCACGCAGGTTAAGCGCCGCCGGCTCCTTGTAGTACGGCATCGTGAACGGGAAAAACCTGTCCTCCCGATCGTAACGGTACGAACTCGGTGGATTCCTCGACTTCGACGCACGCAGCGGAGCCAGCAGGGCCGCCAAACGATCGCGCGGAGAGAGTGCGAGCCAGATGGTCCCCGACTCGGCAATCTCAAGATGCGGCATGTTGTGCAGCGCTACACGCCTGACGAATTGGTGAAGCAGCAGCTCATGCACCGTTGCGTCGACGCGGGACTGTCCGGCGTTGTGGATGACACTTGCTGCCCACGGGGGAATCGCCACCAGTCGCGACTCAATCTCCGTTCGGGTGCGGGCAAACACGAGCATTTCATTGGCGCGCAATCGCATGGGTGCCGCAGCCACCGCGGCCAGCAATGCCGTCATGTCTTCCATCAACACTGCGAACTCAAAATGCTCCACCGGTTCGGCCTGCGTCGGTGGCATCGCCGGCGGGCGGATGAGGTCAGTCAACGCCTCAGGCCACAGGCCGATTGTCGGCTCAAGCTCTTCACTGTCCAGGCCAACGAACAGGACCAATGTGGCAAGTCCCATATGCAGTGCGCGCACAAACGGTGCAGCATTGGCAGCGTTCTGGCGCGCCGCGAGCTCGCGCAACGAAATGGCGCGTCCGCGCTCCACCAGAACACCCGCCAATCCCTGCAGTTCGCGGAGATCGCTCAGCGACCCATCATCGGGCGTTGTTCGGCCGCGCGCGGCGGCCCACTTCAGCAGGTCGTTGTCTGACTTCGCCACCACCAACTCTCGCGGCCATGCGACGGATGTCACGCGAGACGCCAATGCGGTTCGGGCAACGTGTCCCGGCCAGCCACTTGAAGGATTATCACTTAGCCGCCGGATCTCCTCCTGACTGAAGTGTTCTTCCATGTACTTCACCAGCACGGGCGATGACGGCGCGTCGAACACAGGATGACGACTGATCGAGCGCAACACGTTCATCAGCAGTCGGTGAGGTTCGGCCAGCGTCAGTCGGCGGCGCTCCGTATCGAACACCGCAATGCCCGACCTGACAATCACGTTGAATTGCAATCCAAAGCGCGAGACAGGCACCGAACCGGTCTGAGTCAACGTGTGCAGCAGCAGTCGGCGCGCAGCGAGCGGCAGCGGGTACCACCGCGACAGTCCCCGCAGGACGTCGGACCAGTCGACGTCTGACAGGTTCATGATGGAGCCACTCCCGCGTCGGCATTCTGGTACGCACTCGCATCGACAATCTCGTACTCGTAGCCCTGCTCGCAAAGGAACAGTTGTCGCTTGAGCGCAAAGTCCTGCTCGACGGTGTCTGCGGTCACCACGCTGTAGAAGTGCGCCTGATTCGCTCCGGCTTTTGGTCGCAGAATGCGCCCCAGTCGCTGCGCTTCTTCCTGACGGGAGCCGAAGGTCCCTGAAATCTGAATCGCCAGGGCGGCATCCGGCAGATCGATCGCGAAGTTCGCCACCTTGGACACGACGAGCGCCGACAGGACGCCAGATCGGAACTGCTCGTACAACGTGTCCCGTGTGCGTTGAGCGGTCGTACCGGTGATTACCGGTGCGCGCAGTTCGCGCGCAATGGCTTCAAGCTGCCCGATATACATGCCGATGATGAGCGCCGGTTCGCCCGGGTGTCGCGCCATGATATCGCGCACCACTGCTGATTTCGCCGCGCTCTCCGACGCGATACGAAATTTCGCCCGCGCGTCGGCGACCGCGTACGACATCCGTACTCCGTCCGGCAACGGCACACGCACTTCGGTACACACCGCCGTGGCGATCCACCCTTGACGTTCGAGGACTTTCCACGGGACGTCGGCCTTCTTCGGACCGATCAGCGCAAACACATCGTCTTCGCGCCCATCTTCGCGAACCAGCGTTGCCGTCAGCCCCAGACGGCGGCGTGCCTGCAACGAGGCCGTGATCTGGAAAACCGGTGCCGGGAGCAGATGCACCTCGTCGTAAACAATCAGCCCCCAGTTGTGCTGGTCCAGCAGCGCCAGATGCGTGAACGCGCCGTTGGCGTGTGCGCGATGCGTAAGCATCTGATAAGTCGCCACGGTAACCGCACGAACATCCTTGACCGCGCCACCGTACTCGCCAATGCAGTCGTCGGGCACGGTGGTCTTGTCCCGCAACTCGGCAATCCACTGACGTACTGCCGACACACTTGTGGTGAGAATGAGGGTGTTGGCCTGTACAGCGGCGATCGCTCCCATCGCGACGATCGTCTTGCCGGCGCCGCAGGGCAAAACAATCACTCCCGAGCCACCACGCTCCGCCCCGTCGGCGTGAAACGCGTTCACCGCGTCAGTCTGATAGTCGCGTAACGTGAAAGGAAGTCCCTGTTGTGTGACCGGACGGAGCGACACCACAAGCGCGTCACCCACCGTGTAGCCCGCGATGTCCTCAGCCGGGAAGCCAGCCTTGATCAGTGCCTGCTTGATACGACCGCGATCGAATTGCCGAATGCGAAAGCAGTTCGCGCACACGCGATCCGACAACAGCGGGGCGAGCTGTCTTCCATGCACCAGTTCTTCCGCCAGCAGCGCGTCGCTCGTGAACACCAGCAAGTGTTCCCCCGTTTCGCTCGACGGGTCACGCTCAATACGGACGCGGCCGAACCGCCCCGCGAAGTCGCGTATCTGCGTAGCAACGTGCGGCGGTATCGAAAATCGTGAGAAACCGGTAAGCGCGCCAAGAATCTCATCAATCGGCACGCCGGCCGCGCATGCATTCCAGATGGACAGCGGACTGATGCGATACGTGTGAATGTGTTCCGGTGACTTCACCAGCTCGGCGAACCGCGCGAGCGCATCACGTGCCTCAGGATAGCGTGGCGCCGCGACGTCGACGAGTACCGAGAGATCGCTTTGGACGATGAGCGGATTGTCCGTCATCGCGTGCGGCACGCAGTGGCTGACGCGCAGTGTTCGGACAGTGCGTCAGCCCGGGCCATGCTGGCGAAGTGAGCGGCCGCGTTGCGGATCGGGTTCAATCATGTCGGAGTCTGGCCACGAGCCAGGAATATGTCAATGCAATAGTACCTGCGTGGGCTGAAACGACGTATCTTTTGGAAACGGGTCACCATTCTTCAACTGGAGCTGGCATGCCGAACAACACGCAGCTTGTTGCTCTCCTGCTCGAAAAGTCCTACAAGGAGGGCGAATTTCTGCTGTCGTCAGGCGCACGCAGTGACTTTTACCTCGACGCAAAGCAAGTCACGTACGATCCCGATGGAATGGTGCTCGTTGGCGCGATGATGATGAAGTTGGTGGAGGAATTCGACATTGAAGCGGTTGGGGGGCTCACGATGGGCGCCGATGCGATCGTGGCCAGCACCGTATTTGCCAGTGCCAGCACGAGTAAACGCGTAACGGGCTTCGTGGCGCGAAAAGAGCCCAAGCAGTACGGGCTTGAGAAGCATGTGGAAGGAGTAAGTCCGCAGGGAAAACGCGTTGCCATCGTGGACGACGTCATTACGTCAGGACAATCGGTTCTGAAAGCCGTGCAGGCCGCTCGTGCTGCCGGCGCACACGTGGTCCTCGTGGTTGGGCTGGTAGATCGCGAGCAAGGAGGTGCCGCAGCGATTGTCAGCTCAGGGATTGCCTTTCGCGCGCTGGCGAGCATTTCCGAGATTCGCCAGGCGGCGCGTGCCGGGTCGCGCGCCACGCCGGCATTCGCGTAGCGCCCGGTGAAATAGCTTTCCGTATGAACGCCGAGCCGCTGCTGATCGTGATTGCGCGCACGCTCGCCACTTGCCGTCTGGACGCCGTGTTGATCGGCAACGCCGCCGCGGCCGTTCAGGGATCGCCAGTCACGACCATGGATTTCGATTTCATGTTTCGCAAGACCCCCACGAACCTCGCGAAACTCAAGCGTGTGGCCGATCATCTCGGCGCGATCGTGCTGCGTCCGTACTATCCCGCGTCGCAGCTGTACCGCCTGACGCGTGATCACGATGGGTTGCAGCTCGATTGCATGGCCAAACTCGACGGCATTCGTTCGTTCGAGTCGCTGCGCGGCCGAGCGTCCACGGTGAGTTTTGGTGCCCATGAGCTGCGTGTCGCTTCGCTCGCCGACATCATCAGGAGAAAGGAACGTGCAGGACGCGAACAGGATCTGGCCGTGCTGCCTATTTTGAGGCGAACGCTACGTGAAAAAGAAAAAGCATAAACCGGACACGCGCGACGCATTGAAGAAGGAGAGCGAACGCGCGCTGGTGGAACAGATACGTCGTCAGCTCGCCCTGCCTCCCTCCAAGCGCACGAATTTCCTTCGGGTGCGACTGCCCAACGGCGGAACGTCGCTGTAGCGCGCGCGCTGCCTCAGCTCCGGTCGTAGAAGGGCGGCGGCTCGATGCCGAGTGCGCGCAGATACACGTAGCCCTGCCCACGATGATGAATTTCGTTGTCCACGATGTAGAGCAGCAGGTCGTAGCCGGGCATCGTCCACTGACCAAATGCGGTCATGAGGGCCTGAAATCGCTCCACCGGAATTTGCGCGAATGTCGTGTCGAGCTGCTTCGTGTTCTCGTCCCACTGCGCGAGCACCTCATCCTTGGTGGTAGCGGCACTCGGCACGTAACTATCCCACGTGTCGGTAATGATGCCGCGCACAGTAGGCACCGCCATGCCCAGCATTTCGTTCGCAAGGGCGCCGAACGGGCGCATACCGCCTACCGCAAAGGTGAAGAGCTGATCGTCGGGAAATGCAGCGATTGTGCGCCGAGTCAAGCGGCGATGGGCTTGCCAGTGAGTGAGAAACTGGGGCGGAGAGATGACCAGGGTGGCGGACGCATCGGCGGACACGAAGAGCCTCGAGGTTGATGAGAAAGGAAATGCGGGCGGAGTTCCTCAAGTTACCCGCGCATCCAGATGTTGTCGAAAAAAACCGTGTTACCGAGTGATGCGGTAGCGCACGACATACCGCACATCGCCGGCATCGAGCATCATCGGATATCCCGAGGCTTGACGAGGCGATAGACCACGCTCTCCTGACCGCGCACCGTGACAGGACCAACCAATACGGCACCAATCTGCTGCACGGCCCGCTGCGAACGGACGTTCTGTGGTCCGATCACGAAAATCACACTGTCAACAAACCGGAAGGCATGCTGCAGCATGAGCTGCTTCATCTCGCCGTTATGGCGCCCACCCCAGTGGGACCGTGCGAGAAAGCTCCAGCCGATTTCGATCTCGCTCAGCGTCTCGTTGTAGCCGTGATATCGTGATGAGCCGACCACGTGCCCGCTCTGCACATCGATTGCCACCAGCGCCGACTGCGACTCCAGCGCTACGCGAAAAAACTCGCGGAATATCGGTTCCGTGTAACGCTCGCGATCGGGGTGCTGCTCCCAGATCAGCGGGTCCGACGCCACCGCGTAAAGCGCGTCCCAGTCATCCGCGCGCAGAGGCCGCAGTTCAATAAGCGCCCCGCGCAGCGTAGGCTGCAAATCGATCGTCACCATATCGCCTCTGAAAGCCGGTTCGCATGGAGCGCTCCGGTGACAGTGAGCACACCAGTGAACGCCGTACCAACGTAGCACCAGTGGGGGGAGGAAGTCCAACGCAGGTGCCAGCTGCGCCCTGACCTTCTCGCGGCGCACCGCGCTGCGCCAGATCGGTGTGATCGCGATTGACACCAACGTGCTTGTTCACGCACCGTTAGAACTTCATCGACACGTTGGCCCAGCGGCGTGCGCAGACGACAGTCTGCGGAGCAACGGGGAGGGACCGGCTCGCGGGATACCAGCGGGTTAGCTTCAGCAAGCGCGCATCCAAGGGTCCTTGGCCTATCCGTGTTGCGTTTGCGTCCCTCTTTCGGCTCCCATGACACGACCACCGGACCAGCTGAGTGCCTCGACCGAGGTGAATTGGACCCCCGTTACATCGCGCGAGCTGTTGGTGGCCCAAGCGATGCTGCGGCGCCGACCCATTGCGCGTGACATCGTCGTGGAGATCGAAGCAAGTGCCACGATTGGCCAGCGGCTGGCGGACCACATCGCCACCTTTGGCGGTTCGTGGACGTTCATCCTGCTCTTCCTGGCGTTCATGCTGTTCTGGGCTGTGCTCAACACAGAAATTCTTGGCCCGCGGAAGGAAGCGTTCGACCCGTACCCGTACATCTTCCTTAACCTGTTCCTCTCCATGCTGGCCGCGTTGCAAGCGCCGGTCATCATGATGAGTCAGAATCGGCAAACCGAGAAGGACCGCCTGCATGCGGCCAACGACTACGAAGTGAATCTCAAGGCCGAACTTGAGATTCGGGAACTACACGACAAGTTCGATGCGCTGCGCGAGCGCGACTGGGCGCATCTGGTGCAATTGCAGCAACGACAGATCGAAATGCTGAGCGAGTTGGTCCGTCGGAGCGGCGGACAGGCGCCAATAGGACCACTCCCTCCCGTCTGAGCAGCAATGCCCGAAGACGTCGTCCCCCTGGACGGAGTGACCCCCTCCCGCCTTGAGCGCGTACGCCTCTGGGTCGTGCCCGTGCTGGTCGTCACGCTGCTGGCCGTGACCTTGCGCATGCTCGAGTTCGAGCTCGCGCACCTCCGGTACCACGATATTGTGCGTGCCTTCCTGGAGGTGTCTCACGCGAAGATTTTGCTCGCGGTCCTTTGCACGGTTGCGGCGTACGCCGTGCTACCAGGCTACGACGTGTTGGCGCTGTACTATGCCGGGCACCGACTGTCATTCCGTCGAGTGCTGTATGGATCGATCGTTACGTATGGGATCAGTCAGACGCTCGGATTTGCCGCGTTCACGGGTGGATCACTTCGCGTTCGGCTGTGGAGTGCGTGGGGGCTTGGCACTGGTGAGATCACGAAAGCTGTGGCCTTCGCCGGCGCGACATTCACGCTGGGAGTGATCGCACTCACCGGCGTTGTCGGCCTGGTGGAGCCGACGGCGAGTCTGGAGCGGTTGCTCCTTCCGGTGCTCGTGGTACGCGCGCTGGCAATCGTCTGCGTGCTGGTGACGAGTGTCTATGTCGGATGGAGTGTTTGGGGTCGCGAACGCGCGCTCACCCTGCGCGGACTGGTGATCCCCGTTCCCGCGCCACGATTGGTAGTCGGTCAATTGCTCGTAGCCACGGTTGACTGGGCCCTCGCCGCATTGGTGTTGTTCGTCCTGCTTCCGGAGGGACCGCACCTGAGCTTCCCGGCGTTTGTCGCCGCGTTCCTGCTGGCGCAGACAGGTGGATTGATCAGCCACGTTCCCGGAGGCATGGGCGTCTTCGAAACGCTCATGGTGCTCCAACTCGGCAACACCGTTCCTGCGGGACCACTGTTTGGCGCGCTGCTTGCGTATCGTGCAATCTTCTACCTGGTACCGTTCGTGGCGGCGGTCATCATGCTGGTTGTGCATGAGATCAGACGACAGCACTCGCGAATTTCGAGTGTCGCTTCTTACATGGCGGACGGCTTTGAACGGTGGGCAGAACCTCTCCTGCCAAGCGCGATCGGTACCATGACAATGCTTGGCGGCGCGATACTGCTGTTCTCGGGCGCCACGCCGCCGGTACGTGGACGGATTGCCGCGTTGACTGATGTCCTCCCCCTTGGTGTCGTCGAGCTCTCGCACTTCGCAGGCAGTATCGCTGGTGTCGGCCTGGTGGTGCTCGGCTGGGCGCTAAATCGTCGACTGGACGCTGCGTATCACTTGACGCGTGCATTGCTGATCATCGGCATCGGGGCCTCGCTCCTCAAAGGACTGGACTATGAAGAGGCCACGGCGCTGGCGGTCGTGCTTGCCCTGCTCGTGGCGAGTCGAGCGGCGTTTACTCGAAAATCGTCGCTGCTCGCAGAACCGTTGACTCCGGGATGGATTGGATCCATAGTCGCGATCGTTGGTGTGAGCGTGTGGGTCGGCATTTTTTCCTTCAAGCACGTGAATTTCACCACCGAACTCTGGTGGCGATTCGCCGAGCGCGGTGATGCTCCTCGCTTCCTGCGCGCCAGTGCAGGCGTCGCCGCATCGCTCGGCTTTGTGGCGGTGCGACGCCTGCTGCGCCATGCGGCGCCGCGACTCGATCTGGGCAGCGCCGAGGACCTGGTGCAGGTGACGCGCCTCCTTCCGACCATCGACGAAACGTCGGCCGCGCTCGCGCTCCTCGGTGACAAGCATCTGATGTTTTCGGAGGCGAACGACGGATTCCTGATGTATGGGGTGAACGGTCGCACCTGGGTTGCGCTGGGCGACCCCTTTGGCCCGGAGTCCGCCCAACGCGAACTTGCCTGGCGCTTCCGCGAAGCTGCCGACAGTCACGGCGCCTGGCCGGTGTTCTATGAGGTGAGTGTCAGGTATCTCCCGCTGTACATCGACCTCGGACTGACCCTGCTCAAGATGGGCGAAGAGGCGATGGTGCCACTGGCGGACTTCGCCCTGGAGGGGCGCAATCGACGCGGGCTCAGACGAACGCAGCGGGAAGTGCAAAAGGCTGGTGCGACATTCGAGATCATTCCACCTGAACGCGTGGAGGCCCTGCTGCCGCAGTTGCGCGCGATCTCCGATGACTGGCTTGGAACCAAGTCCACGCGCGAGAAGGGATTCTCGCTGGGTCGCTTCGATCCGGCATATCTCACACACTTCGCTCACGCGCTCGTACGTGTGGACAGTCGTGTCGTGGCATTTGCGAACCTCTGGACAGGTAGCGGCCGTGACCTATCCGTCGACCTGATGCGCTATGCCAGCGACGCGCCACCTGCGACGATGGAGTACTTGTTCATCGAGCTGATGCTGTGGGGACGCGCGCAAGGCTATGACCGCATGAGTCTCGGCATGGCACCGCTTTCCGGCATGGAGGCGCGAACGCTCGCTCCACGCTGGCATCGGCTGGGCGGAATGTTGTATCGGCACGGCGAGCACTTCTACAATTTTCAAGGACTTCGCGCATATAAAGACAAGTTCGATCCGATCTGGGAGCCCCGATATCTCGCCACACCTGCAGGGCTCGCCCTGCCACGTGTGCTCGCCAATGTCACTTCGCTCATCTCCGGTGGAATCACGGGACTTTTCGCGCGGTAGCGACGACGCGGATCTGGAGGCGCTTCGTGCCGATCCGGCGCTGATCGCACTCGGTCTGGTGATCGTCGATGTGCTGGGCAAAGGCGGGACAGCCATCGTCTATCGCGCACGCGACGAGCGACATGGTCGCGACGTAGCCGTCAAAATCATGCGACGCACTCCTGGTTTTCCGAACGCGGCCGCGCGTTTCAGGCAGGAAGTGCAGGTGGCCGCCGGACTGCGTCACGCGCATATTCTACCACTGATCGACTCAGGCAGCTTGCAGGACGGAAGACTATTCGCTGTCATGCCCGTCGCGCGAGGTCGTCCCCTGAGTGCCATGATTCGCGAAGGGCCGCTGACGATTGTCGATGCGGTGCGCTTGACCCGCGAAACGGCCGAAGCCCTGGCGCACATTCACGAGAGCGGATTTGTGCATCGCGACGTGAAGCCTGAGAATATCCTCGTTGAAGGAGGGCACGCGGTGCTGACCGACTTTGGCATTGCGGCGCCACTCTCGTCGCTGGTCGCGAATGACGACTTCCGCGGCGCGGATTGGTGGAAGCCGAGTGAGCCGATCGACCGCTTGACACCGACCGGTGGAGCGGTCGGCACGCTGCACTACATGGGTCCCGAGTCGTTCCGTGCCGAGGGGCCGATTGACGGGCGCGTTGACGTGTACGCGCTGGGTATCGTGCTGTATGAGATGCTCGCTGCGGAACGTCCGTTCGATGCCGCATCACCGAGCCAACTGATCAGGCGAGTCACGAATGACGCGCTGCCAAGTATCCGAAAGCATCGCACCGACGTGCCACGCGAACTCGAGGCTGTTATCCGGCGGAGTACGGCGGCAAAACCGGCTGACCGCTACGCGTCGGCCAGCGCGATGGCCATCGCACTCGCGCACGTGCCGATGGGCGGGAGCCAGGCTGGTCAACGCGCTGCGAGTCTTGATCGGCGGCCGCTGTCCTTCGCGTTGATCGTGGTGTTGGCGGCGATGATCATCGGTTTCTATGTCTGGGACCACGCACGCAAAGACAGCGTCCTCGATCCCAATCGCGTGGTCGTGGCAGATCTCGTCAACGACACGAACGACTCAACCCTGGCGAACATCGGAGTGCTCGCCGGTGACGTCATCACCGTGGCATTGACTGCTGGAACGCGTCTCACGGTGGTCAATTCAACCATCGCCCTTCCGTCGCAGCAACAAACCGTTCCACCGGTCGACTCGATCCCTGCCGGCAAGACGCGAGCACTCATTGCGTCAACGCGAGCGGGGCTCGTGGTGACGGGCGCGTATTTACGTGTCGACTCGGACCTTCAACTTTTGGCTGAGGTGACGGACACGCGTTCCGGTCGTGTGCTGGGGGCGGTGGGACCGATTCGCGGCTCGGTTCAGCACCCCGAACCGTCACTTCGCGTACTCGCGGATAGTGTCGTGGCCATCCTGCATCGTCGACACGAGCCGCCGCCGCGGTGACAATGGCGGAATGATCAGACCTGCAGCAGGAAGGCGCGCAGGCGACCGGTTATGACGCGTGCTTCAGTTCCACGGTTGCCTTGCGCTCAAGCGTACCCCAGCCAACGAGACCGCCACGCGCCGCAGCCATGACGGCCTTCAGCACCACCCAGTACATGAACTGTCGATAGGCAAAGCGTTGCAGAAACACCAGCCACGTCAATCGAAATTCCTCCCCTGGTTCGGCAAGGAAGGCGATCACGGCGGCCGCCCAGTCCACCAGCAGAAACAACGCGTACAAGGTGAGAATCTGTTCAAGTGACGCGATGGCATAGGTCGCGCCGTGCTCTCGTCCCGTCAGCCAGACTGAGACCAGGCTCAGCACGAACATCAGATCAGCGAGTGGTGCAATGATGTTGACCAGCAGCTGAAAGAGCCATGTATTGGGCAGCGCGATCATGCCGAGCGTGCCGTATCGCGGCCGCAGCAGCGCGTACCGGTGCTTCCACATGCACTGCAGCGTACCAAAGCTCCAACGGAATCGCTGCTTCAACAATCCCTTCACGGTGTCCGGCGCCTCGGTCCACGCAACAGCGGCAGGGGCGAATGCCACGCGATACCCTTGCTCAAGCAGCGACAGCGTCAGGTCCTGATCTTCGGCAAGCGTATCGTTGGAGAATCCACCAATCGCGGCCACGGCGTCCCGTCGCCAGGCGCCAACGGCACCCGGCACCACAGTGATGCCATTCACCAGCGAGAATGCGCGCCGGTCCAGGTTCTGGCTGGTGACATACTCGATGGCTTGCCACCGCGTCAGCAGGTTCAGGCGGTTCCCTACCTTGGCGTTCCCCGCCACCGCGGCGACACGCACATCCCTGAGCGGCTGCACCAATTGCGATACGGTGTCCGATTCGAATAGCGTGTCGGCGTCGAGACCGATTATGACCTCTCCGGTCGCCTGGGTGATTCCAAGATTGAGTGCCGACGACTTCCCGCCATTCGACTTCCGAAGCACCGTCACGCGAGGATTGTGCGCAAATGCCGTCATGGCCACTGCATAGGTATCGTCAGGACTGCCATCGTCCACCACGATGACCTCCAGCGCTCCCGGATAGTGCTGGGCGAGAAGACTTTCAACCGTGCGAACCACAACGTTCTCCTCGCGAAATGCCGGCACGATCACCGAAACGGAAGGTGCGAACAGCGGCAGTGGCGCGCTGTCGGCGGCGCGTCGTGCCCGAATCCGCTCGCGCGCGCGTTGCGCAATAGCGAATGTGCCCACCACGGCAACGCGACCCAAGCCAAGCGTCACGGCGAGGAGAAAGAGCCATGTGAGCAACCACTCTCCTCCCCCGAGAAGCGAGAATGCGGCCAGTTCCAGCAAACGGGTGCGTTCATCACCTCGTGGCAGCAACGCCATTCCTTGCAAGGCGCCGCTGGCGTCAAGCGCCGACAGCGTTACCAGGGTGTCGCCGCGGGCACGGAGAGAATCGATAAGCGGGCCAATCGCCGCCAGCGTCTGCGCGCGGTCGCCGCCGCCATCGTGCAGCAGCACGACGTTTCCGCGGTTGCGCGCCTCGAGCACATTGCGCACGATGACGTCGACACCAGGTCGCTCCCAGTCTTCCGAGTCGAGGTGCAGTCCGGCAATAACATAGCCTCGATCCGAGGCGATGGCGGCTGGAATGAGCTCATCGCTTGTGGTTGGTTCCGCGTCGCCGAAAAAAGGCGCGCGAAAGAATACTGTTCGACGATCGAGTGTCGCTTCGAGCACCCGTTGACTGAGGTCAAGCTCGAGGCCCACGAGGTATGGCGCGAGCAACGACAGGTTGGGGTGCGTAAAGGTGTGGTTGCCGACTTCGTGACCCTCCGCGAACACGCGACGAGCCAGTTGCATGTTTACCTCAACCGCCGAACCGATCATGAAGAATGTCGCATGCACGCCGCGCGAGGCGAGCGTATCGAGAATTGCGGGAGTCCATTGTGCGTCCGGACCGTCATCGAATGTGAGTGCGATTCGATGGGTGCTTGCACCGAACCGCCGCACGATCCATGGCGTCGGAAAGCGGACCATGCTGTCCAGAGCCACGGCACCGCGCGTCGTGTCGTAACGCACGGCGCGCAAGCCAGCCGTCGGCCGCGCAGTGATTCGCAGCAATTCTCCCGTGCCGTTGAATTGCACTTCGTAACCCGGGGCAATCGTGTCAAGCGTCGGGCCGGGCGCCAGCAGAGTCCGATGCGCAAGCGCTCGCCAGATGGAGGGATCCTCCGCGCCAAGTCTCCAGAGCGCGTGTCCACGAACGCTCAAGCGACGGCCCGCCGTGAGTTGGTTATAGGCCGTCACGCCATCCAGGAACCACGCCACATGATCCGTGGAGTCGGGGTCCGTCCATTTCACGTAGGGATTCAGTGAAACCGTGTCGAAGCGAACGGGCACGGAATTGTCTCGAGCCTTTGCCATGACCTCCTGAAACGTCAGCGCATCGCCCGACGCGCCAGGGTTCGCGTCATTCCAGTCGTAGCCATAGGCGCCTACCGCCAGCATCGCCTTGTCTCGTGGCACATCGACGAGCAGGCGCCGCGCCTGTTGCTCGTACCACGGCTGACTGGCTACCGGGCCCGGGTCACCCGACCCGTAGTGCTCGTCGTACAACATGAGAAAGAGACGATCGTTCGCGGCCGCATACTGCGCCATTGTGCTCGACGTGAGGTCGGTGCCCACCGCCTGCGTCACCACGAGCGGCGCACCAGGCGGTTGAACCGCGGCAAGCGCGCGGCGCAGGTCGGCCACGAATGCCAGCACCGCAGGATGAAGCGCGTCCGGAATCTCCTCGAAATCGATCGTGACGCCCGCCAAACCCCATTGACGTACCGTACGCGCCAACTGGTCGGCCGCGGCACGGCGCGCCGTTGCACGCCCGACCAGCGCTTCCAGCCTCTTGGGGTCGAATCGCCGCGTACTCGAGTCCACGTTGCTGACCATCACCAAAACGCGCGGCCGCCGATCTGCTGGAATGCGGGAGAGAAGGAACGGCACCCGTCGGTCCACCGTCAGTCGCAGCGAATCACCGGAGTTGACCACAAACGCCCATTCACAGACGAGCCAATCCAGTTCTTCGGCGTGCGCGCGAAGCGCGGCGAACGCGTTGTCGTCCCAGTTGACATAGAACGCGGCCACTTCGCCGCCCGGCGACGCGGCGCGACTGGACAGGCCGATGTTGTGTTCGGGAATCGCCCGCGCCCGAAGTGATGGCGCGTGGGCGACGCGCTCGATTGACGCAAAAAGTTTGCGACGGGCGGCGGCATGCTCACGCGCGGCGCGCGTGCCGAGCAAGGTTGGCGCCGCGGTGAGTCCCTGCGAGCGGCGCGTCCCGAGCGTCCACGTCGGCAACGACGGCGGCACGAGCAGATACCCGACCACCGCCAGTGCAAACACCGTCGTGATGACGCCGCCGGCCAACGCCGTCCGGCGAACGGTCCGCCATCTGCGACCCGTGGGGTCGGCGAACACCGCTCGCGGCATGTGTGAGTCTCTCGTGGTCGGACGAAACCGGCGCGAGACAGCGGTCCCGCTCCAGACCGTTGAATGTACCCCGCTATCCGTGGTCGGAGGTGTGACCGGCAGGCCGTCTCCTTTCTTGTTGGAGCCGAGGTATGATTCGACATGTCTCGATTCAGCAGCATCCCGAAGAGGTGTTTGGTGCTTGCCTGCAGCTTCGCACTGGGGCTCACGCGCGCGTTGGACGCCCAAACTGGCGCTGACGATGTGCGCGGCTTGCCACTCATGTGGATTGAGCCAACAGGCGCACTATCGCATCGTGTGGTCGTCGTGCTCAGTGGAGATGGTGGCTTTGCCGAACTGGTGACTCACCTCGGCAAAGGCCTGGCGAGCCGCGGTTTTGGCGTGGTCGGTTTCAACTCCCGAGCGTTCCTGTCACCGAAAAAATCACCGGACGAGACGGCAGCGGCGGTCGCGCGCGTGGTGCGGGCCGCGATGGCGCGATGGAAGGGCGATTCAATCGTGTTGATCGGATACTCTCGGGGCGCCGATCTAGCGCCGTTTGTGGCCAATCGCATGCCGACAGATCTCCATGACCGCGTCAGCGCTATTGCAATGTTCGGCTTGGCGCGGATGGCGAACTTCGAATTTCATTGGACCGATCTGGTCAAGGATACGCCGCGGGACAGCGATGTGCCGATCCTCCCCGAGCTGCTGCGCCTGAGGGGGCTGCCCATGGTGTGCGTGTACGGCGAAGACGAACCGACGTCCGGTTGTCGCGACGCCCCGGATGACCTGCTTCGCAAGGAACCGCGCAAGGGAGGTCATCATTTTGATGGCGATCTGGAGGCACTGGTGGAGACAGTGCTCCGACTTCTGGGACGTCCCTCCGGAAGTTGACGCGGTTCCCACGCAGACGAGCGGTTCAACCGCCGGCATCGGTCACCGGTGATTCACCAGGAACACACGCCGCGCAAAAAGCAGCGATTCTGTCGTCGAGAAGTCGCGGCCCGCGAGGGCGCGTGCTGATGGGTACCGATACATCTCGACGTCCGCGGCAATTTCGGGCCGGTCCGCGTACGCGGCAAGCGCCCCGAACCGGGCGCCCCACAAACACTCCGTAAGCGTCTCTCACAGCCCGCGTTCACCATGCGTCCATTTCTCCACAACACGATGATGATGGTCCGCCTGGCATCAATCGCGCTGCTGGCAATTGTCTGCGCATGCGCCGCACCGCAGACGGCGCCCGCGTACGACCTGGTGATCCTCAACGGCCGCGTGATGGACCCGGCGTCCGGTCTGGACACCGTTCGCGCCATCGGAATCTCGGGCGGAACGATTCGCGCCATCAGTACGCAACGGCTGCAGGGTCGGGATACGCTGGACGCTCGCGGGATGGTGGTGGCGCCGGGGTTCATTGATCTGCACCAGCACGCGCAGGATACCGCTGGGTATCGCGTCGAAGTGCTTGACGGAACGACCACCGCACTCGAACTCGAGGGCGGCACCGTGGACATCGATCGCTGGTACGACGCACGCGCAGGCAAGTCGATTGTCAATCACGGCGTGAGTATTGGACACGATCAAGTCCGCATGAAGGTGATGCACGACCCCGGGACGGATACGCCGATGGGCGCGGCCAAGTCGCGCGCCAGCACGGAAGCGGAGCTGGCGGAGATCGTGGCGGCAATCGATCACGGATTTCGGCGTGGTGCCCTCGCGGCGGGAATGCTGATTGAGTTCACGCCAGCGGCAACGCCGTGGGAAATTCTGCAGGTGTTCCGTGTTGCGGCGCAATATGGCGCCGCCGTTCATGTGCATATGCGGGGCGTGGCCGAGTCGTACTACTTCCTTGAAACCGAGGAGGTGATTGCCGCGTCGGCGGTAACAGGCGCGCCGGCGCACATCGTCCACATCCAAAGCTCCGTAGGAGAGGACACGCCCCGAGCGTTGGAGCTGATTCGCGGAGCGCGTGTGCGCGGACTCGACATCACGACCGAGGTGTATCCGTACACGGCGTCCATGTCACCCATAGAGGCGGCCGACAACGACGACTGGCAGGCGTGGCCTGAGAAGAAATTTGGTCGCTTCGAATGGGCGCTCACTGGTGAACGACTGACCCGCGCGTCGTTCGCCAGATACCGCGCAATCGGTGGGATGATCGTCGACTACAACAACACCGAGGAGACGGTCACGGCCGCAGTGGCCGACTCACTCACCTTGATTGCCAGCGACGGGATTCTTCACGACGGTATTGGGCATCCGCGCGTGGCCGGGACGTTTGCGCGCGTGCTTGGTCGCTATGTGCGTGAG
The DNA here is from genome assembly GCA_031370885.1 of Gemmatimonadaceae bacterium. Lineage (GTDB taxonomy): Bacteria > Gemmatimonadota > Gemmatimonadetes > Gemmatimonadales > Gemmatimonadaceae > Gemmatimonas. Next base: position 28,095 of record JANMRE010000436.1, read on the forward strand.
CAGCGCACACTCACGCTGATGGATGCGTTGCGCAAGATGACCATCGGGCCCGCGCGACGCATGGAGCATCGCGTGGCCGCAATGGCGCTCAAGGGGCGACTGCAGGTTGGCGCCGATGCGGATATCGTGTTGTTTGACCCGGCCACGATTATTGACCGTGCCACGTATCGTGAACCGACGCTGGCACCGACCGGACTGCGGGATGTGGTGGTGAACGGCGTGATCGTCGTGCGAGACGGCGCGGTGAAGCCGGGTGTCTTTCCAGGGCGAGCGATGCGCGGCCCGATTCAGGGGTCGTAGTCAGGCACGAAGCCCCGCCATGATCGCTGCCAGCACTGCGGCGATGATCAGTGTGCCAACCGCCAGCACCACCCAACGTTTCGATGACAGTGGTTCGTTCGTCGCGCTGCACCAGTGTTGTAGTCATGATTCGCCTCCTTCAAGAAAGAAGAGTTCTGCAACCGGCTTCTCCAACTGCTTCGCCAGCACGAAGGCGAGGAGCGCGGACGGGCAGTACTGCTGGTTCTCGATCGCTCCGATCGTCTGCCGAGTCACCCCAGCGAGCGCGGCGAGCTGCTCCTGCGACAGCCGCCGCTCGGCTCTCGCCACCCGAATTCGATTCCCCAAGCCTTCGAGCGCCACGTGACTGCCTCCGTTTCCAGAAATGTATAGTATGGCGGTCATTATGTCAAGTATAGCGAACAAATGGACAAGTATATATGACTTTCGTTCGGTCAGTTAACACTCGAGGACGAGCTATTCGACCGCGGGCATTGGCAAGCGACCGTTCACCAGAAACACGTTCCGTGAGAACAGCAGCGATTCCCTGTCAGTAAAGTCACGACGCATCATCTCGACAGCATCGCGACTCGCCAAGCACTGCCAGCGCTGAAAGCCCTGCGGCGCACTGCGTCCAAACACTCCCGGAACGAAGATGGCCACGCACGTGCCGCTATCCGGGTCACGCGCCGACGGGAAGCGACACATCTCCACGCCGTCGGCACGCATTGCCGCACCCAGCGCCTGGGTGGCGCGATACTGGCTCGCCGATACGATCGCACGCCGATGCAGGGCAAACGGTTCAACCACCAGATCGACGCCGTTCGCGGTTCGCGCATGCACGCGAAAGGCGGTGAGCTCCACCGTGATGCGTTCCAGCGAGGCCGTGGTGCCCTCGAGGAAGACCAGACGATAGTACGCCACTTCGGCCATGGCGGTGGCGACGGTTTCCGCGCCGTACCAGATGCCGCGCTCACGCCGCGCACCAAAGCGCGATCCAAACGGGAGCGGCGGATAGCGGAACGGCGTGAACAACAGATAGTGCAGACGCTCGTTGGTGATGTCGCGTGGCTTCGCGGCGTCGATCAGCTCTTCAAGGAGGGCTTGCTCGTCCAGCGTATCAACGAGCTTGCGAGTGGACACTTGATGCTGCGATTCGACCACCCGCCACGGTGTGAGCTTGAGTGCGCGAACCTCAGAGTGTCCCGCGCAGTGCGTCCAGATATCGGACGACATCGACCAGCCCCTCCACCGTGCGCATGCGTTCGGCGGGGATGCCTCCGACGTGCGTATTGGAGGCATGCACCCATTCCCGCGCCGCGGCCTCATCCCCTCCCACGAGCGTATCGAGACTGCGGTAGGCGCGCAGGAAGAGCAGTGCGAGTTCGCCTTCCTTGCTGGACGGTTCGAGCTTTCGCTCCAGGTTAAGGCGCGACACTGAGGCCTCACTGGAGCCGAGGATCGCGGCCAGATCGCGTTGCCGCATCGCCAGTCGTTCGGCGGCGCGCAACAGCGCCTTGGTGAGCACGGTAGCAGCATCCGGACGGGCTGTGATGGGGCGCGCAGCCGACTGGTTCATAATGGAAGTATTACTCAATTATTTTTCAATTGCAAGGAGTTACCCCAGTGGATCTCGCCAGCGCGGTCCGGAAAAGCGAACGCGGGCGGCGCCAACCCCAACTCATTGCCTGAAACAGCTCGCCAGTCGAGCTGATCGACGATCTCGCCGCGTCCAAGCGTTAGAGGTAATTTGTCTCACCCATGCGACTACGAACCCTGACCGCACTCGTACTGTGCGCGACGATCATCGTCGTCGGCGCCGTCTCGTACCGCTATGGTCGAGGCTGGGCCGCCAATGGTTCGCGAACAACGACCGATTCCGTCGCCGCACGCGCAGCCGATGTGCAAGGCGGGTTACCATCCGCCGCACCCACTGCGCCACCCGCTGACACAGGTGCCGTGTCGAGCAAGTCCACGGGCACGGCGACAAACACCTCGCCAATGCCGAAGCCAGCTGCTGCCAAGCATCCGCATCTTGAGCGCGCGATTCCATCAAGCGCCGATTTGAGCACCGGAAACGTGGTCGAAGTGGAACTCCGAGGTACCGGCTTCACCGCCACCGGCAACGCAGTGTGGTTCGGTTCGTTGTCGGTGGGCTCAGTAGCGTCGGCCAACGGCACCTCGCTGCGCTTTATTGTGCCATCGCAGCATCCGGCCCGCGGCGAGGTGCCGCCCATGATGATTCAGGCCGGCGACTACGCCGTATCCATCAGGAATCGCAATGGCGTGAGCGACACCATTTCCTTCACGCTTCGCTCTGGTCCTCCGTGACGATCGCCTCGCATGTGCGCGTACGGTGGCATCGCGTGACCATCGCGATGGTGCTGGCGGCCAGTGCATGCAAGTCCACCACCGACGCACCTAAGCCCACAACAATCAGCCGGTTTAAAGATGTCTCGGGCGCGCTTTCTGTTGGCCAAGCGGACTCGATCGGCGTGAAAGTCAGCGACGCGCAGGGCTCGCCGTACGTTGGCGCCATCGTTTCGTTTGCGGTGACGGCTGGCGGTGGCGCAGTCAGCGCGTCGTCGGCAACATCGGGGCGCGATGGTGTCGCGTCGGTGTACTGGACGCTGGGCACAACCCCTGGAACGCAGTCGGTTTCTGCCTCTGCGTCGCTGACCGGTTCGCCGATACTGTTTTCCGTGAATGCTCAGGCCGACGCTGCTGCCGCGCTGGCCAAGATTGGTGCCGACGTCACCACGTCGATCGCCGCCACTACGATTGATTCCGTTCGCGTGCTTGTGACCGACCGATTCAATAATCCCAAGCCCGGTGCGCCAGTGGTGTTTGTGGTGTTGGCTGGCGGTGGCAGCGTGTCGCCATCATCGGTATCCACCGGTGCCGATGGACGCGCAGCGGCGCGCTGGACGGTTGGGCGTGCCGCCAATCAGGTGAATACGGTGACGGCGACAACGGGCAGTCTCTCGGTTGTCACATTTTCCACGAACACGGTATCCGGTCCGGCCGCCCTCGTTGTAAAGACTGGAACAGATCCCGCCACCGTGACTGCCGGCGAAGACTACGACTCCATTCGTGTTGTCGTGACGGACGCGGCGGGCAATCCAAAGGCGGGGGAATCGGTAGGGTTTGTCGTGACGAGCGGTGGTGGCAGCGTATCGCCCATGAGTGTGACAACCGGTGTCAACGGTCAAGCTGCCACGCGATGGACGGTGGGCACGTCGGCGGCGCAGGTGAACACCGTCACTGCAACCAGAGTGGGCCTGCCGTCGGTCACCTTCACGACTACCGTAGCCGCTGGACCGGCCAACGCGGTGACAAAGGTTGGCACCGATCCGGTCAATCTTTCGGCCAGCGCAGTCGTCGATTCGATTCGGGTGCTGGTGACCGATCGATTCGGCAACGCGAGACCGGGTGAGACAGTGGCGTTCGCGGTAACGGCGGGGGCCGGTTCGATATCCCCCTCCACCGTCACTACTGGGAGTGATGGTCGCGCGGCCGCTCGATGGACGCTTGGCCAAGCCTCGTCAACGCTGAATGTGGCCACTGCCACGCGGGCTGGCTTTGCATCGGTGACTTTTTCCACGACAACGACGGTGGCCGCGCCAACAACGGTGGTGCTCACGACGGCGCGCATCCTTGTCGTTGACGTTGGTGCCACGATCGTAGCCGACTTCTCGGTGCGCGACGCGGGGAACCTCCCGATGGTTGGCCAGCCGCTCGTCAGCATCAGTCGCGGTCCGGCCGCCTCGTACGCCAACGGGCTTGTCACGGGAATACGGCGCGGTCAAACATTCATCGTCGTCTCGTCCGCGACAAACAGTCTGGCAAGGGATTCGGTGCTGGTGATCGTGAAGACTCCAGGCGCGCCTGTGTTGACCACCAATCTCACCACAACCGACGTCGCGCCAAACACGCTGGTGACAGTGACAATATTGGCCGACATGCGCACGTCGGCGGAACGACTGGGGGCAGGCACGGTGCTCGTGACCTGGAATCCCAATCAGCTGACCTACGTGAGCAACACCGACGGTGCGAGCGGCGTGGGCGCGACAGTGAACAGCGCCAACGTGGCGACAGGCGCGTTTACGCTCGCCTTCGCCAGTTCAGCGGGACTGCTCGGCAATGTCGAACTGCGCCAGATAACATTCAGGACAACAACCACGGTTGGACGAACGGGAACGCTGTCACTCCTCCCAACGGAATTGACCGCGGCCGTCACGTTCAGCAATCTGTTGCTCACCACTGTATCGGCGTTCTTCCCACTCGTGGTACGATGAGGCAGAGCCAAACCATGAACGACAGCGTCGCATGAAGCCGTCAATCTGTCTGGTGGTCGTCGCCATGCTTATGGCGGCCTGTGATCGCCAACCGGTGCTCACCACGCCGGTGGCCGCGGCCGCCAAGTCGGTGGGTCCCGCGTCGTGGCTTTCCGTATCCGACGATCAGCCGGCAGTTGGAACCGACGTGATTGTGGTAGGAAACGCCGAACATGCGAGCAAGGGTGTCACCTTCGGCAGCTTCCGGGCGCAGCTGCGATACGATCCTGCCTATCTGGAGTTCATTGGAGACACTCCCCTTCCCGGTGCTCTGAGGGCTGTCAACTCCGATTCAGGTCGCGTGATCGTGGCCGGTGCGGCCGTTGCCGGCTTTGAAGATGGCAAGTTGTTCGCATTGCGTTTTCGCGTTCGAAAAGCGCGGTCATTCGAATCCATGTCGCTGATCGTGGACGAATTGAATGACATCGCCTATGAAAGCCAGTTGCCCACGTTGCGAACGTTGTCCGCGGTGCAGCGTGAGCGGATTCTGCACTGATCGCGGCCTGATGCGCGGCGCGCGCGTGCCCTGTTCGGCGCGTATCGCCGCACGAACCTGTGTGGTGGCAAGCGGAATTGCCCGCGCAATCCAGCGCTTGGTTGTGGTTGTTGCGACCGGCTTGGTGGTTGGCACCGTGAGCGCGACGTCAGCATGGTCACAGCGCGGACGCATTTATCTCGAACCCGCCAGCATTGGCCAGGCAGACAGTCTGGTGTCGGTGCGACTCATGCTTTTCGCACCGGGCACTGACCGCATTGTCAGCTTCCACGTAGTTATGCATTACGATTCCACCATGATGCGTGCCGAGCGGGTGGATTCGCACGCCGGAGTACAGGTGGCGAATGCCACAATTGCCGGATCCATTGCCGTGGCCGGAATCGCGCCAAAGGGATTTGCAGACGGACTGCTGGTCACGGTGCTCATGCGTCGCGCGCGCGTTGGAGCCCTGGCAGATTTCCGTTTGCAGTTGCGTGAACTCACTGATGGCACCGGCGCGAGTCTGGTGACCGCGATGACGGTATCAGGTTTTTCCGAGACCCCCGCGAGCGTGTCTGGTGCGGCCGGCAGCGCGCCAGTTCAGGTGCGAATCGATTCCATCACGCCTCAACGTGGATCGATTGAGCGCGATCAGGTGCTTGAGATCGTGATGTACGGAAGCGGGTTTGTGTCCACGGGCAATACGGTGTGCTTTGGCACCGGCGAAGCTGCCGTGGTGCCATCGGAAGCCAACGGACAGCGGATTCGATTCATTGCACCACTCACTGTGCGGTTACCGGGCGGCACGCGAGATGTGCCCGTGACCACTGGTGCCTGGCCCGTGCACGTGGAGAACGTGAACGGACGGAGCAACCGCATCACCTTCATCGTGCGAGAGCGCCAATGATGCACGCGCAAGCACCGATGATGACCCCAAGAGGCCCAACGATGAGCACCACGCTTACAGGCGCACCTGTATTCCGCACGCGGCCGCGCATGCTGCTGGCCTTGGCGATCGGTTTGGTCAGTCTGGCGGCGCTGTGCGCCACGCCGGCCGCGGCGCAGGTGGAAATCCGCACTGACGATCCTGCGGGCGCGTTGCGCTACTTCATCGAACAACGGGCCGATGCATCCGGTCGCATTCCATTTGGTGCGCGTAGCCGCGCGTTGACGCAAATGGAGAGTCGTTGGCCGCAGTCGGTTCGGCAGCGCAAGGCGATGACGTTTGGAAGCCCACTGTCCGCGTCACTGTGGACGCCCCTTGGGCCGGCGCCGCTGAGCGGATCCAATCCGTCGACGGGGCGGTTGAACACCATCGCCATTCATCCCACAAATTCACAGATCATGTACGTGGGTGGCGCGCAAGGCGGTGTCTGGAAGACCGTTAACGGCGGCACCACTTGGGCGCCGCTCACTGACGATCAGTGTTCGCTGGCTATGGGTTCGGTGGTCATCGATCCGGTCAACCCGGAAATCGTGTACGCCGGCACCGGCGAGCAAAATTTCAGCGGTGACAGCTACTACGGTTGCGGCGTATTGCGCTCCGTGAATGGTGGCGCAACATGGTCGCAATTGGGTGCCAGTCCGTTCGACACGCCAACCGGCGGTGCGCGCATTTCCCGCCTGCTCATTGATCGTGCAACGGCCGGTTCCACCTCAACCACGGTGATCTTCGCCGCCAGCGACTTCGGCTTGTATCGGTCTGCCAACAGCGGCCTCTCCTGGACGCGTGTTCTCACCGGCATCAGCACCGATATCGTGGTCGATCCAGCGCAGCCCGCCACAATGTTCGCTGGAATTGGCGCGACCGGCTTTTCCGCGATCAATGGTATCTACACGTCCACAAACAGCGGTAACACGTGGACAAAATTGGCCAGCACACTTCCCGTAAGTGAGAACGGTCGAGTCAATCTGGCCATTGCGCCATCGGATGGGCAAACCCTGTATGCGTCGTTCATGAAGACGACCGATCTTACCTTGCTGGGTATCTGGAAGAGCATCGACGGCGGCACCACGTGGACAAAACTTGCCGCCACGGGCGCCTCGTGCAGCACGCAGTGCTGGTACGACATGTCCATCGGTGTTGATCCGTCGTCACCTTCCACGGTGCTGTTTGGTGGCGTGAACCTCTTTCGTTCCATCGACGGCGGGACGACGTTCGCATCGGTGTCCGGACCACACGTTGACCATCACGCCGTGGCGTGGGACCCCGCGCTGCCTGGTACAGTCTATGTGGGCAGCGATGGCGGAATCTGGAGGTCGGTGAACAGTGGCGTGACGTGGACGAGTCTCAACACCAATCTTGCGCTCACGCAGTTTTACGCGGGTGTTTCCGTAAGCCCACTCTCCGCCAACACCATTTCTGCCGGCACCCAGGACAACGGTACCCTCGAGTGGACGGGCGCGAATGCGTGGCCGATCGTGCTGGGCGGAGATGGTGGCTATACGGCCATCGATCATCGGCTGGGCACCACGGCTTATGCGGAAACGCAGTGGACGGGCACCGGCACGGGTGGCGGGCCGCGTCGCCGAGATCCTGGTTCCACGAATTTTCTGTTAGCGGTGAATGGCATTGCGCAATCGGATCGCGGGCAGTTCATCCCACCGCTGGTTATGGACCCGGTCAATCCCAACGCGTTGTATTTCGGTACGTATCGGCTGTATCGAACGGGCGATCGCGCCGTGAGTTGGACGCCAATCAGTCCCGATCTTTCGAGAACGGGATCCGGAACAATCTCTGCCATCGCGGTCTCACCGGTAGACTCTCAGGTGATCGTTGTTGGACTCAATGACGGCAATGTGCGCGTCACCACGAATCTGGGGCAAGCGTGGGTGGTGGCGACAGCGGGATTGCCCACTCGCTTTGTATCCGACTTTGCGCTCGATCCGCGAGATCCGAAAACCGCATACGTGGTGTTTGGTGGCTTTGGTGGTGGGCACGTTTTCAAGACCACCGATCTTGGCGAGAGCTGGACCAACGTGTCGTTTGATCTCCCCGATGTGCCGGTGCTTGCCATCACGCTGCAGCCAGGACTTGGTGAATTGAACATCGGCACCGACATCGGCGTGTTCGCGCTGGCGCGCGGTGCGTCGTCGTGGACGCCGGTCACCAACGGCTTGCCGGTGGTGGCGGTGTACGATCTGGTGTTCGACAAAACGC
>JANMRE010000449.1:0-2296 GCA_031370885.1 Gemmatimonadaceae bacterium
GTTCTTCGTGGAATCCGCGCCAGTGACCCGAAAGGGCATCACGGCAACGAGGTCAGGCGTTGTCGGCTTGCCCATACCGCGTTGCATCCAACTCACGCCCAACAATACCGCTCCACTCGCCGTGAGCGCGGCCAATACCAGAACTCTTGACCATCGTTGACGCGCCGACGGCGCTACCAGAACCAGACTCGGAACTTTCTCTGGAACAGGCTGGCGTACTGCACGTGGAGCTATTCGTGCAACTGCGTGCAGCTCGGCGACGAAGGCGGTGAGTGCGGGGTCGGGTCCAGTGCCAAACTCGGCGCGCACAATCGTATCGTAGATCGTCGCATGACGAAGTGCCGCGGGAACATCACCGGCGGCGGCATACGCTCGGATCAGTCCCTCTGCGGCGCGTCCGCTCAACGGGTCGAGATTGGCGAGTCTGGTCCACCAGCCAATTGACGCCGTGCTGTCACCACGGCCGTCCGCCGCCGCAGCAAGTCGAAACAGGGCGTCCGCATTGCGCGCTGCGAGACGCGAACGCTCTGCCGCTGCCCACGCGTCGAACTCTACTGAATCGGCAATGTGAAACCCGTCCAGGAACGGCCCGCGGTAGAGCGCGACCGCCGTGTCCAGTTCGCCGCGATCCAATGCGTCCTCAAACTCCATGACGTCGGAGGTCACGACGGCAGGATTGAGCCGCAGCGGATCGGTGCCCAGCAGCGCGTCGTCGCCGGCCTGCTGTCGGAAGTAGTAGAGCAGCTGGTGAAGCGCGTGGCGCGCCGAGTCGGTGGACCTCTCGGGGCTGAGATAGGACACCAGCTTGTCGCGCGATACGCCGTTGCCGCGTCCGGCCGCGATCACCGACAGGAGTGCGAGTCGTTTTCGTTGCTGCGCGATGACCGCACCGCTGGCGTCGACCAGGGCGGCCCCGCCTAGTGCAATCAGACGAAGCGGATTGCCCGCATGAGGATCATGTGAGTGTGGCATGAGGGCGCCGGTTGATACTTACCCGGTCGTTTCGACTTTGGCTACTCGACCGCGCCTCATTCACGTTTCACAAGGAAGGGCACCATGCTCAAACGTATGCTCGTGCTTGTCTCGGTCGCATGCCTCGCAACGGCCTGCGCGATCGACCGTCCCACCGAAGTGTCCCGTGCGGTTGCCTCCGATGGGTCAGCGACTTTCAGTGCCGTCAAGTTCTGGGAAGTGGGCGCAACGGTAAGCTGGAATGAGAGGGCAACGGCACTTGCTGCCGTGCGGGCGACTGACGCGGTACGCATGTACACGTATTTGTCCCTCGCCCAATTCCGCGCCGCAGCGGCAGCAGACGCAGCCCCCGGACCGCACCCTCCGATTTCGGCAGCAATCGGCGGTGCGTCAGTCGCCGTGCTGAGCTCGTTCTTCCCGCTCGACGTCGCACAGCTTGAGGCGGCGCTCGACGCCCAGCAGGCTGCGGAACCGTGGCCCGGCGACAAGCACGCAGATTTTGCCGCCGGCGAGGCCATCGGTCGAGCGGTTGGGGCACGGGTGCTCACCTTTGCCCAGGGCGACCACTACGGGCTCACCAATCCGCTGCTCCCGCCGATAGGGCCGCCCCCAGTCGGACCCGGCCGGTGGATCTACAACGGTGGCCCGATCGCCCGCGGCGGACTCGGCGCGCGTCCGTTCTTTCTTACGTCCGGCAACCAATTGCGCTCGCTTCCGCCGCCGGCATTTGGAAGCGCCGCTTTCACGGCGGCACTGGCTGAGGTGCGTCACATCGCCGACACGCGGACGGCGGAACAGATCGCCATCGCCAACTACTGGAATGTGAACTCGTCGCCGCGATCGTCTGCCGCCATGATGGGTATCGCGCGTGAGCTGATCGTGTCGCATCGCCGAAAGGACGCCGAGGCGGCGCGCATCATGTTCCTTCTGAGCGCGGCTGCTTTCGACGCCAGCATCGGATGCTTCGACGCCAAGTACGCCTACTGGTTCATTCGGCCCAAGCAAGCGGACCCCGGCATCGTTACAGTGTTCCCGTCACCGCCGCATCCGTCGTACCCGTCTGCACACTCGTGCATCGTAGGCGCGCAAACCGGCGTGTTGACTGCCGTGTTCCCGAGCGACGCTGTTCGGCTGGAAAACGTCGCACAGGAAGCCAGCCTGTCGCGGCTGTATGCCGGAATTCACTTCCGGTTTGACATGGATGCGGGCCGCGCTTTGGGTCGCGGCGTTGCCGTGCTCGCCCTGACGGCAAATCTTGACCATGTGGCCCCGATTCCTTGAGCAGTCCGTGCGACCTCCCCGCAATCAGGGGGGGAGCAACCGG
>JANMRE010000457.1:0-4814 GCA_031370885.1 Gemmatimonadaceae bacterium
CGGGGAGTTGCAAACCATGGGGCTGTCACCAATGGGGTCCGCGGCAAATTTCGTGTGTGTGCCCATGCCAAATGCGGTGGCCGTGGGCCAGGCGTTGCGCACGCGCGGCATTGCGGCACGACCATTTCCGGCGCTTCCACTGGTCGGAGACGCATTGCGCATCAGCGTCGGACCGTGGCCCGTGCTCGAGCAACTGCTCGCGGCATTGGCGCCCGCCATGACAGAGGCAAATTGATGACGCGCCCACCCGTGCCCGATCCACTGCGCGTCACGGTGTTCGACTATGGCGCCGGCAATCTGCATTCGCTGATCAAGGCCCTCGAAACACCAACGTCCCGTGTGCGGGTGGAGACCGACCCGGCGCGCGCCGTGCAGTCAACCGATGCGCTGGTACTGCCCGGTGTGGGCGCGTTTGCGTCGTCCGCCGCACGATTGGCCTCCGGGCGCACCGTCATGCGCGACGCACTGCTGGACGGGTTGCCCTGTCTCGGTATCTGTCTGGGTATGCAGCTGTTGTTCGAGGGCAGTGATGAAGGGCCGGGAGAAGGACTGGCCATTTTTCCCGGGCGCGTGACTCGACTGGACGCGCGCCGCGTGCCCCAGATTGGCTGGAACCGGCTGGACGACGTGCAGGAACCGCTCGCCATGGATACTCAGCTCGACGTGGCCTACTATGCCAACAGTTTCGCCTGCAGACCGGCGCCGGACGCCATCACACACGTTGTCGCGTGGAGCACGCATGAATACGATCGCTTTCCCGCCGTTGTACGGCGCGGCGCGGTGATCGGCACCCAGTTCCACCCGGAGAAGTCGTCAACCCCCGGCGTGCGATTCGTGCATGCCTTTCTCGACGCGGCCGCGCGTCATCGCGCGATCTCCGTTATGGACGTGAGATGATCGTCATTCCTGCGATCGATCTGCGCGCCGGCCATTGCGTGCAACTGGTTGGCGGCGACTACGCCAATGAGCGTGTCCGACTGGACGATCCACCCTCGGTGGCGCGCGAGTGGACGCACACCGGGTTTTCCCGTCTGCACGTGGTCGACCTCGACGCCGCGACCGCGCGCGGTACGAATGCCGCTGTGATTCGCGAGATCCTGCGCGACACGACGATCCCTGTGCAGGTGGGAGGGGGCGTGCGTGACCAGGCACAGATCGAGCAGTGGCTGAACGAAGGCGCCACCTGGGTGGTGATCGGCACCCGCGCCGTGCAGGATGAACACTGGCGCGCCGAAATGGCCGGTCTGTTTCCGGGTCGTCTCATCGTCGCCGCCGATGTGCGCGATCGCCACGTGGTCACCAGCGGCTGGACGGAGACGTCGCACATCGACGTGATCGACTTCGTGGAATCGTTGGGACCACTGCCGTTGGCTGGCATCCTCGTCACCGCCGTTCACATGGAAGGTCGCATGGCGGGTACTGACTTGCCGTTGATGGAAGCCGTTGTCGAGGCGAGCACATGGCCGGTGTTTGCATCCGGTGGCATATCGACCACAGAAGATCTTCGCGCGCTCGAGCACCGCGGCCTGGCTGGCGCGGTGTTGGGGATGGCGCTGTATACGGGTGCGCTGGATGCGCGCCGCCTTGCCGAGGAGTTCGGAACATGACCGTCGTCACACGGAACTCGAAGGAAACGCAGATTCGGCTGGCACTGCGCCAGGGAACCGGCACGGCTACGGTGAGCACCGGCGCGCCGTTTCTCGATCACATGCTCATCACGTTTGCGCGCTATGCGGGGGTCGACCTCGACGTGCAAGCCACCGGCGATCTGCGTCATCACCTCATGGAAGATGTGGCCATTGTGCTGGGTCAGGCCGTAGCCGCCTTCGCGCCCGCGGGCTGCGCGCGCTATGGCGAGCGAACGATTCCCATGGACGACGCCCTGGTGCAGGTCGTGCTCGACCTTGGCGGTCGGCCGTACTATCGCGGCCCGTTGCCGTCTCGCCTGTATGATCACTTCCTGCGATCGTTTGCCGACAACGCGCGCGCCACACTGCATGTTCGCGTGCTCCGCGGTCGCGACCGGCATCACGTGATCGAAGCCGCCATCAAGGCGCTCGGCATGGCACTGCGCGATGCGCTCGCCGAAACCGGTGCGGTGTTCAGTACAAAGGGAGCCGTGCAGCTCGACATCGGGGAGACATGACGACGTGCTGACGCAACGTGTGATTGTGTGTCTCGATGTGCAGGACGGGCGTGTGGTGAAGGGCGTGCAGTTTTCCGGACTGCGTGATGTTGGCGACCCGGTCACACTCGCCCAGCGCTACGAACGCGACGGGGCCGATGAAATCACGTTTCTCGATATCTGCGCCAGCGACGAAGAACGCGCCACGTTGTTGGATGTGGCGCGGCGAACCGCCGAACGTCTGTTCATCCCGCTCACCATCGGCGGTGGCGTGCGCTCAGCCCACGATGTCGCGCGGGCCTTGCGCGCCGGTGCGGACAAGGTCGCGCTCAACTCCGCCGCAGTCCTGCGCCCCGAAGTGCTCACGGAGGCGGCGGATCGGTTTGGAGCCCAGTGTGTCGTGGTCAGCATCGATGCGAAGCGTGCCGCCAATGGTGCGTGGCGCGTGTGGGTGAAAGGCGGACGCGAGGAAACACCGCTTGATGCGGTTGCCTGGGCGCAGGAATGCGTGGCGCGCGGCGCCGGCGAAATTCTCCTTACGTCCATCAATCAGGATGGGGCGCGTACCGGGTACGACCTCGCGCTCATACGCACGGTCGCCGATGCGGTGTGCGTGCCCGTTGTCGCCAGTGGTGGCGCCGGACAGGCGTCGCACCTGGTCGATGCCATCGTCGAGGGGCGTGCGGATGCCGTTCTTGTGGCGGGGATCCTGCATGACGGTCTCACCACGGTGCGCGCGCTCAAGGCTGCCATGCGAGCAGCAGGGTTGTCCGTGCGCGACATCGGGATCACGCACGAGGTGACCGCGTGACATCGCACGAGACGCCGTCACTATTGATGCAAGCGGTAGCCGACGTGGCAGAACTCGCCGCGCGAACCGCCATGCAGTGGTATCGCACCGACGTGGCCGTGGAAACGAAAGGGGATGGCTCGCCGGTGACCGTCGCCGACCGCGAAGCCGAGCGCGTGGCGCGGGACTGGCTGACGCAGCGATTCCCAACGGACGGCCTGCATGGCGAGGAGTTCGGCATCGAGCGACCCGACGCGCACCGCCGCTGGATGCTCGATCCGATTGACGGCACGAAGGCATTCGTGCGCGGCGTGCCATTGTGGGGCACACTCGTGGCCTGTTGCGAGGGGGACACGGTGCTGGCCGGTGCCGCCTGTTTTCCAGCCGTCGATGAACTGATCGTGGCCGCACCGGGAGAAGGCTGTTGGTGGAACGGCGTGCGGGCTCGTGTGTCCACCGTGGCGTCGCTTGAACATGCAGCAGCGCTCATTACCGACGATCGGTTCGTGGAGCGCCCGTGGCGTGGTACGCAGTGGCGCGCGCTCGCGGCACGTGTGGGTGTCGCCCGCACGTGGGGCGACTGCTACGGCTACTTGCTGGTCGCCACCGGGCGCGCCGAGGTCATGGTGGACGACATCGTAAACCCTTGGGACATCGCCGCCATGCTGCCCATCATCACCGAAGCCGGCGGGCGATTCAGCGCCTGGAACGGCAACGTCACTGCATTCGGGGGCAGCGCAATCGCCACCAACGCGGGTGTGGCCGACGCCACGCGTGCCGTACTGCACGAGCCTCCGGACGACAACGCGCCTGGAGGTCCCACATGATGGCCGCGCTTGATCTGAACACGCTGGATTTTGCGAAAGGCAACGGCCTTGTGACCGTGGTCGCACAGGATGCCGACACCGGCGTTGTCCTGATGGTGGCGCACGCCGATCGCGAGGCGCTGACGCGCACAATTGCATCTGGCGAAATGCACTACAGGTCGCGCACACGCGGTCTGTGGCATAAGGGTGGCACCAGCGGCAACGTCCAGCGCGTCGTTTCACTGACCGCCGACTGTGATGGCGACGCGGTGTTGGCGCGCGTGCGGCCTGCCGGGCCGTCGTGTCACACGGGTACCACGTCGTGTTTTCGCGACGATGCCCTTGGGGCCGACGCGCTGTCGGTGCTCGATCGCACAATCGCCGCGCGCGCAACATCGTTGGCATCGTCGCCGGATCGCGACCGTGCCAGCTATACGCAACAACTGCTGACCAACCGGAATCTTCGCCTCAAGAAACTGGGCGAAGAAGCAGTGGAGCTTGCCGTCGCCTGTGTCGATGGCGATCAGGTGCGCGGCGCCGAGGAAGGCGCCGACCTGATCTTTCACACACTCGTGGCGCTGCGGGCAGTGGGCGTGTCGCTCAACGATGTCCGACAGGTGCTGGCCCAGCGTGTGGACGCCCCACGGCGTTAACTTCGCAGCAGCCAACCCCACGCGCCGTCGTCGACGCCATTGCCCTTCCGGAGTTTTCATGTCACCTGCATTCCGCCCAACCATCTCTCGACCGCGCGAAACGCTGTCGGTGCTGTGTGTCATCACCGCGCTGGTGGCCGCGCCGTTGTTCGCCCAAAGCGAACCGGTCGATGCGGCCGCCGTCGCCAGAATCCGTGACGAGGCGTTCAATCGCTCGCAGGTCATGTCACTGATGTCGTATCTCACCGATGTGCATGGCCCGCGTCTCACTGGCTCACCCATTGCGCGACGAGCCGCCGACTATACCATGGCGCAGCTGAAGGGATGGGGACTCGCCAACACCCACCTCGAGTCGTTCCCGTTCGGGCGCGGTTGGACGAATGACAAGTTCTATGCGCAGGGCACGGGTCCGGTCGCGTTCTCGGTGATCGGCGATCCGC
>JANMRE010000461.1:0-12848 GCA_031370885.1 Gemmatimonadaceae bacterium
AGCAGCGCCATCACTTCAAGCGGCCGATCGGCGTCTCGCAACACCTGCGCCAGCTCAAGGATGGCTTCACGCCATGCCGGTGCGGACGAGAGCGCCGCTGCCAGTTCGAGTCGCGCCGCGAGCAGATCACCGCGCACGCGCAACAGACGCGCGATCGCGACCCGTGGCGACGGGCGCGACGGATCGAGCGCCAACGCCCGACGGTAACAGGCGAGTGCAAGACCATCGTCGCCAAGATTGATGGCGGTGTCTCCCACGAAATGCATCAGCGCCGCGCTCGATGGCTCGACCCGCAAAATGCGAAGGATTGCCTTGCGTGCCGAGTCCGGCTGCGCGGCTGCGGCGGCGCTGCAGGCGAAGAGGGCGAGCACCTCGACGGCCTTTCCATCGTGCGACCCCAGAATCTTGAGCAACGGCAGCGCCTCGCTGGCCCGACCCAACAGACATTGCGATCGAGCCTCGCCAATCGCCGCCTGCCGCCATGCCGCATACGCGCTTCCTGCAGGCGTTGCATGACCGGGTTCCAACAACAGTCGCGCCTGCGTGTAGCGATCAAGCGCCTCACCCATGATGCCGCGCGTCGCGAAGGCATCCGCGTCGCTGCAGGCACGGGCCGCGTCGAGCACCGGATCGTGTTTGCTGACATGTCCGCTCGCACCAAACTCCGGCAGCAACGCCGCCACATCGTCCGACGCCAACGCCACACCCAGTAACGGATCGCCCCGCGACACCGACAACAACGCCAGCGCACCGCAGGCGTCCGGGCATTCGCGTTGCACGTCGATTCCCACACTCATTCGCGCTTCGGTGCGAATAGAGGCCAGTCCGAGGGCGAGCTCCGTCTCCCGCAGCGCACCGTCGGCGTCTCCCATCTCGCCCAGAATGGTCGCCAGTCCGTAGCGCGCTTCAGCGTGCGATGGCCGACCTTCAATCGCGCGCGCATAGGCTCCGCGCGCTTCATCGCGCCACTGCAGTGCCTGACACGCACTCCCCAGCGCATACCACGCATCGGCGTCATTCGGGCGACGTGCCACGAGCTCGCGCAGCATCGCGAGGGCGGCCAGCGGCTCATGCTGCTGCTGCAACCACAGGGCGTCATTCAACCGCGACCGGATCAGCGACGGATCGATGTCGCACGCTCGCTGCAGGCACTCGCGCGCGGCAACGCGGTCCCCACGATCATACAGGGCCACACCCAGATTGTTGTGAGCGAGCGCGTACCCGGGATCACGCGACAGCGCAGTGCGATAGGCATCGGCGGCCCCCTCCACGTTCCCACTCTGGTGCAGCGCGACGCCCAGCTCATTCCAATAGCGGGCCTGATCGGGCTGATCACGCAACAGGCTCTCGTACGCGTGTCGCGCGGCCGATGAATTTCCCGCGATCAGATCGAGTTCCGCGATCGCATGGCGCGCCAGGCGCGCGTCCTCACCTTCGACCAGCGCGCGCTGAAATTCGCGTCGCGCTTCGGTGAAGTATCCGCGTTGACGAAACGCCAATCCCAACCCAAACCGCACCAGCGCTGTTGGTGACCCCGCTGCAGCGGCCGTGTTCACTGCGTCGGCAACTCGGGCGTCGGGACCGCTGTCAAGCGACAGGTGCGGATGCAACTGCTGCAGCGAGGGGTTCAACGCCGATGCGTTTCGCGCGGCCGCGGTAGCCGCCTCCTCGCGACCCATGTCGCCCAAAATGAAGCTGCGCAGCAGATGCGCATCGGCGATGGTGTCGTCCTGCCGGAGCGCGGCGTCGAGCGCCTCCAGGGCTTGCTCATTCTGCCCGCGCTGATACAACACCTCGGCCAGGTGCAGTCGCGCCACCGGATCGTCGGCGCGCGCCTGCACGGCCCGCTCAAACCACCGCTGGGCCCGACGCAGATCGCCGGCGTGCTGTTCAACCAATCCGCGTTCGAACAGCGACGCGCCGTCGCCCGGATCCTCGGCAATCAGCGCATCGAGCTGATGGGTAGCGTCTGCATGACGGCCAATGAGGCGGAGCAAGCGCGCCCGATCGCGTCGCGCGGACAGCTCGTGCGGATGGTTGGCCAACCGCCCGTCGACCGCAGTCAATTGCGCATCGCACGCGCCTGGCGTAGCCGCGGCGACTTCCAGATTCCGCACCGCCGTGCGCATGCGGGGGTCCAGCTCCAGCGCGCGCAGGAACGCCTCCACCGCTTCGGCGTGAAGACCCTTGCTGAAGTACAGCACACCCAGGTTGTTGAATGCGCCGGGATCCTGTTGATCAATCCGGCTCGCCATCGCGCGTAACAACTCGCTGTCACGTTCGCCTGGCGCGCTTCGCTCCGGCTCGCCGTTGTGCATGACCAGCGTCAGGCCAGCCGCAGCGCGCGCAACATGACCTGCAATGATGCCGGATCGGGCAGCAACAGGAAGAATCCGCGCAACGTCTGCTGCACGTCCGTGAGAATGAACTCGCTCTCCACGCACAGGATAGCGTCCGGGTCGGTGGCGAACTCACCCAGGGCGCTGGTCAGTACGGCGGTGGACATGTCGATGACCAGAGTCGGCGGCGACGGCAGCAACAGCATGCCGAGGAAGTCGCTCAGCGCGTTCATGTACGCGCCGCTGAGGATATTGCCAGCCTCTTTGATGGCCGACGACTCGAGCTCGCCAAGGGCGAGTGACGACCCCAGTGGACGACGCAGCATCAATTCGGCCAGACGCATCACGGTGGGGCGCGGAAAGACCAGCATGGTGCGGCCGCTCAGATCGCCCAGCATGTGCATGAGGACCGCCGCCACCGGCTCCTCATCCGCTGCAAACTGCGCCGGCATGTCTTCCATGCTCGCCACAGAGATAGCCGGCACATTGATCATGACGGTGCTGCCGGTCATGTGCGACAGCGCGGTCGCGGCGTGCGCAGCACCGATGTTCGCTGTTTCGCGCAGCGCGTCGAGCTGGATTGTCTTCAGCGAGTGGATCGCTGCCATCTTCACCCCAGCTTCAATGCGACGGGTCCGGCGCAACCCGTCGCCCCATTCGAGGCGATCATGTGAGGCTGCCCAGATCGACGATGAGCGCCGGTGTCCCGTCACCGAGCACCGTCGCGCCGCTGAACCACGGTGCGCTTCCGCGCACGGCATCGAACGGCTTTACCACGATATCGTGTTGCGCCACCAGCGCGTCGACCAGCAGGGCCGTCCGCCGTCCCGCGACCTCAACCACGGCCACATAGGCATCGTCGGCGCGGCGCGGATGACCAAATCGTTCCCGCAGGTGCACCAACGGCACGATTTCATCCCGCAACGTCAACGATTCGCGTTCCGCGTGCGTGACGATCATGCCGGGATCGTACGCGACCGCCTCCACCACCTGGGCCACCGGCAACGCATACGTCGAGCCCGCAACGTCAACGAGCAGCGCCCGGGCGATGGCCAGCGTTACGGGGAGTCGCAACGTGAAGACCGATCCCTGTCCGTCCAGTGTCTCCATCTCCAGCACGCCGCCCAGCGCCCGTACGCGGGTGGCCACGACATCCACGCCTACCCCGCGTCCGGAGATGGCCGTGACTGCGCGTGCCGTGGAAAATCCCGGATGCGCCAGAATGTCCAACAGCGCGTCGTCATCAAGTGCCTGCACCGCACCGGGTAGAATTCCCTGCTGCTGCGCACGCCGCAGAATCACCTGCCGATCGATCCCCCGTCCGTCGTCTTCGACCTGCAGGATTACCGTCGCGCGATCGCGCACCGCGCGGAGTGTCAGTCGACCGGTGGACGGCTTCCCGCATCGCCGACGCGTTGCGGCATCTTCGATGCCGTGATCGAGCGCGTTGCGGAGCAGATGGACGATCGGATCGCCGATTGCGTCCAACAACGATCGATCGAGTTCGATATCGCGCCCCTCGGTCACGAAATGCACGTCCTTCCCAAGCTCACGCGAGATGTCGCGCACCAGCCGAGGGAATCGATCAAACACCTGTCCAACCGGTACCATACGGGCCTGCGTCACTTCGTCCTGCAGCGCGCCAATCAGGCGCGCCGTTTCGTGCGCAACACGCGTGAGGGCCCGTGTTGAACTCTGGTCGCTGTCTTCGACCAGTCGCAGCAGGCGGTCGCGGGTGATTCCCAGTTCTCCTACCAGCTCCAGGAGCGTGTCCAGTCGCCGACGATCCACGCGGACGGTGCGCAGTCCCTCGCCGGAGTCCTCGCGGCGGGACCGCACAACAATGGCGTTCACCGTCACCCGGTCCACATCGCCAGCGGCGCGTGCTGCGTGTTCGATCGCATCCGCCGTGGCAACCGTTTGCAACGACACGGTGAACACGCCGTCGAAGCTGTCGAGATGCCACGCCGATGGCAGCGGGTCCACGCTCAGCACCGTACCGAGTGCTTCCAGACGCGTCCGCACCAACAGGGCGCGCACGCCCTTGAGCGGACAATCCGCCGCGAGGTGCACGGCAATGGTGTAGTCGGCGCGGATCGACGCGTCCATCGGACGAGCCGCCGGGCTTTGGATGAACGGCGGGTCGGCGGCGACCGCAGCAGACCGCTCGCCGCCAGCGTTTTGATGACGCGAGGGCGATCGTGACGCAGATTCGACGTGTGCGCCCAGTCGCTGCAACAGCGGTGTCAGTGCGGCTGGCACCGCATTGCCGCGACCAGCGACCGCGTCATCCACGGTGGACCGGAGCGCGTCGGTGCCGTCGTAGAGCAGCGCGACAAGATCCGCATTGGGCGACGCGTTTCCGGTGCGCAAACTATCCAGCAGTGATTCCAGCGCGTGCGATACCTGCTCGACGGCGTGATAACCCATTGCCGCCGCCATCCCCTTGAGGGTGTGCGTATTGCGAAACAACGTTGCGACGTGCGCCGGATCGGCGTGTTGCTCGAAGGCAAGCAACGCCGTATCCAGTTCGGCGAGGTGTTCGCGCGCCTCGGCGCGAAACAGTTCGGCGTAACGGGCCTGGTCCATGATCGACCGGCCAACCGCGTGCACGCGGCTTACGCCGCGAGCACCCGGTTGACCGCTTCGAGCACGCGGCTGGGCTGGAATGGCTTCACGACGAAGTCCTTCGCTCCCGCCTGAATTGCTTCAACCACGAGCGCTTGTTGTCCCATCGCGCTGCACATGAGGATCCGCGCCAGCGGATCGTGCTTCGTGATCTCGCGTACCGCATCGATGCCTCCCATATCGGGCATCACGATGTCCATGGTTACCAGATCGGGTCGCAGGAGGCGGTACTGCTCCACCGCCTGAACGCCCGTCTCCGCTTCCCCAACGATCTCGAAGCCCGCCTGCTGGAGGATGTCGCCCACCATCGTCCGCATGAAGATCGCGTCGTCACAGATCAGCACAGTCCGGCTCACCGTCCCATCTCCTCGGAAGAGAGCAGATGCGGCGCGCAGAGCGCGACCGCGTCGAGCGGAGCAACGAGTGCGCGCTCAGCCTCTCCGGCATCGTCCGCCGGAGTGGCCTGCTGCACGCGCACATCACACACCGCGTCCACGGCCAGCCCGATCAGGCGTGATCCGTGTTCGAGGAGGACGATCGACGTCGATGTAACGGCACGTCCGGCTCCGAGCAGCTCGGCAAGGTCCAGCACCGTAACGACCGCGCCCCGCACGTTTACGATCCCGCGAACGAGCGCCGGGGCGCCCGGCACGTGCGTAACGCGCTCGGCGCGAAATACCTCTCGTACCTGCGTGACCGGAATCGCATACTGGCGCTCGCCAGCGCGGACCACCAACACGTGCGAACGCCGATCGTCATCGGCATCATCCAGCCGGGCGTCAGGATGCGTCGGGCTCGGCCGGTTCGGAAGAACGGTCGCCGCCGGTTTCGCTGACGGCGTCACCATCGGTGGTCTGGAAGAATCCGAGTTCATCGAGTGGATCAGAGTGGGACGCGAGTTCAGGCATTCCGCTCAGCGCCGCCAGCGATTTTTTGAGATCGGATGGCAACGGCGAACGCAGGTCGATCAACAGCCCGGACACCGGGTGCCGGAAGCGCAACCACGCCGCATGCAGGAAGTGCCGCTTCGACGGCAGCGCCGCGAGACGCCGACCGCCGCCGCCGCCATACGTATCGTCACCAACCACCGGATGGCCAATGGACGCGAGGTGGATGCGAATCTGGTGCGTGCGTCCGGTGTGCAGGTGCGCGCGCAGCAGATCAACCGAGTCAAATCGGGCGAGCCTCGCGAACAAGGTTTTCGCTGCCCTCCCATCATGGACGATTGCCATACGCGTTCGGTCGCGAGGGTCGCGCGCAATGGGTTTGTCGACCGTGATGGAGTCGGCCGTCAAGTGCCCCCAGGTGAGCGCGGCATAGCGGCGCGTGACCCGTCGGGCAGCGAGCGCAGCGCTGAGACTTCGGTGTGCGATTTCGGTTTTCGCAACAAGCAGCAACCCCGATGTGTCTTTATCGAGGCGGTGGACCAGCCCCGCTCGATCGGCTGCGCCGCCATCGGCCAGCGGCTCACCACGGGCCATCAGGGCGTTGACAAGCGTGCCGGTCCAATTTCCCGGCGCCGGGTGCACGACCATGCCGGCGGCCTTATCCACGACCACCAGATCGTCATCCTCATACGCGATCGAGAGGGGAATCGCTTCCGGGAGAATGTCGCGTCCCGCTGGCGGAGGGATCGTGACCGACACCCGGTCGTCGGGTTCACCTCGATACGACGCCCGCTCGGCCTTTTCATTCACCGTCACATGGCCATTGGCAATCAGCGTCGCCGCTTGCGTGCGCGACAACTCGCACGCGCGCGCCACCAACACATCGAGTCGTTCGAGCGCGTTGTCGGCTATGACAAACGTGCGCGTCGTTGCCACCTTCCGGCCAACCTCGGCCGACGTCACAGGCGCGTCTGGCGTGTCGCCTGCGTGTCCTGTGCCTTGGCGCCCGCGCCGGAGCGGACCTGCTCACGTTCGGTGGCCAATTGATCCTTTTCCTGCTGCCAGAGTGCGAGCACAAGGCAGATCGCGCCGATGGTCACCGCCGAATCGGCACCG
Source organism: Gemmatimonadaceae bacterium (assembly GCA_031370885.1). GTDB lineage: Bacteria > Gemmatimonadota > Gemmatimonadetes > Gemmatimonadales > Gemmatimonadaceae > Gemmatimonas. The sequence goes on from JANMRE010000461.1 coordinate 6,971, forward strand.
TTGAATGTCCAGAAGCGGACGTTTCCGACGCCGATGTCGATGAAATCGACCACGCCGTCTCGTTGGAATATGCGATCAAGCAGGTTGCCGATGGCTCCCCCGATCACGATCGGCACGCCGATAGCGGCCAAACGTGACATCCGCGTTAGATCGGCCGTGGCGCGCATCAGCACGACAATGATGACGAGACTGAGTCCTGCAAAAATCCACCGCGACGCAGGGCCCAGATGCATGCCGAAGGCTGCTCCGGGATTGTACGCCAGCGTGAAGCGCACCACATCGCCGAATACGCGATGCGGCATGTGGCGCGGTGAGAGCGCCTGAACCGCAAGCGCCTTGGTCCCGAAGTCGATGGCGGTCACGGTGGCCACTATCAACCAGAACGGCCAGGTGCGCACCGCCGATCGCGACCGTTGCGGTACCGATTGTGATGACCGCTCCGTACTCATGGCGCGTCCACCGGCCCAGGCAACGTCACCTCGGACGTTGACGTCGCCGTGGTCGCTGCTTCCCGCCGCTCTTCACCCCACAGCACCCACGCCAGCAGGCACGCTCCGCCGCTGACCGCCATATCCGCGACATTAAACGTCGGCCACCGATGCACGCCGATCCCCACATCGATGAAGTCCACCACCCCAAGGTCTGACCTGAGACGGTCGATGAGGTTGCCCACCGCACCCGATGCGACCAGGGCGATCGCCAGCGCCCGCACCCGATTGGTGAGCGGCGTCTGCTGATACAGACGCCACAGGATCGTGAGCGCGCCCACGGTGAGCGCCATGAATATCCAACGCGACCACGCACCGAGATACAGACCAAACGCCGCACCGGGATTGTAGACCAGCGCAAAGCGCAGGGCGTCGCCAATGACCGGCTCGGGAAATCCGTTGGGCGGCAACCGTGACTCCGCCAGCATCTTCGTCACCCGATCGAGCAACACGACGCAAATGAGCACAGGCCAGGAAAGAAACGCCTTCATGTCATGACTTCTTCGCGTCTTCCTCACGCTGCTTGCAAGCGATGCAAAAGCGCGCGTGAGGCAGCGCATCGAGTCGCTCAAAGGCCACGTCGTTGCCGCATTGGTGACACTTGCCGAATGCTTCGGGCGACTTGTAGAGTCGACGCAAGGCCTGGTCGATATGCCAGAGGAAACGTCCCTCCTGCGACGCGAACAAGAATGCCTTCTCGCGTTCCATGGCATCCGTGCCCTGATCGGCCATATGGAAGGAATACGCGCTCGTGTCGCCGTCGGCCTCGCCATTGGGACCAAAGGTGTCGCCGTGATGGCCGAGTTCCTTGATGACCCGCTTGCGCTCTTCGAGCAGTCGTTTCTCGAAGTGCGCCAGCTGCTTCTTGGGCATCGGCTTCACCTTCACCTTTTTGACGTCTTTCACGACCTCGTCGGACCCGGTCATCACACCCTTTCCTTTCTGAGCGCGAGCGGCACGGGACGTCCTTCAACGTCCACCACCTGTGTCGCGGTCCACGTATCACCATTCGTCATGTTGCCGAACGGCGTCCCCGCTTCAACTCCGATCAGCACGCTCACGGCGAGCACCTCGTCAGCAATACGATCGCGATGCGCCGTGAGCGCCCCGTTCAGTTCTTCATCACCGGCTACGGCCAGCACAATCCGGTCGCTGACATCGAGTCGGGCTTCCTTGCGCAGCCGCTGTACCCGGCTGATGATCTCGCGTGCCAATCCTTCGGCACGAAGTTCGGGCGTCACGGTGGGATCAAGCGCAACGCCGTAGCCGGCGTCTTCCTGAACCACTGCCGCGCCCGACGCGCGCCGGATGATGGCGACGTCGTCCGGTTCGATCAAGCGCTCCACCCCCAAAACGGTAATCGTGACCGAGTTTCCGCCGGCCAGCGATCGAAGGTAGTCGACCGGCAGTCTCGTGACGGCCTCGGCCACCTGAGGAGTCTCCTTGCCAAATTTCTTCCCCAACGAGCGGAAATTGGCTTTGGCCTCAAGTGCCACGAGGGCGTCGGTGGAGCTGACAAACTCCACCCGCTTCACGTTCAGCTCGGCCGCCAGCAACGCGGACAGCGCCGCCGCGCCGGTTGGGTCGCCCGGCACCACACACTGCATAGAGGGAAGCGGCTGACGCACTTTCACGTTGGCCGCGTCGCGGGCGGCGTGCGCAAGCGTTACCAACTTCCGGATGTCCTGCATCGAGGCTTCCAGTGTGTCGTCGAGCATCGCCGCCGTGCGCGCACCTTCGCGCACGAATGGCGCCAGATGCACCGACGTGCCGGTGAGCGCCCGGTGCACGGCGTCGGTCATGAACGGTGCGAACGGCGCCAACAGTCGGCACGTCACCATCAGCACTTCATGCAGGGTTGCGAACGCGGCGCGATTGTCGTTGCTGGTCACGCCGTAAAAGCGGTTGCGCGACAGTCGCACATACCACTTCGACACGTCGTCGTCCACAAACTCCACGATGCGCCGCGCCGCCAACGTGGCGTCGTACGCCGTAAGGTGGCGATCGACGTCGGCTTCCACGCGCACCAGTCGTGACAGAATCCAGCGGTCGAGCAACGGTCGATCCGCAACCGCCGGATCGCCATCGCCGGGCGTCCAGCCAAAGTTCGCATACTGCGCAAAGATCCCGTTGTACACGTTGCGCAACGTGAGCAGGAACCGTCCGGCGGTCTCGCGAATGGCATTCTCGTCAAATCGCCGCGGCACCCACACCTGACTGGAGTGCACCAGAAACAGTCGCACCGCATCGGCGCCATGGCGCGACAACACCTCCCACGGGTTGACCACATTGCCCTTGCTCTTGGACATCTTCTGGCCCGCAGCATCCAGCACGAGGTCGTTCACCACGACATTCCGATACGGGGCGGCCGTGCCCGCGTGATTGTTGGGCAGCGCATCACCCAATCCCGTCGCGATTGCCAGCAGCGAGTAAAACCAACCGCGCGTTTGATCGACACCCTCGGCGATGTAGTCGGCCGGATACTGCGCCGCCACCATGTCGTGATTCTCAAACGGAAAGTGCCACTGCGCAAAGGGCATCGCGCCCGAGTCGAACCACGCGTCAATGACTTCCGGTACGCGGCGCATGGTGCCCGTACCGGTTGGCGAGGGCCACGTGTACGCGTCGATATAGGGCTTGTGCGGATCGAAGTCCGCCGGCAACGGCGCGCCCGTGCGTTCCGCGAGCTCGGCGTAGCTGCCCAGCACGTCCACTTCGGCGGGATCTTCATCATTGATCCAGACCGGCAGGGGCGTGCCCCAGTACCGATCTCGCGAAATGGCCCAGTCTACGTTGTTGGACAGCCACTCGCCAAAGCGACCACTCCCCATCTCGGCGGGATTCCAATTCACCGACGCATTGCGCGCCAGCAGATCGTCCTTTACCGCCGTGGTGCGCACAAACCACGACCCCCGCGCGTAGTACAACAGCGGCGTGCCGCAGCGCCAGCAGTGTGGATACGAGTGCGTCACGGTAGACGCCTTCCACAACACATCACGCGCACGCAGCACGTCAATGATGTGCGCGTCGGCCTGCTTGACGAACACGCCGCCCACTTCAGGAACATCGGCTGCGAACTCTCCGCGCGCCGTTACCGGATGCACGAACGCCAGTCCATGACGCTGTCCGGCGGCGTAGTCGTCGGCGCCAAACGCGGGCGACATGTGCACCACACCCGTGCCGTCATTGGCCGACACGAAGTCTTCGGCGACAATGATTTCGTGGTGCCCTTCCTCCGGATATGGCACCCAGTCCAGCGGTCGACGATAGCGCAGTCCGGTCAGTTCCGCACCGCGATGCGTGGCCACCACCTCCCATCGATCCGTCCAATCGGTGCCGAGTACCGCCGGCACGCGAGACTCCGCGAGTACAATCGTCCAGTCGACACCACTCTTCTTGCGCAACTCCGCGTAGTGCAACTCCGGATGCACCGCGAGCGCCGTATTGGACACCAGCGTCCAAGGCGTGGTGGTCCACACCAGAATCCGTCGACGCGCGCCCGGCGTGGCGTGGCCGTTGGCGTCGAGCAAATCGAGCGCGACGTACACACTGGGATCCTCGACATCTTCGTAGCCCTGCGCCACCTCGTGGCTGGACAGCGAGGTGCCGCACCGCGCGCAGTATGGCAGGATCTTGTGACCGCGGAACAGCAGCCCTTTGTCGTGCAGGGTACGCAAGGCCCACCACACGCTCTCCACGTAGTTGTTCGTGTACGTGACATACGGATCGCTGTAGTCCAGCCAGTAGGCAGTGCGCTGTGAAAGCTTCTCCCATTCGCCGCGATACTTCCACACACTCTCGCGGCAGCGACGATTGAATTCTGCGACGCCGTACTGCTCGATGAGCTGTTTCCCACCCAGGGTCGCCGAGGGCGACCCGCCGTCGCCGTCGCGTTCCGCTGCCTCGCGCTGCAATTCTTTCTCGACTTCGATTTCGACGGGCAGGCCATGCGTGTCCCAGCCCGCCTTGCGCGGCACAAAATGTCCTTGCATGGCGCGATGCCGACAGAACAGATCCTTCACCGTGCGCGCGAACACATGATGGATACCGGGCCGTCCGTTCGCGGTGGGTGGTCCCTCAAAAAACACGTACGACGGCGCGCCGACGCGTGCCGCCTGGGTTTGCTCGAACAACTTCTCGGCGTCCCAACGGGCGAGCAGGTCCTGCTCGAAGGCGTCGGCACCACCGTCGGGCAACAGGGGGTACTGCGGTGCGGTCATGGCTGGGGGAATCGTATGAACAGTCGAATACCGACAGAGAGAAATACGGAACGGGCCGCTGCGCTCAGAGGCGTGCGATGACGCCCTTGACGACCGCAGTCAAGTGCGGTTCGGCGGCGCGCGCCACGTCGATAATGCGGGCCACGATTGCCGGCTCCAGCGCGTCGGGAAGGCACTGATCGGTAATGATCGACAATCCCAGCACCCGCATGCCGCCGTGTCGCGCCACGATAACCTCCGGCACGGTGGACATGCCAACCACATCAGCGCCCACACTGCGCAGGAATCGATATTCGGCTCGCGTTTCGAGACTGGGTCCTTGCACAGCGGCGTAGACCCCTTCCCGCAGCGTGATCCCGTTGGCGGCGGCAATCTCGCGCGCGATCTGACGCAGGCCGATGTCGTACGGTTCGGACATGTCTGGAAAGCGCGGTCCCATGGCCTCATCGTTTGGACCGATCAGCGGATTGTCACCCAGCAGATTGAGATGGTCGGCGATCAGCATCAGATCGCCCGGTGCCCAGAGCGGATGCATGCCGCCACAGGCGTTGCTCACAATCAGGGTTTCCGCACCGAGCGCGCGCAGCACGCGAATCGGGAACGTGACCTGTTGCAGTGAGTAGCCTTCGTAGCGGTGAAAGCGTCCCTGCATGGCGATAACCGACTTCCCGCTCAGCGTACCGCACAGCAGCCGCCCGCTATGCGACTCGACGGTGGACAACGGAAAGTTTGGCAGGTCGCGATAGTCAATGGTCTGCTCGACCGCAATTTCGTCAGCCAGCGCGCCCAACCCCGTGCCGAGCACGATGGCCACTTGTGCCGACGTAGCGCTGCGTGCGCGAATCGCCTGCGCACACGCTTCGATCTGCTCGCGGGCATGCAGTCCCAGCGCGGGATGCGCGAGGCCCACCCGTTGGTGCTCCTGTGTGTACTGGAGCTGTGGATACGATTCCGGCGTTCGCCCGGTCAATCGTCCACCGCGTCGAGCCAGGACGGCGTGAGGGCGATACCGCGCGGCGGTAACTCGCTCAGCTCCTTGAGCATTGGTTGTGCTTCCGAGGGCACGTCAGATGTTGGCGACCGCGTGGCATCGCCTGCGGCATCGGGACGGTTTTCCCGCGTTTGCACCCCGTGCGGCGCCGGTTCTTCTTCCGCCGCCACCAACTCGGT
>JANMRE010000463.1:0-1147 GCA_031370885.1 Gemmatimonadaceae bacterium
TCCATCAAAGCGGACGACGGGTCCATCACCGACCGCCGGATCACGACCAGTGGGGAGCGGTTCACTGCGGCGCTCGGTGCGCGGCCGCGCGCCCGCATTCTGCTCGAGGCAAGCACGGAGAGTGAGTGGGTAGCCCGCCACCTGGAATCGCTTGGGCACGAGGTGATCGTCGCGGACCCGAATTATGCCCCGATGTACGCCATCGCTCGCGCCGCACGAAGACCGACAAACGCGATGCACGGACGTTGATGGACGCCTGCGAGACGGGCGCCTGGCGCCCCGCGTATCGCCTCTCCGAGGCGCGACGGATTACGGGTGCCGACCAGCTCGAGTGCGTGGGTGCCAACGCGGATTACCGAGTTGGATCTCTCACCGACCTTGACCACGGAACTCTCCCCGCTGTTCGCGGTGTTCGCGCCGCTGAATGCGCAGATCGGCGTGGCCGATGCGCGCATCGCGGCCTTCGTGAAAGAGGATCCGATCGCGATGCGCCTCACGACGGCGCCCGGCGTGGGGCCGGTGACGGCCAGCGCGTTCGTGGCCACGATTGACGACATCACGCGGTTTCGCTCGGCGCATGAACTCGAGGCGTACCTCGGCCTCGTGCCGAGCGAGCGGAGTTCGGGCGAGAAACGGCAGCTCGGGCACATCACGAAAGCGGGCAACGGGCGCATGCGCTGGTTGCTGGTCGAAGCGGCGTGGCAGATCCTGCGCTCGAAGTCCGCGGAGACCGCCGCGTTGCGGGCGTGGACCCTACAGATCGCGCAGCGACGCGGCAAACGGATCGCCGTGGTCGCGCTCGCGCGCCGACTGGCGGGGATCCTGTATGCGATGTGGCGGGACGGCGTGTCGTACGATGCGCAGCAGCTTCGAACACGAACGCAGGAGGCACCACCGCGCGCCGCGTAACGGCGGCAGACCGATGCGCGAATCGACTTGACTGAATCGGGAGCGGCGAGCGCGTGAAATTCCTTGACGCAGCACGCAGGACGTCGACGTCGTTGGTATAGTTGGCGCCGTCCGCTCTTTCGTACCCACCCAAGTGCGCCGGGACCCTCGCGTCCCACCCGAGAGCGCGAACAGAAGGCTGAGCAGCACCTCGAGGATCGCTCGGACAACGAAGGCCGTCGTACGGCAAGCGCAGAAA
>JANMRE010000485.1:0-3760 GCA_031370885.1 Gemmatimonadaceae bacterium
GGTTCATTTTGGAGCGGATCGAAGGGAAGGGTTGGGATGTCGAGAGTATGCGGCACGTCGCGCACACCGGCAATGACTATCTCACACGCGCCAACTCCTCGGCCGTCCACGCGCGCCGTCGTCCGGTCGTGGCACCGCGAACTTCCTTCACGGCGGCCGCGTCAATCGGTTCGGCACTGTTCCCCCACGCACGGCGCATGAACGACAGGACCGATGCGATTCGCTCATCGCTCATGGTGGCGCCAACCGGTGGCATCAGCATGGTCCCTTCCTTCCCCTGCAGCACAATGCGAATGAGTTTGGGAGGCGCGCCGTTCACATACGCCGATCCAACCAGACTTGTCGCCACATTGGCCAATCCCGCCCCGTTGAGTTGGTGACACGATGCGCACGTCTTGGTGTAGTCGTCGCGCCCGGCTGCAATGCGAGTCGCTTCGGAAGCGGTGAGCGCCCGAACTGGATTGGTCTTCGGCATCGACTTGCCCGCCCAATGCAAACGCCGTTCGAGACCACTGGCGGTTGCCGCGAGCACCGTGTCGCGTCCACGCGCGAGTGTCAGGAGTGCGGCAGGTCGCGCGGCGATTTCCATGGGGAGACGCGACTTCGCTGCGCCGCGCGTAAGCCCGGCCATGAGTGCAAGGCGCTGCGACCGCGGCCGCGCAGCATCACCAACCCACGCCAGCAGACCTTCCACGTTCGCCCCCCTCGGTGCTCGACCAATTGACGCCGCCAGCGCGTCCACGGCGACACTGTCGCCGCGGCGAACGGTTGCGATGCGCGCCATCACCCGTGCCAGCAACGCTGGTGCGTGCGAGTCGGCCGCGCGCGCCACGAGTTCCGCGCTCACCGCGTCGGTCACGCCAGTGTCCAGCATGGCGGCCACGGCGACAATTCGAGGCGCCGGTGGAAATACCATGAGCGATGCGGCCAACTGTCGACGCACCGATACCGCCGAATCGGCGATCAACGCGACCACCGCCCGGCGCACGGTCGGTTCGCCTTGTGCGATCCACGGTTCGGCAATGCGTACCGCCGCGGTGCGCACGTGTGGTGACGCATCCGTGAAGGCGGCAATCACCGTGGCGACGTTCACTGCGCCCAGTCCGTCAAGCGTCCACAGCGCGTGCAATCGCACACGGTCGTCGGCGTGGTGCAGCAACGCGCGCAACCCGGGTGCTGCCACGGTGTCATGTCGCTCCACGAGCAGTCGTTGCGACGTGATACGCCACCATCCGTTGGCGTGAGCGAGAGTGGCAACCAGTTGAGCGGACGACATGGCCGACAGATTGGGCGGTGCACCACGCCCGGTGCGTTCGTACTCCACGCGATAAATGCGTCCGAACCCCACGGGTTGTTCCAGCGCGCGCTCGCGGATCTTTTCTTCCAGATAGTCGGTGATGTAGGTGCGATGCTGGATGATGCCACGGTACATGTCCACAACGTAGAGCGTACCATCGGGCGCGTTGGCGAGATTCACCGGTCGAAAGCGTTCATCCGTCGAGGTGAGAAAATCCGCACTGTCCTGCGTGCGCCGTGCAGACGATGGGGCGCCGTTGGAGTCGGTTACAGTGAACTGCCCGACAAGATTTCCGGCAGATTCCGTCACGAACACGCTCTGTCTCATCGCTGCCGGGTATCGATCACCCACGTATGCCGTGGGACTCCCTGCCGCCGTGTAGTGGGCCAGTGTGCTGTCCGCCCGCAGCGTTGTCTCGCGATAACCGCGATTCACGGCCGGAGTTCTGCGCGAAGGCCACACGGCGACGTTGGCCGTCAGCGCCGAGTACACGCCTTGCAGCGGCGATGTGGAACCGTTGTTCGTGGCGTAGTGCGCGGGAATGAGATCGGTGCGCAGCGGGTCTTCATTGCTGTTGCGATAGAGCCGACCATACTCATCGCTGGATACTCCCCACTGCCCGAGCGACGGCGTGCGGCGCGAGTCGAACGCGCCGTCGGCGCGCACACGCAGTTCCTGCGTGTCGTTGGCCGAGTGCAGCCAGTTGTCCTGGCCCCAGAGCGCCGCGTTGGCGTTATGCTCCGGATTGGCGTCGGTGCTGCCGTAGTCGCTGCGCACGATCATGCGCGTGTCGGCGCGCAGGTCGCCGGTGGTGTCGCGCAGCAGCCAGAGAAACGGCGGTGCGCCCACGAGCACTCCGTGTTCCAGCACCGCCACGGTGCGGGGCAGTATCAAGCTATCCAGAAACACGGTGCGTCGGTCCATGTGGCCGTCGTTGTCCGTATCTTCGAGAACCACAACCTTACCGTTTGGTACCTGCTCTCCTTCGCCGCTCACGCGAGGCATGTACCCACTCATTTCCACGACATACATGCGTCCATCGGCATCAAAGTCTATCGCCACCGGATCATGCACCAACGGTTCGGCGGCCACGAGTTCGATACGATAGCCGGGTGGCAGCCGAAACGTGGTGAGTGCCTGGTTCGGCGTATGCACCGGCGCGACAGGCGCGGGGCCCCGTGCACACGCGGCAACGGTTGCGAGTCCGGCCACGAGCCGCCACCACGAGCGCAGGAACACGGGGCGTATCACGGGGGTCAGTCGCGTGGTGGCGAGGCGTCGATGCCCGCCAGCAGGCCACGCAGGTAGGCGAGCGACCGCTGCATTCCCGGCAGCGGATCGGAGGCGTCAATTTCATATTCAAGGTTGGCGCATCCGGTGAACGCCATGGCCGACAGCTGCCGCATAATGTCGGCAATGGGAATGATCCCTTCGCCAACCACGCACTGGCTATCCGCGTTCTTCGTATCACGAAGATCTTTCACGTGCAGATCGTGCAGCCGCGAGCCCGCGTCGCGAATGGCCGCCACGACATCGGTGCCCGCGCGTGCAGTGTGTCCGATGTCGATGCACAGTCCCAGGCGGGTGTCCATGGTGCGCACCTGCCTCAGCACGTCATAGGGAGAGGGGAAGTGTTTGTCTTCCGGGCCGTGATTGTGAATGGCCACTTTGATGTCGTACCGAATGGCATGGCGCTCAACGCGCGGCAGCACGGCGGGATTGCAGGTGGCCACGATGAGCGGCATGCCGGCGTTGCGCGCGTAGGCGAAATACGCGTTCACACTGGTGTCGGTATCTTCCTCGAACGTGATCGTTCCGCCGCCAACGATCTGCAAATCCGCCGCTTCGAATGCCGCGCGCGCCTCCCTGAACTCCTGCGTATTCGCGTTGTAGGGAAGGTGTACGGATTTGATATTGACGTACGAGGTGCGCAGCGTGCGCAGCATCGCGATGGCCTGTGGCCGTGCAAAGTTGCGCAGGGAGTAGCTGGCGACTCCAAGGCGTACAACCGGGGCGCGTCGAGGGGTTGGTGCGCCTGCCGCCTGCGCGGTCACCCCAAAGGCCGCATCGCTGGCTGCCAGGGCGGCGACCTTGAGAAATGTGCGTCGCTTCGGGTCGTCCATGGCGGGATTTATCGGTAAGGGATTGTCGGGACTCATCACGCTAGCGGGGAATGTGTTGCGACGATGCGACAATATTTTACGCTTTTGTAGACTGAACACTACGACTGCCGTACAGAAGAGACTGCTATCCTCTTGCGTACCAACAACTTGAACCGTAGAGTCGTCGGCATGCATTGTGCTGCACATTGCGATGTGCGACCACTTTCCACCATGAGGATAGCGTAATGAAAGGCTTCCGTTTCAAGGCCGTCGCCCCTGTCGTGCTCGGGGCGCTGGCTACTGTGCTTGGTGCATGCGGCGATATAGGGACGCCGAGTGAACCGGCGGGGCTGTCGAAACC
>JANMRE010000607.1:0-2541 GCA_031370885.1 Gemmatimonadaceae bacterium
AAACACTTCCCCACGCGTGTCCAATTGCGCTTGTCGCTCAGGTCCACCGCGAACCGTCGAAACTGTTCGTTGTCAATACTGGCCGACGGCAAATTGAGCTGGCCGTCGAGATCGATATCCTCCTCGTCGAGTCGGTTGTTGCGCACCGAGCACACCGCGCGACTGTCGCCGAGTACCTGCACCACGGCCACGGATTGTGTGCACAACGGGATCTTGTTGGCCGTGATGGTCTCGACGGGCGACTTGGTGCGATTGACGATGACGAGGGTGTCGGCCACATCGCCCGCCAGTCCCTTGTCGTTCTCCACCGCATTGAACGCGCGCGAAAATGCATCGCGCTCCGAGTCGAAACGATCGTATCCGACCAGTCGTTTGCCCCGATACGTGGAATCGCTGGGGAGACCCGCGCGCAGCGGGGCCCTGATGGTAAGCGTTTCCGGCGCGAAGGCGACGCTGTTTTCACTGATCTCCCCAAAGTCGAACACCAGCGTCGGATTCCGCCGCAGCTTGGCTTGCTCGGATTGCACGAGCACGAAAAATTCCACGTTCTCGACGCGTGATAGATCGGCGCCGCTGGGGTTGAGCACGGTGCGCAATGAGCGCCATCGGCGCCCGGTGGGCGTCGCACCCACCATGGAGTTGTCGCCCACGGTCCAGGCGAAGCGACGGGTGTTGGTGCCGGGTTCGTAGTCAAACACACCGCCGGTGTGCAACGGGTACAACGTCATCCACAGCAGCTGCTCGGGCGGCCGAATGCCTCCGCCGGTGTCACGCACCGCCGGATCGATCTGGTTAATGCTGTATTGTACGTAGTTGCCAACGCCGTCCACGCCGTTGTTCTGAAACGCCAACGTGCCGGCCCGATTGAGATTGAGTGTTGACGCACCGACCAGCCCCGGTAGCACGCTGCCCAGTGCCGGACGCGAGCTGTAGTACCACGCGGCTTCGGACAAGGAAATCCCGATGCCCGCATCCGCTTCGAACGATTCCACATACGCTTGCCCGGCGGAATTGGGTTGGGGCTTGCTCATCGCGAACTCGCCCTGGACCGACAGTCTTGAGCGCGTGGTACCCGAACCGAACGGCAGTTTGCGTATCAGGCTGTTCAGAAGCGTCGCATCCCACGCCATGTTGCCAGTCACACCGGCCACGAAGGAGCCGGTTGGCTCGAAGCCCAGCGGTGGCCGATTGTAGCCGGAGCGTTGCTGCTGAGAAATGGCCGTGAACGAGAGTTGTCCATTCTCCAACGGGAACTGGGAGGCGAATCCGAGAATCGTGATGGGCGCCGAGGCGAACAGCGGATTCTCCTCGTAGCGCACGGTCACCTGTCGCGGACGCGGAAAGAGGGTGTCGCCACGGGTGAAGGATATCGTTCCGAGTTCGTACTCAATCTTGTAATCGACGTCGCGCTCCAGCACCCGGCCGTCCACCGATACGCGCTCGGAGTTGGGTCGCAATTGCAGGCTGTTCAGTCGCACGCCGTACTGCTCGGCACCACCTTCCGACAGATACCGCACCACCATGCGGTAGATCGCCTGCGGTCGCTGTGCCGAATAGAGGTACTCGTTCGGATACCGATACAACGTGTCGTTGGCCGGATTGGCCAGCGGCTGCGCCAGACCCGCCCGCGCAAACGGTTGCACCGATGGAAAGACCACGAAGTAGTCGCGAATCAGCTTGTCGCGTCCACCGCTGGCGGCGGAATAATTCGGATCGCTGGGGCGCGGCCACACGCGATTCTCGACGTCGAACGCGGTGGGATTGGTGGCCTGCGAGAGTCCGAAGAGCTGCAGATACGTCTCGCCACGGGAGGCATCGAACGGCTTCTCCTGATCACCCGACAGTCCGGTCACAAGCTTGAGTCCCACCGACTCACGCTGCACATCCTCGCCACCAAGCCGATACACCGACTTGATCTCGCGCAGGAAATACGCGGACTGGGACGGTTGCAGTTCGGGCTCCCAGAGCAGATTGGCGAATTGCGGCGCGGCGGTGAACTCGACATCGGGGGTGCCGCCCGTGTTCACGTTTCGACCAGGGACACCGCCGCTGTTCACCTCATATGCTACGGCCAGTCGTTCACTGTTCACTTGCAGCGGACGCACGAGCGCGATCCACAACCCCGATGGATCCAGATAGTAGTCCACGTTTTCGCGCAGCACTTCATAGATCTGGCGCGCTGGATTGCGCGCGCCGCGCACCGAGAACTGCGGCCCGCGTGGATTCTGATTCGACGCGCCGATGAACTGCCGGTACACGTACAGTCGAGTCGGTCGGATCGAATCCGGCAACGCGCCCGCCAATTGCTGCATCTGCTGCCGGTTGAGCAGATCGACATTGGGATAGCCCGGCAGTTGTCGCGGATCGATGGTGAAGAAAAATCGCCGCGTCTCGATCTGGATGTCTTCAAGGGAGCGCTCAACCTGCTGTTGTGTGCGCTCCCCAACGGTGAACACGTTGTCTTTCGAGACGTTGCCCTTCTGTTGCGCGACGATGGTGGTGAATCGCATGGGCCCAACCTGTCCGCGGGCCTGAATGCCA
>JANMRE010000676.1:0-5053 GCA_031370885.1 Gemmatimonadaceae bacterium
CCGCCGGTTCCGTTCCAGCCCGGTGGCGCGCCGGGAACGATGGTGAGTTCCGGCTGCTTGATCAGGTTCTCGTTCAGACAGCCGCTGGTTGTCGTTGCCACGACGAGCAGCAACGCCGCGAGGTCGCGCCGAGGTCGGAGGGCGGTCAATGGCATTAGCGGCACCGGGGATATGCGGGGTCGGCTCCCGCGATGGCCGGACGATCCCGACGCTGCGCAATGGCCATCATCACATCGTGGATGAATCGCGCCAGTCGTGCGCTGTGATCGTACTCGATGTACTGTGGCTCGTCGGTTGGCTGGTGATAGTCCAGCGCATATCCGAGCGAGAAGTACGTGACCGGTACGTCCTTGAGCACGTAGTTCACCTGATCGCTGCGACAGAAGCGGTTCATCGGATTCGCTGTCACATCCCAGGTCTTGTCGATCGCCATGGTTTCGCTGCGCACGGCATTGACCGAGTCGATGATGTCGCCGAATTCGCGCGACAGACGGCGCGAACCCAGCGTCTGCACCGAGGTGGGTCCGCCAAACTTCACCTGATCGACGCGTCCCTTGCCCAGCATGTCCATGTTGTGTGCGGCGACAATCGACGTAAGCGGGATTGTCGGATGGTCGACAAACCACCTGGACCCCAACAGTCCGGCTTCTTCGCCCTGATGCGACACGAAGATGATCGAACGTGCCGGCTTTTCCGTGGCGAATCGCTCGGCGATCTCGAGCAGCACTGCCGTGCCCGAGCCGTCGTCATCCGCACCATTCATGATCGAGTCGCGCCGTGGAGCGCGAATGCTGCGGGCCCGCGCGATCAGTGAGTCGATCTGACGCTGCTGTGCGGCCGTTGGTATGCACGCAGGATCGTTGCTGCCCTGCTTGCGCGTCACCATGTTGACAGCGCGCAGCGAATCGTGATCGACCGCGACGGCATTGGTCCCCACGTGGTCGTTGTGCGCGCCGACCAACACGTATTCAGCGGCGAACGCGGGATCGGAACCCGGGAGAATGGCAATGACATTGCGCGACAGCGCTGACGACATGCGCCATTGGTAGTTCCAGCTGCCGGATACCGTCTGGCCAACGTCTCCAACGGCAAGCTGCAGCACCGATTTGCCGAACAGCGAAGATGCCGTCGATTGCGAGATGGTGGCTCCGGCCATGGTGCCGCTGTTCGCGCTGATGCTAACGGGCTGCATGGCGAGTCGCCCGACGATAGCGCTGTTGCGCGCTGCCGCGTTCATGTCGTCGAGGCCGATAATCAGCACGCCAACCGCGCCAGCGCGCTGCGCGCGTGGATCGCGCAGCCCACCGCCCGCACCTGCAGCCGGACGTCGAGCACCGGCCGGCGTGGCTTCCACGGCGGCAGCGGCGGCAGCACCGAATTTGTTGGGCACGTCGGCACAGCTCAGGAACGATGCGGGTGCACGACCGCCGCCCGCGTTGGCCGCTCCCGGTGCTGCCAGAAATACCGCGACTTTGCCGGCGAGTATTGCGGGGTCGAGCATGACCGTGGTGTCGCCCCAGCGACCAGCAAAAACCGTGGGGACGTTGTTGAGATCGACCTTGTTGCCGAAGCCATTGGCCGCGGTTGGTGCGGTCGGGACCCAGTCGGCGGTGGCTAACAGCGGCTTCCCGGCAACAATCAGCTTCGATGCAGCGCTGTCAAAACCGAGCGGTCCATACGGCATGATCTGAAAATACGTGCCGCTGTCGCCGGCGGGCTTGAGACCGAGTCGTTTGAACTCGCGGGCGATATAGTCGGTTCCTTTTTGGTTCCCCGGTTCACCCATTCGACGTCCCATCATGGAATCGTCGGCGAACTGATAGAGACGGGTGCGCAGATCGTTGGCGGTGATCTCAGGCGTTGTGGGACGAGGTGCCCACGTGATCGGACCCTCGTCGGGCCAGACCGGTCGCACTTCAGTTGGCTTTTTCGCGTTAGCAGTGCGGGTTTGCGCGGACATGGGAGCCGTGATGGCGAGGAGCGCCAGCGCACCGGCGAGAGCAACACGAGTCACGTTCGAAGTCCTGGAACGGTGGCGGACGGGAGAGGACGGGGGACCTGTGCAGAAAGGTACGGCGGAAGCGGGCGAAGCGTTCAGGGTATAGTATGACTTTCATACCGTGGTGTTCGCCTTCCCGTTTCGGCCCAATTGTATGACTCAGTCCACCATGTCGGCCCATGGCACATTTGTCGTTACAGTCACGCCGCAGTCCACCGACGGCACCGCCGAAGAAACGGCGCTGGGTCGGCTGGCGATTGCGAAGACGTTCTCCGGCGATATTCTCGGCACAAGCACTGGCGAAATGCTGAGCGCGATGACCGGAACGAAGGGATCGGCGGTGTATGTGGCCATCGAACGGGTACGGGGTTCAATTGGCGGGCGCGAGGGCACATTCGTGCTGCATCACTGCGGCATCATGGATCGCGGCACACAGCAATTGACCATCTCGGTGGTGCCGGATTCGGGATCGGGTGCGCTGGCGGGGCTGACTGGCGAGATGTCGCTGGTGATCGCCAACGGCGTGCATTCGTACGAGTTGAAGTACCGCCTCCCAGACGCCTGAACCGGGCGTACATTGGAATTGATTCCTCAAGGAGCTTTCAGGGTGCCCGACAACAGTCAGAAATCGCAGACCAGCTACGACGTGATCGTGGTGGGTTCCGGCGCAGGTGGCGGGATGGCCGCGTATCAGTTGGCGGTGGCCGGTCTCAAAGTGCTCGTGCTCGAAGCGGGTCGATCGTACGATCCGGTGCGCGAGACGCCAATGTTTCAACTGCCGCGGGACGCTCCGCTGCGTGGATCGGGAACCCGCGAGAAACCATTCGGATTCTATGACGCCACGGTTGACGGCGGCTGGGACGTGCCGGGCGAACCCTATACCAATGCGCCGGGCACCGACTTCCGCTGGTGGCGCGCCCGCATGCTGGGTGGCCGCACCAATCACTGGGGCCGCATCTCGCTGCGCATGGGCGAATACGATTTCAAACCCAAGTCGCGCGATGGACTTGGTGCCGACTGGCCGCTCACGTACAAGGAACTTGCGCCGTACTACGACAAGACCGAGATGTTGGTGGGTGTGTACGGCGGCGACGACGATCTGGAGAACACGCCGCGCTCGTCACCGGGTGTGTTGATGCCGGCACCGGCGCCTCGTGCGGTGGAGTTATTGGCCAAAAAGCACGCGACGCCCATGGGAATTCCGGTGATACCGGCACATCTGGCCATCATGACCAAACGGCAGGACGCGAATACGCTGCCGCAGAAAATTCATCCCAACAACAAGTTGGCGCAGCGGGTGCTGCGCGAGTCGATGCTGAGCCGTCAGGCCTGTTTCTGGGCGACGCCGTGCGGCAACGGCTGCTCCATCAAGGCCAACTTCCAGTCAACCACAGTGTTGCTGCCGCCCGCACTGGCGACGGGCAACGTGGATATCGTGCCCGACGCGATGGTGCGCGATGTCACCGTCGATGCGAAAGGACGCGCGACGGGCGTGCACTATATCGACAAGCGTACGCGCAGTGACCGACATGTGACGGCGCGCATTGTGGTGCTGGCGGCGAGCGCATGCGAAACGGCACGTATTCTGCTCAACAGCAAGAGCACGGCGTTTCCGAACGGTTTGTCAAACAGCAGTGGCCTGGTTGGCAAGTACCTCATGGATACCGTGGGTGCGGGCATTGGTGGACAAATTCCGGCACTGGAGAACTTGCCGGCGCACAACACCGATGGCGCATCGGGCATGCACATGTACATCCCGTGGTGGCTGTACAAGGAACAGTTGGGCGGGAAACTGGGCTTTGCGCGTGGCTACCACGTAGAGTTTGGCGGCGGACGAGGCATGCCGGGGCCCGGCATCTTCAACGGATTGGAGTCGTTCACCGGTGGCGCCTACGGCAAGAAGTTCAAGGAAGAGGCGCGACGCTACTACGGCACCTTCATGTACTTCGACGGCCGTGGCGAGATGATCCCCAACGAAGACAGCTACTGTGACATCGATCCCGATGTGGTGGATCAGTGGGGCATTCCGGTGCTGCGTTTTCACTGGAAGTGGTCGGATCATGAGTTGAAGCAGGCTGTGCACATGCAAACCACATTCGCCCAGATCATCGAAGCGATGGGTGGCAAGGTGCAGGGCACGGTGCAGACCGATGGCAATCGCGCCATTGCGAGGGGCGGACAGATCATTCACGAAGTGGGGACGTGCCGCATGGGTGACGATCCAAAAACATCGGTGCTCAATCCGTACTGTCAGTCGTGGGACGTGAAGAATCTGTTCGTCACCGATGGGGCGCCGTTTGTGTCCAACGCCGACAAGAATCCCACGCTGTCGATTCTCGCCATGGCCTGGCGGACGACGGACTATGTGCTGGAACAGATTTCGAAGCGGGAGATGTGATGGAGAAGACGGGAGACGGGAGACGGGAGACGGGAGACGGCCGGCCGGCGGGCGTTGTCTCGACGGATGGAGTGAATCGACGCGACGCGCTGAAGGTGATGGCGGCGGTGGCGAGTTTGCCGATTCTTGACGGGATGGTGACGACTGAGGTACAGACTCAGGCGGCAGCGTCTGCGGCTGCTGCGTCGCAACCGGTGAGACTCTCATCGGGACCGCGCGGTACGGCCAGTGATCCGGACTTGCTGCGACCAAAGAAAGACTGGCCGCGCAAGCTGTTCGCGTCGGAGCTCGTTACGCTCGCCGCGTTGTGCGATGTGATCATCCCGGCCGACGCGAAATCGCCCAGTGCGTCGGCGGTGGGTGTGCCGGCGTACATCAATGAGCACGTGAGCGCGCCATACGATGGCAACGCGCGCGATCTGGTGCGCGTACGCGGTGGCGTGTCGTGGCTCAATCTTGAGAGTACCAAGCGTTTTGGTCGCACGTTTGCCCGACTCGCGAATGCCGAGCAAACGCAGATTTGCGATGACATCTGCTTTTTGCCCAAGGCGAGACTCGAATTTCAGGCCGGCGCGCGGTTTTTCGATCTGGTGCGCGACCTGTCGGCGACGGCGTTTTATACCACCGACGCGGGTATGAAAGACCTCGGCTACGTG
>JANMRE010000709.1:0-2240 GCA_031370885.1 Gemmatimonadaceae bacterium
AAACGGAAACTTGTCGGTGTTGTAGTACGCGTACGTGGTGAACATTGACGGAATCGCATCCAGCACCTTCATGCGCCGCACCAAATCGTCGGTGATGAGTGTGCAGTGGGTGATTTTTGGACGCGCATCCGGACGCGGAAATTTCTGCTGCGCGCGTTCGAACGCCGAGAGGTACATATCGATGGCCACATCGCCATTGGCATGACAGTTCACCTGAATACCGGCGCGATGCACCCGCTCTACCCACGCGTCCAGCGTAGGCTGCGTTTCAGTCACGTTGCCTTTGTAATCGGTGCCCGTGTACGGCACGCTCATGGCCATGGTACGCTCAGAGAATGAACCGTCCACCGTATGCTCCGACGTGGCGCCAAATCGAATCCAGTCGTCACCAAAGCCGCTCTTGATGCCGCTGGCAATCATCGACTCGAGCACGTTGCCACTGGCTT
Organism: Gemmatimonadaceae bacterium; assembly: GCA_031370885.1. Lineage (GTDB taxonomy): Bacteria > Gemmatimonadota > Gemmatimonadetes > Gemmatimonadales > Gemmatimonadaceae > Gemmatimonas. The sequence continues at coordinate 447 of JANMRE010000709.1, forward strand.
CGTAGCTCACACGGTGCTTGAGATCACCACGCGCCCGCACGTCCTGGATCGCGGCCAGGTCGCCACCCTCGTGGTGCACCGTGGTAAGTCCGTAGCGCGCGAACTCTTTCGAAATGTGTGCGATGCCATCGCGTTCGCGTTTGTCGTTCTCCGCAGCGGAGAACTGCGGACGCCGGCCCGCGCCGCTGAGCAGATTCATGGCCCGGTCGGTCACGCGACCGGACAATTCGCCGTTCGCGTCCTTGTCGAACGTACCGCCCGGCGGGTTGGGCGTGTCCTTCGTAACCTTGGCCAACTCGAACGCCTTGCTGTTGTAGAAGGCGGTGTGTCCGCCGCGATGGCGCACCACCACCGGATGTTCAGCACTCACCTGATCCAGGTCGCGCCGGGTGACCTGTCGCTTGTCCTTGAGCTTCGTGTCGTCGTGAAAGTAGCCCGATACCCAGGTGCCCGCCGGCGTTTGCGTGGCGCGTGCACGCAGCTTGTCGATGATACTCTGGATGGTGACAAACTCCACTTCGAACGGATTGCCCACCAGCACTTCGTACAACAGTGTCGTGCCGCCGGCATGGTTATGCGTATCGATGAAGCCCGGCACAACGGTCATCCCTTTCGCATCAATCACCTGCGTGCGTTTGCCGATCAGCGATTTCATGGCGGCCGACGTTCCGATGGCCACGAAACGATCGTTGCTCACCGCGAAGGCCTCGGCGCGAGGCACCCCCGCGTCCATCGTGTACACCTTGGCATTCACGACGACGAGATCCGGGTCGACGGCCAGGCTATTCGTAAGCGCGACGCGCGCCGCGTTCAACCAGGACGGGGACAGCGCACCAGCAGCGCCAGCAACGGTCAGCCCCATGAACTCGCGACGACTGCGCTGGTTGGTCATCGTGTCTCCGGGGAGGGAAGGGGTGTTGCACCGGCCAGCCGCTTTACGAGCTCGTACAGGAACGTCTGCCCTTCGTAGAACGACTGGACCTTGAGGCGCTCGTCGCGGCCATGAAAACGAATGTCGTCGCGATCGTAAAAGAAACCCTGCACACCATAGGTCGGAATACCGGCGGCGCGCGTGGCTCGGCCATCCGTGGCACCCATGACCATCATGGGCACGGCAATAACGCCAGGCCACATGGCTGCAGTAAGCGTGCGCGCTGCGCTCAGCACATCGTCCCGCATCGGCGACGCGGGACCGGGCGCGGGTGTGCCCTGAATGGTCACATGCACCGCCGTGTCGTTGATGGTGCGTGTGATCTCCTGCGTCACGAACTCGGCTTTGTCTTCCGGCAGCACGCGGCAGTTCACCTCGGCGGCGGCGAGCTGCGGCAGCGCATTCTTGGCGTGCCCGCCTTCCAGCATTGTCGCCACGCACGTGGTGCGCAGCGTGGCGTTCCACGACGTTGAACCGCGCGCAACGCGTCGCATGGCCGCGGTATCGCCCTTCACAACGGCAGCGAGATCCGTGCGCACCGCGCCCTTCTCGATCGTGGACATCGCGCGGAAATATTCCCGCGTGACATCGTTGATCTTGAGCGGGAAACTGAACCGGCCGAGTTTGTCGAGCGCGCCAGCGAGATGATAGATGGCGTTGTCGGCGACGGGCAGTGAGCTGTGCCCGCCCTTGTTGCGCACTTCGAGACGGTAGTTGACAACATATTTCTCACTCACCTGCAGATTGTTGGAGATACGCACGCCCTTCTCCGACTCGCCCCAGCCGCCCTCGTTGAGACTCAGCTCGGCGTCGATGAGTTCACGCTTGTTCTTGAGCAGCCAGTCGACCCCGTTGAACGGACC
>JANMRE010000712.1:0-2473 GCA_031370885.1 Gemmatimonadaceae bacterium
GTCGGTCAAGGGGCGGCAGGTTGTCATCACTCCTGTCGCCGCCGACCCGCTGACGCTGGAAGAACGACTCGCGCTGTTCGATCCGGCGCGTCATGGCGTTGAAGCGATGGCTGCACCGCTCGTGGGTGCCGAACGGTGGTAGCAAGGCCGAAGCGCGCCACTCCAGCATCACGAGCGACGTGGGTGCCAGCGCGCCAGGACATCATCTGGATCGACTGCAATCCGCAGGTCGGACGTGAGATGCGCGACGTCCATCCGTTTCTCGTGCTGTCGCCGCGCGCCTTCAACGCGAAGACCTCATTGGTTATCGGCTTGCCGATGACGACGGCCGCCTACAACGCCGACAATCCATTTGCGGTCGCCATTGGCAAGGCCGCGGGAACCAAGGCGGGCATCAGCTACGTCCTCTGCCATCAGCCAAAGTCATTTGACTGGCGTCTCCGGCGCGCCAAGCCGCATCCGCGAAAGCGGGCGCCCGATGCGCAGTTTGCGCGCGTCTGCGCGCGTCTGAACCAGATCCTCCAATTGGCTTAGTTGCCGAACGTCACCGGCTTGAGCCCCATCTGCTGCAGAATGCGCTGAAAGTGCGGCTCCTGCTTATGCGCCAGGAAGGGGTGATTCCAGAAGCGAAGGAAAATTGCAAACCCGGAGTGTTCGCGCTGGCCCGTGTCGAGCCACCGGTACATCGTTGTGGTGTCGCCCAACTCTGCCGCGGCGGCGGCAATGAACTCCGGTCCGATGTACCGCGTACCGAACGCCTGTTCGACCCGTTGCAACTGCGCTCGCGCCTCCGCAGTACGTCCCAGGCGCGCCAGTGCGACCACGCGCAGCGGCGATGGATGCCCGAGTGCCGCCTCGCCTTCGCGAAACGCCCGTTCGGCGTCAGTAGTTCGACCGAGTGCGAGCATCGCGATCCCTTCAGTCACATCGCCGTAGGGAGCGTTCCGCATATAGTCGGGCAGGCGCTGCCAGACGGCCTGCGTCGAGTCGCGCATGCCAGCCACGCTGTAGATGAAGAATCGCACCCACTGCGGATATGGTGACAGCGGGTCGCTGCGTTGCGCCGTGTCAAGCGTCGCCAAGGCACCGAATCCATCGCCGCCGGCTCCCCGAGCGAGGGCCTCGGCGAACAACGCGGCGAGGTTCGAGGGCTCGATGGCGCGCGCGCGTGCCGCATCGGATCGCACTGTCGGCCAGTTCCAAATCCAGTTGGCACTCAGCAACGCTCGCAATGCCCAGTAGTCGGCGCGCGAACTATCGATGCCGGCAACCGTGGCGAGGATCGCGTGCACTCGCGGCAGTACGGTCCGCGGCGATTCGTAGCCATCGCCGACCCCCAATAGCACCGTCGCCTTTCCCAGATGCGCATCGACATAGCGCGGGGCGAGCGCCAGCGCGCTGTCATACATCGCGACGGCCGCCGTCGATGCGGCCTGCGTAAACTGGTTGCCGAAGAACCGGCCGCGGAGCACGTAATCGTGCGCCTGTGCGGACACGGACGCATCGGTCGCCTCACCGGCAGCGATGGCCCGCGGCGCGATCTGAAAGCGCGCGATGATGGAATCCACCAGCTCGCGCTGCAGCGCGAAGGCATCGGCCGTCCGACTGTCTTTCGTGTACGACCACATGACCGAGTCGTTGGCCGTACTCGCGAGCTCCGCCGTCACGCGAAACTGTTCACCCAGCCGACGCACTTGCCCCGACAGCACGGTGGCAACGCCTCCCATCTTGCCCGCTTCGCGTGCGGTCGGGTGTTTGCCTTTGTACGCGAACGCGGTGTTGCGTCCAGTCACCCGCAGTCCCGCCGCCGCCAGTCGCCCAATGAGCTCATCGGTCAGACCGTCGGCGAAGTATTCCTGCGTCGTGTCGCGCGAGGTGTTCTCGAACGGCAACACGATCACCGAACGGTCCAGCACGGCGGCGCTCGGCGTGCCGCGGCGTGTGTACCAGGCCAGTGCAACGACCGCCAACACGGCGACAGCCGCGATGCTGGCGCGAACGGCGGTTATTGTGCGACTGGTTGACGTGATCGCGGTGGCTGACGCGTGCGCTGCTAAGGGCTGGTCGCGGAGCGACTCCAGCGCGGCCAACAGCTCACCAGCGGACTGCGGGCGACGCGCGGGGTCCTTCTCGAGCGTGCGCATGACCAGTGTACTCAGAGCGGGTGGCACCTGTGCGTTCACTTCGTGCAACGCTTTCGGCGCGCCACTCACGTGCGCCGCAATGAGCGCGTGGGTAGTGGTGCGGTCGGCAAACATATGCGCACCGCTGAGCAGTTCATAGGCGATCACGCCCCACGCATAGAGATCCGTCCGATGATCGGTATTGGGATCGCCGAGCGCCTGCTCCGGCGACATGTAGGCCGGCGTGCCGAGTGACACTCCCGCCTGCGTCAGTTCGCCGGACGCCGCGCCATCGTGCGTGCGCGACGCGCGCATCGCCTTCGCAATGCCGAAGTCGGTGACCACCGCCG
>JANMRE010000767.1:0-3087 GCA_031370885.1 Gemmatimonadaceae bacterium
TCGGTCGACAGTTGGAGCAGGTACACACGATCGACGAATCGGTGAAAACTGGCGCCTTCGGTATCGAGTGCGATGGCACTCACTCCGGTCAGGCCAACCAGAAAGCGGTCTACGGCTTCAGCCGTGTCGAGATAGAGAGAGGCAGTCGGGGGTGGGGACATGGATCGGAGAAAGGTACACTGTGGTCGCGCGCCGAGGGGACGACTCGAATGCTTCTTGACGCAGGACCCCTTGCCGCCCCGGGTCCCTTTGTGGAGTGTTCCTCACCGCCTATGACAAATACTCAAATCGATACACCGCTTGAGGACGTACCTCGCGCGCGTCACCAATGGTCCACCGCCGACGTCGGGCGCGCCGCGCTCATTGCCTTCGGCGTGTGGTTTGCACTCCAACTGCTGTGGTCCGTCAGCTCGGTGGTGTTCCTGGTATTTCTGGCAACACTTTTCGGATTGGCGGTCGGCAGAGGCGTGGACGTCCTCGAACGCTACCGGATCCGACGTGGTGTCGGGTCGGCGCTGATCGTCTTCGGGACGATTGGGATCATTGGTGGCGGACTCGCGCTGTCGGCGCCAACGCTGATCGAACAGGGGAAGGAGTTGCAGTCGGAGTTCCCGGCCGCCGTCTCGAAGCTGCAAGACTGGATCGATTCCAAGCAACGGACAGGGGCCGTTGGCGCGCTGATCAAGGCGGCGACACAGCCACCGGCGACGGCGACCGCGCTGCCACCAGTGAGCACCCCGCCCCGACAGGCGAAACCAGCCGCGAGTACTCGGCCGAGCGACGCCATCAAGCAGAAGCTTGCCGACGGGCTGGCGAAAACGAGTGGGTATTTGTTCTCGTTCGTTTCCAGTACGTTGGCGCTGATTGGCGCGTTCTTTCTGCTGGTGTTTCTCGCGATCTATATCGGTGCCGAACCCGACGTATATCGTGGATGGATGCTTGCCGCGATGCCGGCGCAATCGCGGCCGCACGCGCGGCGCGTGTTGTCCGAGATCGCAACCGTGCTGCGCAAGTGGCTGGTCACGCAATTGGTCGCGATGGTTGTAATCGGCACCGTGTGCACCATCGTCTTGCTGATACTCGGCGTGAAAGCGCCGTTCGCGCTGGGATTCCTTGCGGGCTTGCTGGAATTCATCCCCAATCTCGGACCTGTGCTGAGTGCCGTGCCGGCGATAGTGATGGGGTTCATCGATTCGCCGGAAAAAGCCGCCTCGGTGGCGCTGGCGTATTGGGCGATCCAGTTCCTCGAGAACAACTTGCTCATCCCGTACCTGATGCGCGGCGAGATGGACCTGCCTCCAGCCATCACCTTGGTGGGACAGGCGCTGATGGCGGTGGTGTTCGGTTTTCTCGGTCTCATGGTGGCTGTCCCGCTCATCGCGGCCGTGTTGGTGCCGATCCGCATCCTCGCCGAACGGGAGAATGTGCGCGAGCGGGAGTTGTTGCGACTCGCCCGTCGCACGGGCGACGCTCGGGCATTCACGGCGAGTGTGCGGGTCACCGCCGAACACGCGCTCAGCCGCGCGGATCGCGGACCGAATCCGGCTGATCTCGCGGAAGACGACACATGATCGCGTCGCTGGCGCAGGTCCGACTGGGCTTCGACGACGATGGCAGTGGCGTTCCCATCGTGTTGCTGCACGGATTTCCGCTCGACCGCACGCTCTGGTCACATCAGCGCGTGGCACTCGCGTCACACGCGCGGTGCCTCACACCCGACTTGCGCGGATTCGGTGAATCGTCGGTCCACGGTCCGTTTTCCATGGACCAGTACGCGGACGATATCGTTTCGTTGTTGGACTGGCTTGAAATCGAACAGGCCGTGGTGTGCGGGCTGTCGATGGGCGGCTATGTCGCGATGGCCATGTGGCGACGTCATGCCGACCGGATTCGTGCGCTGGTGTTGTGCGACACTCGCGCGACGGCCGACACGGCGGCCACGCGCGAATCCCGCGACGAGCTGATTGCGGTCGCACGGTCGCAGGGGTCGCACGCCGTCGCGACGCGACAACTGCCGGGATTGCTCGGCGCGTCAACACAGGCGCGTCATCCGGACGTCGTCGCGTTCATGCGCGCCATGCTCGAACGGCAATCGGTCGCCGGCATTGTGGGTGCATTGGAGGCGTTGCGCGACCGGCCGGACTCCCAGGCCACCATCAGCTCGATTACCGTTCCCACGTTGGTCATTGTGGGTGAAGAAGATGTACTCACACCAGTGAGCGACGCGCGCGCGATGATCGCGTTGCTGCCGGTATCCACGCGGGCGCGACTCGAGTGCATTCCCGAAGCCGGCCACGTGACGTGTATCGAGCGTCCAGCAGCGGTCACGCATGCGCTCGCCGAGTTTCTTGCCGACATCACATCGCACCACGACTGAATCGATCGATCACCCTGCCGCAGCCACCTGATGTCCGAAACAAAATCTGAAACCGAACAATCACCCGCCGCGCGTTGGGGGCAGGTGCTGTTCAAGAATCGTGGCTGGTTACCGGTGCCGTTTCTGGCGTTCCCCTTGCTCCTGCCGGGTCATCAGACGTCCACCACCTGGACGGCAGGGTTGCTGCTGGTTGCGCTTGGAGAACTCGTGCGCATCGCTGGCGTGGCCGCTGCCGGCACGGTCACCCGCCGACGGTCGCGCGACGTGCAACGCCTGGTGACCTACGGTGCCTTCGCGTGGTGCCGCAATCCGCTCTACGTGGGCAATTTCCTCGCGTGGATGGGCTTCACGACCGTATCGGGGGTATTCTGGTTCCTGCCGATTGCGATCGTGGTGTTCGCCATCGAATACTCACTGATCGTGCGCTACGAAGAGGGCGTGCTGGAGTCGATCTTCGGACAGGAGTACCTGGACTACAAGGCCCGCACGCCGCGTTGGTTCGGTCGACCGCCCGCGAACCGCACCACGGGACCCCATGACTGGTCGGAAGCGATCTGGAGCGAACGCTCCACGTTTTTGCAGTACGTCGCGTTGGGGGGGGCGTTTAAAGCGGTAAGTCTACTGCGGTTGGGGTAACGCAACTGCGGTTGGGGTACATCAACTGCGGTTGCGGTACCACAACTGCAGTTGAAGTACCCCAACTGCAGTTG
>JANMRE010000731.1:0-8406 GCA_031370885.1 Gemmatimonadaceae bacterium
GGTGTGGCCCGGGGTGGGCGCACGTTGCTCACGCGCGGCTACGGCATGGCTGATTTGGCGGGTGAACGGCCCATCACACCGCAGACGATACTCGAATCGGGTTCGGTGGCCAAGCAGTTCACGGCGACGGCGGTGTTGTTGCTGATGCAGGACGGCAAGCTGGCACTGGAGGATGACGCGAGAAAATATCTGCCCGAATTGCCGACGTACGGCCGCACGATCACGGTGCGCAATCTGCTTACGCACACCAGCGGGCTTCGCGAGTGGAGCAATCTGGTGGACTGGCAAGGCTGGCCGCGTGGCACGCGGGCTCACACGCACACCGATGTGTTCGAGCTGATTACGCATCAGCAGGCGCTCAACTATCCGGTGGGTGATTTTTACTCCTATACGAACTCCGGCTTTTTGTTGTTGCGCACGATCGTGGAGCGGGTGAGTGGTATGTCGCTGGCACGCTTCACCGCCGAACGGATCTTCACCCCGTTGGGTATGACCCATACGCAGTGGCGCGATGATTTCACGAAACTGGTGCCGGGCCTGGCGCAGGCGTATGCTCGGCGTGCAGACGGGTGGCATGTGGACATGCCTTTCGACAACATCATTGGCGCCGGTGGATTGCTGACCACGGTGGGTGACTGGTTGTTGTGGAACGAGGCGCTCACGAAAAAGTCTTTGGGCAGCGCGGTGGGGGATTCCATCACCCGGCAGATGAAGCTCACCAGCGGCATGGAAATTCAGTACGCACTGGGGCTCACGGTCACGCGTTACCGCGGCACGCGCGAAATCGGGCACTCGGGTTCGACCGCTGGTTACAGCACGTTTCTGGCGCGCTATCCCGATCAGGATAACCTGTCGATCGCGGTGATGTGCAATGCGGCTGGTGCGGCCGCGACGGCGTACGCGCACGCGCTGGTGGACGCGATGGTGCCGGGGTTGGCGCGTGCGGCAGCCCCTGACACGGTGTCGGCGGATGCCGGTGTGAACGTGCGACTGCGCGGTGTGTATCGCGATACGCGCACGAACACCGCGATGCAACTGGAGATCGTGAACGGACAATTGCAGCGCGTGGGCGGTGCCGTGCTTCGGCCGCTTCGTGACGGCGCGTTTCTGATGGGTGCGTCGCGGGTGCGATTTACGCTGGGCAGCGATGAACGTCCGACTGCGATGCGTCAGCCTACGGCCGATGGCGACACGGTGGTGTTCGTGTATATGACGGAGTCGGTGTGGGTGCCGACGGTGACCGAGCTGGCGTCGATCGCGGGGCGATATCGCAATGACGAGATTGGCGTGACGTTTACGGTTGCCGTGGCGAATGGTGCGGTCACGGTGAGTCCGCGGGTGGGCGCGGTGGACACGCTCAACGCCACATATCGTGATGCGTTTGCCAGTGGCGGCGGGAGTGTGTGGTTTACGCGCGACGGCAGGGCGCGTGTGACCGCGATGCACTTTGGGAGCGCACGGGTGTGGGATTTCGTGTCGCTGCGGGTGCCATAGGGGTGGCGTTGTACCTTGAAAAACCAGTTTCCAAAACTGAAAAAACAAGGTAGTTTATACCTATGGTGACGATCAAACGTTCTGAGCATCTTGCCACGACACAACGACTGCTCCGTCAGGCGCCGGTGGTGGCGTTGCTGGGCGCCCGTCAGGTGGGGAAGACCACGCTGGCGCGCGAGCTGGCCCGCAACTCCGACAAGGTTGTCACGTTCCTCGATCTTGAGGATCCGCGTGATCTGGCGCTGCTCGATGATCCCATGCTGACCCTCGGCGCGATGCGAGGGCTGGTGGTGCTCGATGAGATTCAGCAGCGGCCGGAGTTGTTTCCGGTGCTGCGCGTACTTGCTGATCGGCGGCCGCTGCCGGCGCGATTTCTGGTGCTGGGCAGCGCCGCGCCGACGCTGCTGCGGCAAGGCAGTGAGTCACTGGCCGGGCGTATCGCCTTTCATGAGTTGCCTGCGCTGTCGCTCGATGAGGTCGGTCGCCAGCATCTGGATCGGCGATGGCGGCGTGGCGGATTCCCCCGGTCCTTTCTGGCGAAAACCGAACAGGCCAGCATCGACTGGCGACGTGACTTCGTGCGCACGTATCTCGAGCGCGATCTGCCGGCGCTCGGGGTTCGACTACCGGGTGCGACCATGCGGCGATTCTGGTCCATGCTTGCCCATCTTCACGGACAGACACTCAATTCATCAGAACTGGCGCGCGCCTTTGGCATCGCCGACTCCACCGTTCGGCACTATGTCGAGCTGCTGGCCGGCACCTTTGTCGTTCGCCTCCTGCGACCATTCCACGCCAACATCGCCAAGCGTCAGGTGCGTTCACCCAAAGTGTACATCAGCGACACCGGACTGCTGCACCACCTGCTGGAGATCGATACTCAGCGCGCACTGGAGCGACACCCAAAGGTCGGTGCGTCGTGGGAAGGCTTTCTTCTGGAGACCGTAATCGCTTCAGGTGGCTATCGGCCAGAGCAGTGCTACTTCTGGGCAACACACGCCAGTGCGGAACTCGATCTCGTGGTCATCGATGGCGCGCGACGACGGGGATTCGAGTTCAAGCGTTCGTCGGCACCCGTACTGACCCCATCTATGAGACATGCCATGGACGATCTGGAACTCGACCGGCTCGACGTGGTCCATGCCGGGAACCGGAGCTATTCGCTGGCCACGAACATCCGCGCGGTGGCCGTGGTCGACCTGTGGGACGCGCTATAGCGCGTGCGCTGGGATACGCTCGTGGGTTTTACGGCCACGGATGGCGGCGGAGGCGCTGAATGTCGTCGTTGTCCTTAAAGGCGATGTAGACGGAGCGCGGGCCAAACCCGATGATGTCCTCGCGCGCGCCAACCGCGAGCTTTCGGAACTCTTCGCGAGACTGCGCTCTTCGCGTTTCGATCGCCTTTTTTTCGCGCGCATCCACCGGTAGCGGTCGCAGCGGCTCGAGACGTACCACGGAGATCCATCCGTCACCGAACAGATGCGCTATCTCCTCCTGCGCATTGGGCTCGCTGGGCGAGACCTGTCGGCCACGGGTCTTGCCATCCGATCCGCGCAGCAACTCGACGCGACGTGGTCGCTGCCGCAGTTGCGTGACGGTGTCGAGGCGGCCCCGTCGACAGGGCAACCAGTACCAGCGCACTGGAATCCGCGCGAGTGAACTCCAGTTTGGACGCGTCGGCGGGATTATTTTTCCGACTGAGCACATGCCCGAACCGATCCGCACCAGACATCGCATACAGCAACGCCCTCTCGAGGTCCCCTTCCCTACCGTCCGAGTATCACCGCACTATTTGCCCGAAAATCCGCCACGTACAACTGCTGATCGCGGCCGTCGGTGACAATCACGCGGCCGTCGGCCACCTCGCGCACCGACGTGATTCCCACGAATTCGGCGTTGAGCGTGGCGTTCGCTGGCTTGAGCGGAATTTGCCGCACCGGTTGCGCAGACACCGTCACGACACACGTCGCCAGCATTAACACCGACACAAGACTGCGAACATCAGCGTGCATACCGCCTCCATTTCACATCGCTATCAAGTGACTGCCTTCGCGCCCGCCTTGCCTCCAACATGCGCCCAGAGTGCGCGTTCCACCATTGCCGGTGTCCAGTCATTAACGAGCTGCAGCGCCCGCTCGCGGAGGGCCGTCGCGTACTTCGCATAGTACGCCATCGTCCATTCCACTTTGCCCAGCAGCGGAATTTGCGCGGCCACAAGTTCGTCAAAAAACGGATAGAGCGTTGGTCGATGCGCCGCGACAACGGCCGACGCGGTAGCCGGGCCGACGCCAGCCAGCGTAGCGACCATCGCAATGGGTTGGGTTGGGTGCCCCGTGAGCGCGAACGCCGACGCGCTGACCTCGACGACCTTGGCCGTAGCGTTCCCACGCACCAGCACCAGATTCGGCGCGCGCCAGACGCCACGCGCCATTTTCCACTCGGTGAGCCGCACCAGTTCGTCATGCGTGATGTGCGGCAAGGCGCGGGAGGCGATTGCGAGTGGGAGTTCGTGCTGATACCAGCGATCGAGATCGGGAAGGCGAGTGACACCCTGTCGAGCGATCGTGGCGTCGTAACGAGCGAGTGCGAAATCCCAATCGGAAAGCGCAGGAGACGGCCAGAGCGTGGGCATGCCGTCTTACGCTATTTGACGCGCGCGCGCTCGAATCGGGTGACCGTGCCCTCGATGCGTGAAAGGATAACCACGCCACCAGCGCCGAAACCGGCGATGGTACGACCCACCGGGATCTGCACGCGATCAATGACTTCGCCATTGCCGTTGATGACGTCGTATACGGCGCCGCCGGCGATCATTTTTGTGTTGATGGTGTGGACCCACACATTGCCATCGGCATCAGGCTTGGTGGAAGTGGCGAAAAACGGCGGCTGATAGTCGGGCAGTTCGCTGGGCAATACCGAAGTGATCTGAATGGAGACCTGCGGAATGCCACCGCCTCGACCACCGCCGGCGCCAGGTCCGCCGCCGCCGGCCATACCCATCATCATTGGCGCCGCCGCGGCGGCACCTCCGCCGAAAATGGCGCTGAACGCCTGTGCCAACTGGCTGGCCTGTCCAGGGTTCGCGGCGGCGAATCGTTCGCGCTGTACCTTGACGGAATCAAGGAACGTCACCTTGTCGTCGTCACTCATGCGTTTCCAGTCGAACGGCATCTTTGTGGTCGAGCGGTGCACACCGTTGGGCGCCATCCAATCCACGTGGTAGTCCTTGCCACGGACGATGGCGATTTGCCCTGTCGACGTCACGGCCCACTCGTCGATGATGGGCAACGGATTCGTTTCGATGGCCACGCTGAACTTCCCATCGATGTTGGCAAAACTGGTGTTCACTTTCGGAATCTTTACGAAGCCCACCGTATCCATGACCCGCGTGGTGAGATGCACGCGCACGATGGCCATGGTATCGGACACCGACGGCATGGAGGGCGTGCCACCTGTCCCCATGCGCATCTGAAAACGGGGAGCGGTGCGATACACGAGGTGATTCTCGCTGTAAAAGGCTCCGGCGCCCAAGCCCCCCGCGACCAGCATGTTGGCGTCCTGCGTCCGCGGCACCGACATGACCCGCGCGATTTTGCCCAACGGATCGATCACCAGCATGGACAGCGACGCCGCATCGACGAACAGCGTGGAGTCTCCGCGAAACGCGATCAGGCTGCCGCTGTTGGGGCCATACGCGTTGGCGGTGCTGCTGGTGGAATCCGCCACGGTGGACAGCACGGCAAAGCTGCTGTCCACCAACAGCACGCGACGGCTGCTCACGTCGTTGATGAGGAGTCGGCCGCCGGGCAACGCCCGCACGTTGGTCATGATGCCGAGCGAGTCGGTGCTTTGTGACTGTACCGGTCCGAGTTGGCGAATCGGTGGTCGGTCTTGCGCACGTACGGTCAGTGGCGAGGCGCACGCGACGAGCAGTGCCGAGCGAAACAAACGCATGGATGAACCGAAAAGAGTGGAATACAGTGGAAAGTTGCCGAAGGCAGTGTACGTCGTGTGTCGCACTACCGGATTCCGCCGCCGGTAAACACCATGCCGCCGCCCATGCCGCCGGGAATTGACGCGCCGCCGCCGCCTGCCGTACCGGATCGAATGTTCGAGAGGTAGCGCTTGTCGAGCGCGCTGGCGACAAAGCCGGGCAACTTGCGCCGCTGTTCCCCGGTAAGCAATGCCTTCACCGTGGGTGCGACGCTGATGAGCAAATCGATCGACGCTTCGCGCGCGTCTTTGTACTGCGCGTACGCGTCGTCGTGGCTGTACTGATCGGGTAAGGCGGCCAGACGCTTGGCTACCGGTGCCCAGATGGAATCGATGCGCACGACAAAGCGACGATTCAATGATGCCAGTGAATCGGCTTGCGTGGCTGACAGCTTGAGTGTGTCCTGATCGCGCAAAATGGTGGCCAGTGGATTGGGAATCCCCGCGCTGCTGAACTGCGCTTTGACCATCGCTTCGACGGCCTTGTTTCCACTGGTGCGGCGACCGCGGTCGAGTGATTGCGTGAGCACCTGTCGCTCGCGTGTTGGGGCGATGTCGTAGCGCAGCATCATGGTGAGGGTGACCGGCACGCGGAACGTATTGAACGCGGGGTTGGTGTTGCCGAACCGTTGATTCACCTCATACTTGTAGCGACCGGTTACAGGATCAAAGCCCCGCACATACAGCAACGACGGATCGGCGAACACGGCCTGTCCCCACCCTCTGAGCCTGTTTTCGCCATGCAGCATCAGGTCGGCCGCACCGAGCGGATTTGAAATGTTGAACGACAGCGTGGCGCGCTGCGGCATGCGCACCTTGAGTGGATTGAGCGAAATGCTGAGATTCGTGGTTGTGGTCCACGGACCCTGACAACTGTTGCGGCCGGCCAGACGCCCCAGTTGCAATTCGAGACACCGGCGTGCACCGCGCGACCCGCCTGCGAGCACGGTTCGCATGCCGGCCGCCACCGCCTGGTCTGTGGCTGCCGCGGGATTGAATACGAACGCGCGGTCATTGCTGAACCCATCGCCGTTCACGTCGCCAGCCACGGTCGGTGTATACGGCGTTCCCGAGCGCACGGTGCCGAACCAGTTGATGCGGATCAGGTCGAACGCGTTGTAGCCAAGATTGTACGTGATCTGGTGACGAGAGTCGAAGTTGGAGCGACTCCACTCGATTTTCGCGGGATCACCGACCGTGCTGGCGAATCCGCGAAACTGTTCGCGGACGTTTGCATAGGTGTAGCTGCCACTCCAGCTCAGCCCAGAGCTGAAGCTCAGCGGCGACACGCGCAGACTCACCTGCCGACTCATGGAATTGAGATCGGCCCGCTGCTCGGTGACGCGGGCAAACTGCGGCACCACGCGCGCATCGCCGCTGGCGATGCCGCCGGTGAGGGGAAAGATGCTGGTGGACAATACGTACACGGGCCGGTTTGCTTCATCGGTCAGCGTGAACCGTTGCACCCCGGCAAAGTTGCGATCAACGAAGCTGCTCTGATAAGTGTTGTACGAATACGTGGCATCAACGGTGGCGAACAGCCGATTGTGCAACACCGCGCCGCCCCACTGCAGATTCGAACGGATGCTCCGCGGGGCGCGATAGTTCTTCGCGAACAGCGACACGTTTGGCGCGCCGTTGGCGAACACCGTGCCGGTACTGCCGTCGGCACATCGATCGGGAATGGCGCCCAGGTTCGTGTACGCATTCCAGTTGGGGACCGGCGTGGCCGGGCCGGTGCACGCGAGTTGCTGCACCGCGCCCGGCAGGCCGGTATTGTCGATGGCACCACCGACAAGCGTGGCCTGCGGCGTGTTCTGAAACACGCCAACCCCGCCGCGCACAACGGCGCGCGGTCCGCGAAACGCGCCGGCGAAAGCGCCAATCTGTTCCGCAGTGCCGTACGCCCATGAGAATCCCAGCCGCGGACTGACAAAAACGCCATCCGGCACCAGATCGTTCCGCACGCCGAGCAAGCGCTCGACGTTGCTGTTGCGGGCAGGCCTGTCGGTAAAGGTGTTGGCATCAAGACGAACACCGTACTGAAACTGCAGCGTGCTGGTGCGACGATACGAATCACCGAGCGAGAGCGCTCCAACCACGATGCCGGCGTCACGGCGCCGAGGCACGAGCGATCGGGTGTACGAGAGTGGCACGCCCGCCTGCAGGTTGGCCAGCGAATTGTACGAGAACGTGCCCAGTCGATTGATGGTTTGATCCTGCGTGTTGCCGTCGCGGCGCAACTCACTGGTGAGTTTGAGGCGATGCTTGTTGTTGGCGCTGAACCACGACAACTGATTCATCGCACTGATGCTGCTGGCGGACTGTGAAATACCCAACAACTGGTTGCCGCCGAACGCGAGTGTCTGCACACCTGTCGTGCCATCGGCAAACGACGAGTTGACACGCACGCGGCCACCCGGCAACTGCACGTAGGGCGTTCCATCGTTATGCGAGGCGTTCACGCCAACCGACGTTTCGGTGAGAATGCCGACGCTGCGCAGTGTGAGGTACGCGCTCTGACGTCCCTGTACACCACCGTTGTAGCCAGTGCGCTCGCCGCTGGCGGTGGGGAGCGACGTGTTGAGTCCCGTTGCCGGATCGGCACGATTCCAGCTGCCATTGAATGTGAGGTTGAACGCCTGGCCACTGGTGGACGACGGTGGCGTGACGTCGACCGCGCCAATGAGTGATCCCTGATCACCGATTCGACTGCCGGGCAACGCGGCGTACGTGGTGGGAACGTTTGCCGCCTGCAACAGTGACACGAGCCGACGCACGGAATCGGCCGCCACTCCCGAGGCCTGGAGTCCGGTGGCATCGGTATTGAGGAGTGTCTGCAGGTCGTTGCTCCGGCGGCCCAGCTGATACGCCACGTTGTAAAACGCCTTGTCGTACACGAGCGGGCCGGATACCGAT
>JANMRE010000775.1:0-2664 GCA_031370885.1 Gemmatimonadaceae bacterium
ATGCTTGCCTTGGTCGTGGCCGCAACCGTGCTGGTGTGCGTCGTGTTGCCCGCCGAGTACGGCATCGACGCCACCGGCGTGGGCAGGGTGCTGGGCCTCACACAGATGGGCGAGATCAAGACGCGATTGGCGAAAGAAGCCGCCGCCGATGCCGCCGCAGATTTGGAGTCCAACACGCCTCAGCAGTCGGACACGGTGCTCACAAACGCACCCCGTCCCAAACAACCGTAGTCGCGCGTTTGCCAGACCATTCAACCCGCTGTTCCCATCCTTATCGCTGGAGTCATGCCATGTCCGAACATCCGCACCTGTCCACACCATCGCGGCGCCGTGGTGGCAAGGCCCGCACCATTGTCATCAGCTTCGGACTGCTGCTCACGTGGGTGGCCGTGGCTGCCGCGCATGACATGTTCCTCAAGCCCACCCGGTACTTCGCGCCAGTGAATGCGGAGGTACGCGTGCGCGTATTGAACGGCACGTTTACCAAGAGTGAGAACTCCATCGCGCGCAATCGACTGGCCGACGCGAGTGTAGTTTCGCCGCGTGGGCGCGTGAAGCTCGACACCACCGAGTGGTCGGTGCGTGGCGACACCAGCACGTTTCATATTCACACACGCGACGCGGGCACGTACGTCATTGGTGCCTCCACGAAGCCGAATCGCATTGACCAGTCTGCCGACGATTTCAACCTCTACCTTGCCGACGACGGCATTCCCGATGTGTTGGCGGCACGCAAGCAGGCGGGCGAGTTGCAAAAGCCGGCGCGCGAGCGCTACCACAAGCACGTGAAAGCCATACTGCAGGTGGGTGATGTGCGCACCGACGACTACAAAAAGACGTTTGGCTATCCGGCCGAGCTGGTGCCAATGGAGAATCCGTACGCACTCGCCAAAGGCGCCACGCTGCGCGTGCGCACGCTGGTTGATGGCAAGCCGGCCGCCAACCAATTTGTGCAGTACGGCGGGATGACCGCGGCCGACAAGGGCATCGAGCAGAAGAGCGTGCGATCAAACGCCGAGGGCGTGGCGAGCATTCCGCTGTCGGTCGCGGGAACGTGGTACGTGAAGTTCATCAGCATGACGCGGGTCCAGCGCGACTCGGTGGACTATGAGTCGAAGTGGGCCACGTTGACGTTTCAGGTGCGGTAAGCGCGCCATCGATTCGGAGATGCGCTCCTCTCAGCGCCGCGCCGCAGTCGCACGCTTGGCAGCGGCAGGACTGATCGCCGCCGCCGGGTGGGCCAGTACCGCAGCCGCGCAGGCCGTCGTCTCGTACGACATCATCTTGCGCGGCGGCACTGTCGTTGATGGCACTGGTGCGCCACGCTACCGCGCCGACGTGGCCATCACCCGCGGCCACATCGCGCGCATTGGAGACCTCACACGAGCCACCGCCCGCACCGACATCGATGTGCGCGGACAGTTCGTCGCTCCGGGCTTTATCAATATCCACAGTCATGCGGTCCCGGCTGTGCTCTCCACCGCCGCAAACATGCTCACGCAAGGCGTGACTACGGAATTGCTCAACGCCGACGGAGCCGGACCGGCCGACATTGGTGCTCAACTTGACGGGATCGCGAAGAACGGCCTTGCGGTGAATATCGCCGCCAGCGCCGGTTTCAATTCAGTGTGGGCAAGTGTGATGGGGTCGTCGGACAAGCGTCCCACACCCGACGACGTTGCACGCATGCGCGCCATGATTGTCGCCAACCTTGAGCGTGGCGCGTTTGGCATTTCGGCAGGGCTGGACTACAAGCCGGCCTATTTCGCGACCGTACCCGAGGTCATCCAGGTGCTCAATCCGGCGCGACCCTGGCGCACGTTCTTTCCCAATCACGATCGTCTCGCCCCCGAGTTTGGCTACAGCTCGCGCAAAGGGATGGAAGAGACGATGGCGATTGGTGAAGGCACCGGTCTGGTGCCCGTGTTCACGCACATGAAAGTGCAGGGGCGCGAGCAGGGAACCGCCGATGCCGTGCTGGAGATGATGCGTACGGCCACCGCAGCCGGTCGCTGGGTTGCGGCCGATGTGTATCCGTATCTCGCCGGACAAACTGCGCTCGCGGCGCTGATCATTCCCGGCTGGGCGCAGGACGGTGGCATCGTGAAGATGCGTGAACGATTCGCCGACGCGACGCTCCGCGCGCGCATTGTCGTCGAGTCAGACAACGCGATCGCGGCGCGCTTCAATGGCGCAAACGGCATTATGCTCAACGAGACAGGTCGGACGCTTTCCGACATCATGCAGCAGCAGGGCGCGAAATCGCCCGGCGAGGCCGTGGTCAAGGTGCTCGAAACGGAATTCCCGTCAGCTATTCTGTCGTTTGGCGCCGAAGGGGATTTGCAAAAGATTCTGCAATATCCTGACGCCGCAATCGCCTGTGATTGTGGCGCCTGGACGGAGACACGCGCGCACCCGCGCGGCTTCGGCACGTTTCCGCGCATCCTCGGTCATTACGTGCGTGAAACGCACACGCTGACCTGGGAAGATGCCGTGCGGAAAATGAGCGAGTTGCCGGCCGCGATCACCGGAATAGTCGATCGCGGCATCCTCGCACCCGGCATGGCGGCGGATATCACCGTGTTCGACACCGCCACGGTGATCGATCACGCCACCTACGCCACGCCGAATCTCCCGTCGGAAGGAATCCGACTGGTGCTGGTG
>JANMRE010000762.1:0-21954 GCA_031370885.1 Gemmatimonadaceae bacterium
CTCGCTCTCGCGGCGGAGACTGGCCGCGCGCTGCCGTTGACAGCATCTATGTTCGCGACAACCGGCTTGGGTTGCCGTGTCGGTGTTTATTCGGTATCGTTCCTTGTGCCCTCCGCCCTGCTCCCCCACCTCGAGCTCGACACCAACGACGCGCCGTTCCGCCTGCTCGACCGTCAGGCCGACCTGACGTATCACGCCGCCCCGGTGCGCGGAATCTTCAATCCACCTTCGGCCACCGGCATGGGATTCTGGTCTATCAATCCGTACGTCGGTTGCGCTTTTGGATGCCCGTACTGCTACGCGCGAGACACGCACAAATGGACCCTTGAGCGCGCTGGCGAGATGGGCGCGCGTATCGCGGAGTCGATGCCATCGTGGTTGGCGTTCGAGCGACGGGTGCTGGTGAAAGAGAACGCCGCGCAGCGCGTGCGCGAGGCACTCATGACGTCGCGTTCGCCGAAACCCGGGGAGTCGATCGTGATTGGGTCGGCCACCGATCCGTATCAACCGGCCGAGCGGCGCTTTCGGGTGACCCGCCAGATTCTCGAAGCACTCACTGCGACGCGCGGACTCCGCATCACGATCATCACCAAGAGTCCGCTCGTCACGCGGGATGTCGATGTGTTGGCTCGGCTCACACAGCGGGGGAAGCTGGGCGTGCACATCACCATTACCACGCTCGATCGCGAACTCGCGCGCCAACTCGAGCCACGCGCGCCGACACCCGAGGCGCGACTGCGCGCTGTGCGGCGACTGGCAGATGCGGGTATTGAGGTGAGTGTGAACTGCATGCCGGTATTGCCGGGCATCACCGACCAGCCGGCCGCGCTTTCGGCGTTGGTGGCGCGGGTAGCCGAGGCCGGTGCCACGCATTTGGCCGCTTGCGCGTTGCGACTGGGTGCCGCGTCCAAGCGACGCTATCTGCCCTTCGTTCGCGAGTCATTTCCCGCATTGGCGGCGAGTTACGAGCGCACGTATCAGGACAGTGCGTACGCCGGTGAGCGGTACCGCGAAGGGCTCGCCGCGTATATTGACCGGTTGTGTCACAAGCATGGACTCGCGCGGCGCACCGGCCGGTACGATGAGCCAGAGGCCGCGACGGCACGCAGTACCCCAGATACGAACGCGCAACTGGAGCTCCTGCTGCAGCCCGGTGCGCGCAACCGGAGAGACGTCCCCGCATGAAGTCGTCCCGCGCCCCCGCGATGTGGTTCATCCTCGTCACACTCCTCATCGACGTGGCTGGACTGGGGATCATCATTCCCGTCATGCCGAAGCTCATCACCCACCTCACGGGCGGTTCGATAAGCGATGCGGCGCGCTGGGGCGGGTGGATGGCCTTCGCCTACGCGGGCATGCAGTTTTTCTGTGCCCCGGTCATGGGTGCGTTGAGCGATCGGTTCGGACGCCGGCCCGTGCTCCTCGCGTCGCTTTTCGGCTTTGGTCTCGACTACCTGTTCATGGCCTTCGCCCCGACCATCTGGTGGCTGTTTGTCAGCCGACTGATTGCTGGCATGATGGGAGCGAGCTTCACGACGGGAGCGGCCTATATCGCCGATGTCTCACCGCCGGAAAAGCGGGCGCAGAACTTTGGTATGATCGGTGCCGTATTCGGACTCGGCTTCATTATCGGTCCGCTCGCTGGCGGATTGCTTGGTCAGTATGGTGCCCGCGTGCCGTTCATCGCGGCCGCGTCACTCGCCCTCGTCAATTGGCTGTTCGGCTTCTTCGTCTTGCCCGAATCCCTCAAGCCTGAGCATCGCCGCGCCATCGACTGGAAGCGAGCGAATCCGGTGGGATCCGTCGCGAACCTGCGTCGCTATCCCGTAATCTTCGGCCTGGTCGCGTCACTTGTGCTCGTGCAAATCGCGGCGCACGCGGTGCAAAGCAACTGGTCGTACTACACCATTGAGAAATTCCACTGGACCGAACGCACCGTTGGCGCGTCGTTGGCTGTGGTGGGGTTGGCCGTGGCCATCGTGCAGGGCGGGTTGATCCGGACGGTGATTCCACGTTTCGGGCAGCAGCGCAGTGTGTACTTCGGATTGATGTTTTATAGCGTGGGGTTCTTCCTGTACGCCTTCGCCACGTCCACGTGGATGATGTTCGCGTTCACGGCGATCTACTGCATGGGGGGCATCGCGGGGCCTGCCATCCAAGGGCTGATTTCGGGCCAGGTGCCACCAAACGAGCAGGGCCAACTGCAAGGGGCGCTCACCAGCATGATGAGCGTCACGTCCATTGTCGGTCCACTCTTGATGGCCAACGTGTTCGCGTGGTTTTCGAGCCCTCAGGCGCCGTTCTACTTTCCTGGCGCCGCGCTTGCGCTGGGCGGTGTCCTGACGCTCGTCTCCGCCGCCTTGGCGCGCAGCAGTCTGCGACGCACAGCACCGACCACCGCGCACGCCTCGCCGACATCATAGCACGTTTGCGCGCGCCCCCCCGGTGACCTACACAAACGGGTTGTCGATCCGCACACCATCAATCAACTGACCAGCATTCAAGTCTTCACTGTAGATGGTGGTGCAACCGCTTGAGGCAGACGCGGCCACGATGAGCGCGTCCCAAAATGAAATCTGGCTGAGCACCGACCGATCGATGGCTTTTTCAATCAGGTCGGGCGATATCTGCACCACTTCAAACACAGTGAACGATCGCAGGACACTCTTCGCGGCAAGCGGCGCGACGCCCATTTTTCGCGTTGCGGCCACATAGAACTCCTGGAGCACTTGCGTGGAGATCACGCCCGCACCGGACGTGGCGACGGCGGCGATTAGCTCCCGACTCCGTTTGCGTTTTTTCGGCGCATCCTGATCCTGCGCGTAAATCAGAATGTTGGTGTCGAGAAATACCTTACCGGCGCTCATAGAGCTCGTCTCGCTTCCAATGCTTGCTACGCGAGTGTCCGGGCGAACGGTCCATCAACCGGAACATTTCTTCCACGGCGGCCGAACGGTCAACGAGAACCGTGCGTGCCAGCAGGTCGCGCACGAGCGCATTCAGCGTTGTGTGATGACGTTCGGCATAAGCCCGCCCCGCGGCGAGCGTCTCGTCGTCGAGCGCAAGGGTGATGTTCTTCATCCACACATATTACGTGTACACATGCCATGTGTCAAGTCGTCACGAAAACACCGCCGCGTACACGAATGCACGCGGCGGTGTTTCACAACGAGTTGGGGTGTCGCGGTCGCGCGTCCGTTTACAGGTGGGTTATCGGTGTGGGTTGTGGCTTTCGTTGCGGCGCGATGCTCGCTGCGCATTCAAAGAAGGTGGTTTTCTTGCCACGAATGTTCGTGCGGCTCCCGGTTCCGGAACAAATGAAACGTGCCACGCAGCGTAACACGCCCGCAGTTCATCCTCATCGATGGCTTCCTGTCCGGGAACGATGGTCTCCACCACATGAACGCCCCCGCCCTCAGTCGCGTTTTGAAGTCGGTCAATAACCTCTTCACGATCAAACTCCGAGTATGACACAAGCGCGGCCGGCGTGAAGACAACTGCAGTGAGCCGGCCGTCTGGCCGGAAGTCGCACAGTTCGGTCGCGAGACCGCGAACTCGCGCGCGCAGCCCCGCCGCGTTTGCGGCAACAAGCACGCGCTCCACCACGTCTGGCTCGGGCTCCACGGCGGTAACCCGGCAACCGTTCGCTGCGAGATACAGCGCCGAGCTTTCCACCCGCGCTCCATTCACGAGAACATGTGCGTCGAGCGCCACCGCGTGAATGGCAAGTGCGAGTGGCGTATCGGCGCGAAGGCCCCAGCATTCGGCCCGTGTGGGCTCGTTGGCATGCCTGAGGCGGCGCCGACTCCAGTTTCCAAAGTCCGGGATCGAGAGGCGCCGCGCGATGTGCTGATTTACTTCGGCGGCGAGCAGCAAATCGTGAAGGCCAAGCTGCGGTGCGGCGTCGAGCGAGACCTGCGCAGCGTCTGCTATGGCGCAGAGATGCGCGCGGGAGACCGAGTTCTTGTACGATTCGACCTCGCGATCGAAGTACAATTCGTATTCATGGCGGAGGGACTGCGGGCCGACGGAACGCATTGAGGCACAGTCGTGTTGAACTGTGCGCTTGTCAAGGCGAGGCGCGGAGTGTGAGAGCGCGGCCGAAGGAGTCCTTGAAACACGCCGCAAACCCATTCAAGATCGCATAGACCCTGAGGAGTTTGCACCAGCGAGCGCGGCCGAGGTCGCGGCGCTGTCATCGAACTGGGACTCGGGGCAGTTGCACCGCCACGTTGAGCGCGTGCTCGCATTCGTAGAGCGCAACCGAAGCGACATCGCGAGCGTGGTGAGTACGATCGCGAGAACATTGCACATGAGTGGACGTCGCAGCACGCCGCCAACTGGCGACGCTGGCGCCTCAACTCTTCGTAGCCGACCGCTCGGCCCAGGAAATTGTGGCGCGACTTGGCGGTTGACCGTTCCCGTTGGCTGATGTTGCGTGTCGCCTGCTCCGTTAACACCCACCGAACTGAGCCTTATCCCCCTAGCCATATCTCCGATCTTCGGTTTTTATTCGGTATCATATTCCTACCCATGACCGCCTTCGCCCTCGCCCTCCCGCAGCCCCCAGCCCTCAAGCCAGTCCTCGGGCTCGCGTCACTCCGCACGCAGCTCGAAGCCGTGGTGGCCGGGGGGCGAACTGCGGGAGATCCATGGGCCACCGGTATCGCCCCACTCGATGCCGCGCTGGGCGGTGGCATCCCGCGCGGCCGCATTACCGAAGTTGTAGGAGCGCTCGCCTCAGGCAAAACGGCCCTGCTCCGCCAAGTCGTATCGCGCGTGCTGCACACCGGCGGCTGGGTGGCGTGGATCGATGCGCGTCGCACGCTCGCCGCCGCACCGTGGGCCGGACTGGGCGAGCGACTGGTAATGGTGCGTCCGCGCGATGGCACACGCAGCGCGTGGTGCGCCGATCTCTTGCTGCGCAGTGGTGTGTTCGCACTCGTTGTCATCGATGGCGCACCAGCGCTGTCGCGTGTGCATGGTGTGCGACTCGCTCAACTCGCGCGCGAACGCGATGCGGCGTGCGTTGTGCTGCAACATGAGGCGCGGCCCAGTCGCGTGAGTGGCGCCGTGCGTTTGCGACTCGAACCCCTGTCGCTGCGACGACAACGCAGCGACACGCGAAGTGCTCACAGCGCGACGCGCGGGTTTTCGGTGACCGTGGAGAAAGGTGGACCCCATCGCAGTGTTCGATCGATCGAGGTGAGCAGTGGCATCGTCATGGCGCGTCGCGTGTGTACGGATTCCGAGATTCCCGATCGGCGCGGCGTGGCACGCGGCACGCGTCGTCCCTGGGCCGCCGTCGGTGGCAGCACCGACGTCGCCGTTGGCCACCCCATCACGTGGGGCGGACTCGGCGTCTCCGCGCACGACAACATCCACACCCCCGCGACCGCCGATCGCGACGCAACTCGCCCTGGCATTCGCCGAGCAGACGAACATCAGTACGCTCCCCCACTCAGCCCGCGCGAGCGCAGCCGTGAACGCGAGCGGTTCGATCGCACGTTCGACAAACACACGCGCGACTGGACCCGCTATCGCGGACGACGCCGCGCCGCCGAATCGTCATATGGAAAACCCAGTAAACGCGAACGGGCGCGCGAAAAAGTCGGTGTGGCCATCGGACAACACGACGCGCGCTATCCCAGCGCCAAACCCGCACTGGGACGCGTTGCCGAGAGCGCTCGCCGATAACACCCACCTGCGCACCGTGTCGCTGGCTGCCGGTCGCGCCGGGGTGCGTGCCGGCATGACGCTGCCCGAAGCCCAGGCGCGTTGCGCCGCACTCGACGTGCGTCCGTGGGACAATCATGTCGTCAACGATGCGGTGCTGGCCGTCACCACCGCGTTTCTCGCCGCCAGTCCACAGGTCACGCCCGTGCAGGGTGCGCCCGGCATGTGGTGGATTGGCGCGAGCGGATTTGACGCACTCGGCGGTGAAGACGTGCTGGCGCGCGCGCTGCTGGCCATTGCGCAGCGTTGGCACCCCGATGCCCGCGTGGCCATTGCCGATTCGTGCGTGGCCGCGCGCGCCGCCACGTGGGCGCCACAGGCGCGCAGCCGTGTGGTGCGCCATAACGCAGTACGCGAACGCGATCCATTGGCACTCCCCGATGGCATCACCTGCATTCCCAGCGGACAGTGCGCCACCTATCTCGCGCCGGCGCCATTGGGACTGGTGCCCATGGACGACGAACTGCGTGACGCACTGCGGGCGCTGGGGCTCCGTACCGTGGGCATGCTCGCATCGCTCGCGCCCGGTGACATTGAACGACGCTGGGGCGCCGAGGGACTGACGGCATGGCGACTGGCGCGTGGTGACGACACGCGACGCCCGGGACTCGTGCGTGTGGAAACCACACGCAGTACCAGTGTGGAGTTACCAGCCGCAGTGGAAAGTACCGCGCCGGTGTTGTTCGTGCTGCGCGCACAGTTAGAGCGACTGGTGCGCGAACTGGTCAACGATGGACGTTCGGCGGCAGCGGTGTCGGTCACGTTGATTCTCGATGCGGGACGACAATGGCCGCTGGAGGAAGTGGAGGGTGATGACGCGCCACGCGAAACTATTGACGCCTCATCGCTGCTGTCCATTCCGCAACGCAGCATCACCCGCGAAGTGCGTCCGGCGCGACCGTTGGCACGACTGGAGCCATTGTTCGATCAATGTCGTGCGTTGCTTGAGCGATGGGTGATCCCGGCCCCCATCATCGGCATCACGGTTGGTATTCCGGCCACGGCACCACTTGCCGCCGATCAAGGTGATCTGCTGGTGCCGTCGTGGCGCGATGCCGCCATGAACGCCGAGTCGGTGTTTGCGCGCTTGCGGGCGGCGCTCGATCCGGACAATACGGGTGATGTGGTGGTTCGCGCCGTGGCGGGTGACGGGCACAAGCCTGAAGCCACCGGACAGTGGGCCAGTGCCGATGCGATGTCGCAAGCGGCCGCGCCGGTGCTTGCCGCATCACATGACAGTACCGCAGACACCGTCAATGCGCCGGCCGTGCTGCGACTGCTTGACATCCCCGAAGTGGTGGATGTCGAAGCGCCACGCGGTGTGCCTGCCGCGGTGTGGTGGCGCGGACGCCGGTTGTCGATTGCGCATGCTGATGGTCCCGAACGACTGAGCGGCGACTGGTGGCGCGCCGATGCGTTTGCGCGTGACTACTGGCGGTGTGATGCGGAGGGCGAGGGGGAACTGCTGATGTATGGCGAGTCGGCGGTGACCAGTGCCATTGCCGCGCCTATGCAGTGGTTTGTGCAGGGGTGGTACGATTGAGACGCGACCGTCACGCTCCCTGACATCGCCGCGCACTACTTGTCCGAGGAAATCTTAGGCTTGTCTTTCCGCATCTTCATCACCTCGGCGATCGCGGCCCGCAGTTCCATGTCGCGCTTCGCAAGATTGTCCATCGGGCCGTTCTTGATCCACACATCGGGTTCCACGCCGTAGTTCTCGAGGTTGTCCCCGTAGTGGTTGGGCGCGTTCTCGTCATAGCGCATGACTTTCGAGCCCGGCGTGCGAATCGTGGCGCCTGACGTGAGCAGGTTGAAACTGCCGGTAGCGATCACGGCGGCCGCCGTGGGGTTGCCAACGACACGACCGAGACCGAGGTCCTTGAAGGCCTGCGGCGTGACCTCGCTGTCGGATCCCGAACGGGAGTTCGTCATCATCACCTTCGGACCGGCGATCAGTTGCCGCGGACGTCGTCCCCACATGGGCGACCCCGAGCGATTGTTCCAGTACTCGTACGGCCGGCGTTCCAGGATGTCGATCAGTTCCTGGTCGATGTTGCCACCGCCGTTGAAACGAATGTCGACAATGATGCCCTTCTTGTCCCAGAACCGGTCGATCTCGCGTTCGAACTGTGCCAGTGACGGCTGGTCCATCGCGCGAATGTGCACGTAAGCGATCTCGCCGTTCGTGGCCTTCTCCACCTCGTCGCGATTGTTGTTCACCCACTCCTGGTACTTGATCTCGTTGAGCGATATCACCGACGCGATGCGCACGGTGCGCGCATTCTCGCCCGTGGGCGCCTTGGCCACCTTGATGGGGATGTACGCGTTGAGCGTGTTGGTGAGCGTCTTCCAGTAGTTGTCACCGCTCTTGATGTCCTGGCCATCGATGGCCAGCACGTAGTCGCCCACGCTCAGGTCCAGCCATTCCTTGTCGGCCGGGCCGTCGCGATAGATGTGCGAGATGCGGTACCGGCCGCCCGCGGCCTCCTCGAGTTCGACGCCCAGGTATCGCGTCTGCGCGATGCTGGGCATTGCCCGCGTGGGTGGCATGACGACGCCGGTGTGCGACGCGTTGAGTTCGCCGATCATCTCATTGGCGATATCCTGGATGTCGGCGTTGGTGCCGGCATACGGCAACAGCGGTTCGTACTTGGCCAGCGCCGCCTTCCAGTCCTTGCCGTGCATGTTCGGATCGTAGAACTGGTACTTCATCACGCGGTGCGCTTCGAGCAGCACCTGCTGCCATTCGTCGCGCCGGTCCACGCGCACGGGGAACTCGAAGTTCACGCGATCGATGCGGGTGGGCGTCGCCATGGCGAAGCGGGCGATTTCGTTCGTCCCGATCTCGTTTGACGCACCGCCGCCGCCACGCCCGCCGCCGCGCCCGCCGGCCGCATCGGCCGGTGCACGTTGGAAGAACATCATGCGGCGATCCGGCGTGGGCCGGATGCCCTGGAACGTTCCGGTCGCCACCCGACGGCCATTCGACCCGTCGATGCCGATGGCGTAGAGGCCGGCCGCGCCTTCGTCTGTCGGGGCCGGCGCTGCTCCGCCGCGACCGCGTCCGCCGCCAGCGGCTGGTGCTACGCCCGCCACCGTGTAGTACACGGTGCGACCGTCTGTCGACAGGAACATGGCGCCGACCGCGTTGGTCCCGGTGGTCAGTGGCACGGCACGCCGAGCCAGACCGGCCTCGTCGACCTTTATCGTGAGCGGCGGAACGGTGAGGTCGGCGTTCGGATCAGCAGCAGCGCCACCACCGCCGCCGCCACCACCACCACCACCACCACCACCACCACCGCCACCGCGTCCGCCACGCCCGCCACCGACGCGCGCCGCCTCGCGAGCCTTCCGCTCCTTCACCACGGGATCGCTTGCGTCCTCATTGAGCTTCGCCAGCGACACCACGTACACCTGGTTGAGTCCCGTTCGTCCCGACGTGAACACGACCTGCGTGCCGTCGGGCGTCAGCACACCCATGCCGCCGCCGCGTCCGCCGCCGCCACCACCACCGGCGGCGGCGTCACCGTTCGGAATCGGGTTGCGCGACACGTTGATCTCGCGGCGCGTGGCCGGATCGTAGAGATACACTTCGGGGATCTGCGTGTCGTTGCTGCGGGTGTACACCAGCCACTTGCCGTCCGAGGCGTAGGAAATGTTGCTGTAGCCGCCGGCCTGGTTGTACGCGATCTCGCGCGCCGGCGCCGCCTTGGACACGTCCACTTCGTACAGCCGGTTGTTGGCGGTGAACAGCAGCGACGTGCCATTGGGCGCCCACGTCAGGTTCGTCTTTGGTGCCTCGATCGTGCTCACCTTGCGCTTCGTGCCCGTCGCGAGTTCGTACACCCAGACTTCCTCCTCGCGCGACTCATCGGACGTGTACGCCAGGTACTTGCCGGTGGGCGACCACAACTGTCCGTCATCGCGCCAGGCGGAGTTGGTGATCTGCCGCATTTCCCCGATGCCCTGTTCGGCCGGCACAATGAAGATCTCGCCGTGCGCGTCCACCGCCACCCACTCCCCGTCGGGCGAGGGCGCGAAGCCGTCGGCGCGGCCATTGGCCGTGAGCACGGTGATGTCGCCTTCTTTCGGATCGGTGCTGATGCGAATGGTCAGCTGCTTCGGCTGGCCGCTCGGGATGTCGAGTGTCCACAGCACGAAGTTGTTTTCGTAGATCATGTGGCGGCCATCGGGCGAGATCGACGGGAACTGGACGCCGTCATCCTTGTGGTGCGTGACCTGCTGTTGGCCGCCACCGTCGGCATTCATGCGCCAGATGTTGAAATAATTGTCGCGTTCCGATGCGTAGTAGATCTTGCCGTCGGCGCCCCACATGGGGTGCACGTCGTGCACGTTGGACCGATGCGCCCGCATGGACGTGTCCGTGACCTCACGGATCTGGCCCGTTCGAAGGTCCTCGATGGCGATGTCGGCGTTGGCGTTGCCGCGATAGCCCTTGCGCCAGTACGTCGGCAACGACCGGTTGAAAGCGACCAGCGTGGCGTCCTGCTTGATCATGCCCGTGCGGCCCATGTCCATCCCCAGCGACCGCGGGACCGAGCCGTCGAGCGCCACCTTGTAGAGCGGGGAGCCCCACTGCATGCTGCCGCGCGTGGTGGAGAACACAACCTCCTTGCCGTCGGGCGTCCACGACACGGCCTCATCGTTGCCCGACATCCACGTCAGCTGCGTGGGTTCACCGCCCGTGATCGGCACGATGAACACGTCATTGTTGCCGTTGCGGTCGCTGGTGAAGGCAATGGTCTTGCCGTCTGGCGAGAACCGCGGCTGAAAGTCGCGCGCGATGTTCGCGGTCAGGCGACGGGGATTGCTGCCGTCGAGGTTCGCCAGCCAGATGTCGTCGTGGTAGGTGAACGCGATCGTTCCATCGTTGGCAATGGCGGCGTACCGCAGGAACTTGACCGCGTTGTCCGCCTGCGCCGCCGCCGTGGCGGGCGCGCCCGCATGCGCGAGCACGCCGATGAGCAGGGTGAGAGCCGCTACAAACCGCCTCATACAGGCCTCGCCGTGTTGTGGGAATAGCGGTCGGGCGCGCCGTCATGGTTCGGAAGTCGGCGAGCACCTCGATCCCGCGACTCAATACTCGCGCCGACTCGGCGAAAAATCCATTCGCAGCCGCCCGCCGGCGATGTTCTGGCTTGACAGCCTCTCATTGCCGCGCGCGCGGCAGGGAACGTCGGGTCGACCGGGTGCGATCCTTGGCGTCTCCGGCAGCGTATCGAAACACACCTACATGTTCCACCAATAGTTGAACTTGAACATGAGCGTGTTTTCCGAGGGGCTGCCGAACAGGTCGCGGACATCGCGATTCCAGTCAAAGGTCCCGAACTGGGCTGGATTGGCTCTCCGATGCTGCCAGACGAGAAAGAATGTTGAGCCGTCGCGCCAATCCCACCGCACGTTGGCCGTGGCATTCATGGAACGCGAGTTGAAACTTCGGTCACTGACCGTGAACGCGGCAGCAGGGCCGAGCCCGTCGGGATCGATGTTAAATGCCCTCGTCTCGGCGTTTCGTTGCACCGTGCCGACATCTTTACCGTACACGTTGAATTCGTAGGTCCGTGGGGCGCGCAATTCCTGCGGAGTTCCATACTGACCGCTGGCAATGAACGGCTCTGCAACAACCGACAGGCCAAGGCGAGGCGACATGGTCCAATTCAGGCGGGCCTGCATAGACAACGTGGTCTGGCGAATCTCCGAGAAGATATACCGTCGGCCAAAGGTGTTGGTGGCCAATGCATCGGTCACGCTCGTGATGTACTGGGCGGTACCGCGGCTCCGTGAGTAGTTGGGTCCGAGTTCTCCGCTCCACCAACTGGTGGGTCGAAAACCAAACTTGAATCCACGCGATTGCGACCACGCTTTCGACTCATCCCACCGCTCGCTTGCCGAAAGATTCCAGGTGTATGGCTTGCGCGCGTCGCCATTGAAATTGACGCTGATATTGCTGGACGGTACGGTGGCGGCCAGTGGACCACCGCGGGTAAGCCGATCGTCCAGCGCCTGAAACTCATGCGAGAAATTGACTCGGGCACCCGTGAAGTTCAGCAACTGCAGGTCGAAATCACCACGCAGCGTCTTCCCGGTGACGTCGCCGCCAAAATTGGTGCGGAATTCGGGACGCACTCCCGCTCCCCAATTGCGCAGGTGCTTGCCAGGCACTCGCTCATCGTAGTTCAACCCACCAGAAACCGTGACGCGATCCGAACTGTTCTGGAATCCCAGATCGTTGATTTCGTAGCCAGGTGATATGGCATTCGTGCGCACATCACCAGTCCAGTGGTTTCCGGCGCTCTTGTTGATGTTGAGCGTACCCGCCCAGCCTGCGAGACTCCGCGCCGACGAATCGACGTCCAGATAACTGGCATCGGGTCGTTGGTAAAACCGTACCGATGATCGTTGCGCCGCGATGATCACGGGAGCGGAACCGGCGATATATGACCCCACGGCCGTGCCGCTGACTTCCCACGTTCGATTGGCGAACAGATGGCCGAAGTCCAGTCCTGAAACGTATGCCGAAGAACGCAACCGACCGGCTATGACGGAGTCGGCAAGGTCGCGGTGCACTGTCGTGACAATACCGCCGATGGTGGACAGTCCTTCACGGAAGTCCTTCTTGACCCGTGTGACAAAATAGTTGCTGCGTGGCTCGACTTCGCTGGAGAAGCGCTGGGCCGCACTGTCCACCCACGGCGCGGTTTCGCGCGCCGTCACCGCTTCCGAAATTCCGACCTGCCAACCGCTGGCCGTCCGACCCGTGATCTTCGCGGCGCCAACGATGGCGCTCTGCGTAGGCATGTCCACGTAACGGCTGGCGCTTGGCACCGAACCTTGCGGTGAGCGTCCAACGCGGCGCGAGTAAAAAATCTGGGTGGGTGGACTAAACCCGCCACCGCCACCGCCACCGCTGGCGCCACCGAAACCGCCGCCGCCGCCGCCGCCGCCACCGCCACCGCCGCCGCCACCAGGACCGCCACCACCGCCACCACCGCCTCCCACACCCAAACCAAAACGAAACGTGTTCCCGCCCTCCACGAAGAACGGTCGTTGCTCGCGGAAATACTGTTCGTTGGCGCTGAGATTGACCTGTTGTTCGTCGGCTTCGATCTGACCGAAATCCGGATCAACCGTCGCATCGAGCGTGAAGTTCGAGGTCAATCGGTACTTGATATCAGCGCCAAGCTGCCGAAACCGGTCGCGCCCGCTGCGATAGGGATTGGCGAACGACGTATTGGCCGCCAGTGGGATGTCCTTGAGCTCAACCCGCGCCGCAACGTAGGGCAGTACTTCCAGCGTCTTCCCGCGCTTCACGTCACGCACCCCCAGCAGATGCCCAAATCGCGACGACCCACCCCGTTCACCCCGAGACGAGTACGAGAACACCAGCTTCTCTGCCTTCGCGCGAATTTCGCGATAGAACTGAATGCCCCACAATTGCTCGCTGGCTGGGCTGAATCGGAGCTGACTGAAGGGAATCCGCATTTCCACCGTCCACCCGGCGCTGTCAACCGACGTTGCGACGGTCCAGACCGGATTCCACGACCGATCACCATTGGCCTCATCGCCAAACACCCCGACCGGATTCACTTTGAAGCGATACCCTCCGGTGTGATCGTGATAGCTGTCCAGTGCCACAATGAACCAATCGGAATCAGAGAGGTCCGCGTCGCGTCGCCCCAATCGCGAGGAGATCTTTCCACTCCGATCAAACAAACGGGCCCCGACATAGATCGCATCGTCATCATAGAGGATGCGAACCTCCGTGTCCTCCGAGGGATTGGCGCCATCGATCGGCTCTGTCGCCGTGAAATGCGTCGCCGGCGTGGCGTTCGCCCATTCCGCCTCGCCGAGCCGTCCGTCCATGGTGATTGCGCGCGCTGCCGACGCCGCAGTTACCGTCGGCGCGGCCGCGTGTAGGGCGCTTGCGCTGACAGCGCGCGCCGTGGCGCCATCCCCGGGTTTGCCGACATTCGCGGGTTTGCCGACATTCGCGGGTCTGCCGACATTCGCAGGTTTGCCGACATCCGTGGCTTGCGCGTTCGCGTTCGTACGAGGGATGCCCACGACCGGTAGACTCACCAGCAGGAGGGCCAACCGTACGGTGTGTGCTAGACGACGTTCTAAGTGATGCACGGAAACCGGTATCTAAGAGGGGCAAATCGGCACAGCGACTCGCGCGCCGCTATCTGAATACGATAAACGGGTGGGGCAACGCGAACGTTGTCGTAGTTTCCCGATTTTGGCAAAAGACGAAGAACGCTCATTCAACGGTAGACGTCTCGGCAATTCCAGACCTTGACCACCGTGATCACGAGTTCATCGTCAATGATTTCGTAAAGGATTCGGTAGTCGCCCTGACGCAACCGACGTTCTGACGTCAAGCCTCGACATCCCCCGCGCGAGTGCACCTATTTTACAGATTCACTTTCTCCCGTAGACGCCCCGGAGCCTCGATGCGCCGCTCGTTCCTGCTCACCGGTGTAGTCACCGGCCTCTGTCTCGCCAACTCGCTTGCGGCTCAACAACCGCCCGCAGGCCGCGGCGGCGGCGGCTTCCGTGGCGGGACGGCCATCAAGGACGGCGAGAGCTGCCCACCGGGAACCACCGAAGTCCGGCCGCGATCGTGTCTCGGACCGGAAACCCCGGCACCCAGCATTCTCGACTATCGGCCCAGGTCGACACTCGTCGCGCCCGCGACGATGGTGAAGACCGCCAAGTTCCCGGCCATCGACTTCCATGGCCATCCGGGCGGACTGCTCGCGACCACTGAAAGTCTGGCGCGACTGGGCGCGTCGCTGGACAGTCTCAACGTGCGCATGATGATTGCGGCCGACAACATGTCGGGCGACCGACTGAAGCGCGTGATGGACACGCTGCGCGCGTC
The DNA here is from genome assembly GCA_031370885.1 of Gemmatimonadaceae bacterium. Taxonomy (GTDB): domain Bacteria; phylum Gemmatimonadota; class Gemmatimonadetes; order Gemmatimonadales; family Gemmatimonadaceae; genus Gemmatimonas. The sequence goes on from JANMRE010000762.1 coordinate 14,645, forward strand.
GCCGAAAATGAAGGACCGCGTACGCGTGCTCACCGGCATCAGCTTTCAAAACGTCGGTCCCGGGTGGGCCGAGAAGGCCATTGCGCAACTGGAAGCCGATGTTGCGACGGGCGCCGTTGGCGTGGGCGAAATCGGCAAGGGGTTTGGTCTCAGCACGCGCAAGCCCGACGGCACGCGTCTCAAGCTCGATGATCCGGAGCTGACGCCAATCTGGGCCGCATGTGCGCGCCTCAAGCTGCCGGTATTTATTCACACCGGCGATCCGGCGGAGTTCTTCAAGCCGGCCGACCTCACCAACGAACGGTGGCTCGAAATTTCGCTGTTCCCCGAACGTCGCTATCCGCAAGACCGGTTTCCGAGCTTCGAGACGCTGGTGACGGAGCGGAACAATCTGTTCCGCAACAATCCGAAAACCACGTTCGTGACCGCGCACCTGGGATGGCAGGCCAATGACCTCGGACTGTTTGGCAAGCTCCTTACAGAAATGCCAAATGTGTACAGTGAAGTTGGTGCCGTGCTGTACGACATTGGCCGTCAGCCGCGCGCTGCACACGATTTCTTCATGAAGTATCAGGACCGCATTCTGTTTGGCAAGGATTCGTTCCAGCCCGAAGAGTATCCGTACTACTGGCGCGTGTTTGAAACGCGTGACGACTACTTCGACTACTACCGCGACTATCACGCATTCTGGAAGCTCTACGGCATCGACTTGCCCGATGCGGTGCTCAAGAAAGTGTACTACCAGAACGCCCTTCGGTTGATGCCCGCAGTGTCGTCGGCAGGATTTCCGAAGTAGGCGCTATCGCGCAACCTGATTCCCGGCGATCCACACCGACTGGATGCGACGCACGTTGCTGATGCGCTCGAGCGGCGACGCATCCAGCACCACAAAGTCGGCCCACTTGCCTGTCTCGAGTGTGCCGAGGTCCAAATCGACGTGCATGCAGCGCGCCGCGTCACGGGTGGCCGAGGTGATCGCCTGTCGCGGCGTGAGTCCGGCGTCCACCATCATCTCCAGTTCCATCAGCTCGAAGTAGCCCTGGAATCGTCCGGTGGGACCCGTATCGGTGCCCATCGCGATCGGCACACCGGCATCCGACAACGCCTTCAGATTGCGATTGGCCACCGGCAGCTGTGCCTTGTACCGTTGTGCACTGGCGCTGGCGCGCATGGTCGCCTGACGCGCCGGTTCCTGCAACATCGTTACCCACTGCCGGTTGGCATGCGTGAGGAACAGCGAATCGGCAAAGAACGCCGGCGTGGACTCGTACACAAACGTTGAGACTTCGCGCATCAGCGTTGGCGAATAGCACGCGCCTTTGGTCTTGAGCGCCCCGACAAAGGCCGCGTCCACGGGAACATCGCGCACGCTGTGCGCCATGAAATCGGCGCCGGCATCAAGCAGATCCTTCGCGTCAGCCAGATAGTAGAAATGCACCGCCACGCGCAGGCTGCGCTGGTGCGCTTCGCTGATCACGGCGCGGTACACCTCGGGCGACATTTTCACCGCCGTCCCAAGATTGTCGTCGACTCGAATCTTGACGATGTCCACGCGCTGCGCGGCCACGTCGGCCACCTGCACGCGCGCCTCGGCGGGCGTGGTGGGCGTGAGCACCGGACCGGCCAGGTACACGCGCGCGCGATTGAGGGTTGGCGTATTCTGTTCGGCACGCGCGGCGAACACCGACGCGGGTTCACCGCCCAACGAATGCACCGTGGTGATCCCGTAGGCAGCGTAGGTTGCCAGATCGGCGGGCGTGTTCACGTGCCCGTGCGCGTTGATGAGTCCCGGGATCACCACCTTGCCATCGAGTCGCGTGCGACGCGCGCCCGCGGGGATCGCAACGCGCGACGCCGGTCCCGCAGCAAGCACGCGACCGTCACGCACCAACAACGTGGCGTTGGCCACTGGCGCCCGATCCGTGCCATCGATAAGCAGCGCACCGGTAAACGCCGTTACTGCGCCCGATTGTGCACTCGCCAACCTGGTGACGACGACAAGCAGTGCGAGCCCCGCGAGGCCGCGACGAGGCATCGTCAACGTCGGGCGACCGGTTCCAGTCGCACGATTGGCGTTGGCTTCCCCTGACTGTCCTCAATGGCCACATAGATGAATCCATCGGGACCCTGACGCACATCACGCACGCGACCCTGCTTGCGCAGCAGTACGTCGGCGCGTTCGATGGTCTTGCCGTCGTAGGTGAGCCGGACCAACTGTTCGCCCGCCATGCCACCAACAAAAATGCTGCCTTTCCACTGCGGAAACTTCGAGCCGGTGTAAATCATGAGTCCTGATGTGGCAATCGACGGCACCCAAAAGTGCTTGGGCTGCTCCATACCCGCGCGTGTCGTGCTGGCGTGGATGGTGGCGCCTGGGCCGTAGTTCACGCCGTAGCCGATCACCGGCCAACCATAATTCGCACCGCGGGTGATCAGGTTGAGTTCGTCGCCGCCCTGCGGACCGTGCTCCGTCTCCCAGACGTCACCCGTTTCCTGATTGATGGCCAGTCCCTGCGGATTGCGATGACCGTAACTCCAGATCTCCGGCTTCGCGCCGGCCCGTCCAACAAACGGATTGTCCGGCGGGACTTTTCCGTCATCGAGAATCCGATTGATCGTCCCGTGGTGATTTGAGATGTCTTGCGCCGGATGTGTCTCGAGATTGCCCTCCGGCGGCACTTGACGGTCACCAATGGTGACAAACAGGAAGCCGTTGCGATCGAAGGCGAGTCGGGCACCGAAGTGTCCGGGCGCGCCTTTCGTATCGGCCACGAAAATCTCCTCGACACCGGTCAACTGATCGTTCTCAAAGCGGCCACGAATAACGGCAGTGGTTGCAGCACTGCCTGTCTGCGGTTTCGCGAAGCTGAGGTAGATCAGGCGGTTGCTGGCAAAGTTTGGATGCAGCACGACGTCAAACAGTCCACCCTGGCCACGGGCCACGACTGCGGGCACGCCCGACACTGGCGTGGCGATGAGCTTGCCTGCGCGCACGATGCGCAAGCGACCGGGGCGCTCGGTCACCAGCATGTCGCCGCCAGGCAGGAAGGCCATGCTCCACGGATTCACGAGACTGTCGACCACCTTCACCACGCGGTAATCGTACAGGGTGCTCTTGAAGACTGCGGGCTGGCCGCTGGCGGGCCGACCAAACGCGACTGATACTACAATGGCCATGAGCATACGGCGGATCATCACGAACTCCTGCGGGTCAGAGGGGTCAGAGTGAGGAAACGTACGAGCAGATCACGGCCAGCGGCAGGGAACACCTGCCCTGAACACTTTCCGGAGCGTCGCAATGTCCACTGCTACCAGTTCACAACCCAATGTTTTTGCGGCCTACCATCCGGTGCCGCACCTTACCGGCCCGATTGTCGTTGCGTCAGACACGTCAGCCCAGTCGGACGCCGCGTTCCTGATGGCACAGGCGTTGGCCGAGTGCACCACGTCGGCTGTGCATGTGGTCAGCGCGATGATGCCGTTCGCGATGCCGATGTATGCGTTTGACACGATGCCCGTTCCACTGGAGGTCGACCACGCGGCACGCGCGGGTCGGGAAGCGATGCTGGCGGCACAGCGGTCACGGCTTGTGTCCGCGTCGCCCGTGTGGCCGGTGGATGTGAAGACCGGTGAGCCGGCGCGCGAGATCGTGGAGTTCGCAAAAAACCTGAATGCGCGCGTTATCGTGGTTGGGCGCGGACGTCACGCGGCGATGCAGCGGGCGCTCGGCGGCGAGACGGTTCTGCGTTTGCTGCAACTCGGCGATACGCCCGTGCTGGCCGCAGACGCGACACTGACCGCCGCACCGCGTCGCGTGGTGATTGCCACTGACTTCAGTGAGTTCAGTCTGTACGCGACGCAGGTTGCGTTGTCCTTCGTGGCGCCAGAGGCACAGGTCTATCTGGTGCACGTCGCACCGCCATTCTCACACACCGATCCCGGGCTGCAGGAGCGCGCCATCGCCTATCGCAATCAGGCCTTGCACGGGTTCTCGCAGTTGCATGAAAGCCTGTCGCAGGATGGCATCACGTTCGAGGATATGCTCGTGGAAGGCGATCCGTCGGAGGAGCTGATCAAGGTCATTCGCGCGAAAGAGGCCGACCTGGTAGTGTCTGCCACGCATGGGTACGGGTTCCTGCGTCGCATGATCCTGGGCAGCGTGGCCGCCGAACTGCTGCGCCATGCGCCCTGCTCCGTGCTCTGCGTTCCGGGCTCCGCGCTCACCCTCGCGGCCGCGCGGGCGCGCTCGGCCACCACGACCCACACCCACCCGTTCGATATGGCGGTGCTCGACGCCGAGTTGCGAGCGTTCGGCGATCGCAACGCGGGTCGTTCGTGCACCGTGGAAATCGACCAGCGTGATTTAGGCGCGCAGATCATGGGACATGCATTGCCACTGGTGGGTGCCGCGTATGACCGTTCGGCCCGCATCGTGTCGCTGATGTTCGGCGCGTCCACGCTGGTGGGCCGACACCTCACGCATGCGATTGCTGATGTCACGTCGGTGACCGTGACGACATGCAGTGACGGACGCGAGGACGTGCTGCGACTGGCGCACGCGGACGGCCAGACGCTGGTGTTGCTGGAATAGGACTCGAAGACGTACGTGCGCTTGGCTGTGTACGTACGTACGCATATCTTGCAACGATGAAACTCACTGCCACCAGGCTGCGCGAGAACATCTACGCCATCCTCGATCAGATCCTCGCCACGGGTGAGCCCGTCGAGATCGAGCGCCACGGGCGCACGCTGCGCCTGCAGGCGGTCGACGCGGGCTCGCGCCTCGATCGGCTGGTGCCGCGCCCGGACTACATCATTGGCGATCCGGACGATCTCGTTGAACTCGACTGGTCCCACGAATGGTCCGTACTCACACCGTCTGCCTTGATACCCATGCCGTCGTCTGGATCGTCGGTGGCCAAACGGAAAAAATCGGCAAAGAAGCGCTTGCGTTGATCGCGCAGGCGGAGCTGCTCCTCTCGCCGGCCGTCACGCTGGAGTTGCAGTTCCTCTATGAGGTTGGTCGCGTCAACGCACCAGCCGCCGACGCCATGCGGACATTGCAGCGGGCGCTCAATGTCCGCGTCGCGAGCGACACGTTTGACGGCGTGGCCTCGGCGGCCCTCGCGGAATCCTGGACCCGCGATCCATTCGATCGCTTGATTGTGGCCCATGCCCGCATGCTCGGCGCGGTGCTGCTCTCCCGCGATCGGCGCATCGCGGCTGCCTATTCGAACACGCGCTGGTAGATCGGCGCCGTCATTCGCGTTGCGCGAGCCGACGCAGCGATTCCGCTTCCACCGTCATGCACCAGAGTCCAATCCCCGGGTGGCGGTCTCGGCCCTCGGCGACTTCCACCAAGTGCGACGCAATGACGAACAGTCCCGCCGGTGCCCGCGCCAGACCATTCACCAGCAAGGCGGTGGCATCACCCGCATCCTTCGGTTGGTGCCACGAAACACTTCGTCCAGTAACGCCACCACCACGGCGCCGTCCGCCACCGCATTCACTACCGATTTCACCCGGCGCACTTCCGCGAGGTAGAGACTCTCGCCGCGTGCGACAATCCCGATGGTGCGAAGCAGCGCCATGCACCGTGCATGCGCGTCCGGGCAGATGATGTAGGTCGAGTCGAGATACGCCTCGGCATCCTTCGCCAGCGCAACCATCGACGCCCATGGCGCCTGCGCAAGCGCGGCGGGCAGCGCGCGCATGAGTCGCTGCCGTGCCGCAATGGACGCGACCGAGTCGCCCCAGCACTGAGCCGCGATCACACTCCGAGGCGCCGAAGCCATGCCGGAATCGAAACGGCCACCCACACTCGCTTTCCGTGCGCAAATTCCGCAACGCGACGAAAGGGTGTGCTCAGGTCATCGTTGTCGAACACGATGACGCTGGGAAGCGTGGAGATCGCTCGCTTCAGGTTGGCAAGCGAGCGCCGATAGCGCGCGGTGATCTTGTCGTCCGGCACATCGTGACCGCCTTGCGAAAGTCGCATGGCGACGCGTGCGCGCGACACGCTCGGCCCGCGGACGCCGATGAAGCAGAGCACGACCGTGTACCCCGACGCGGCGGCGCTTTCGAGAAACGACACCTTCTCGCCGATCGGGTCTGAGAAGACCGTCTCGAAAATGAAACTCTCACGTTGCACCACGAGTTCTCGTCGCACGGCGCCGGCGACTCTCGCCGCTTCATACGCGTCGATGCCGAGCGTGGCCCCGATGTCATCGGCGTTGACGAAGCGCAAGCCGGTAGTGCGCAGGAACGCCTCGTGGAACGTGCTCTTTCCCGTTCCGTTCGGGCCGGCCAGCGCGACGATTACCGGCCGTTCATCGAGTTTGGCGCGTGTCACGCGGCGTCCCGGCCTTTTTTCGCGGCGCCGGCACCGGCACAAACGTTCGCCGAACGAACCGACCGACCGTCCGCGCACCGTTCTCCTCGATGCGGAGCAGCAGGCCCGGAGCGCCCGGTGCAGGTTCGTAGTGTGGAAACGGCCGGGTCTGGAGGACCGCCGCCAGCTGCCGATCGCCGACCGATGTGCCGGGGCGCGACAGTGCGGTGCCGAGCGGAGTGCGATGACCAACGCGCTGCAGCGCGGAAAGCTCCGGACTGCGCAGCAATACTTCGATCGCGCGCCCGAGGCCGGCCCAGAATTCGATCTGGCCCGCGATGGAGCGGTTGGCTGCTCCGCTGATCAAACGCGCGTCAAGGACGAGGTGGTCGGAAAGCTTCACGGGCATGCTCATGCCGAAAAGGTAGCAAATTGCTACCGGCGGTCAAGCCGACGCGCGCAACGGTCCGAGTTCTTCCTCGACGATTCTCGTAATCGTCAGATCGTCCACGGCATCGTACTCATGCCGAAGGACGCTGCCCAAACCGCGAATGCCGCGCCATGAGACCTGCGGCTGCCGTTCCTCGACGAAGGACCCGAGCTTTTTGGCGGCCTCGCTGATTCGCTCGAGGCATCGCTCCACCGCGTCACGCGTCTTGTCATCGAGATCCGTGCCTGGGTCCACACTGTGCAGGTGCGCCCGGACCCGATCGATGTTGGTGATGATATCCCCGAGTCGTTCGCGCGGAACGTCAGAAGGCATAGACCGCCTGCGCCTCGGCGCTCGGCCGAACGTGCGGCCTCAGGCGGTCGCGTCGCGCGACATCGACCGCTCGCCCCACGATGTCTTCGAGATCGGCCGCGATGCCTGCGTACGCGAAGAAGTCGGCGGCGATCTCCGGCGTGAGGTCGACGAACAGGTCCACGTCACTATCCGCTCGCTCCTCCGCGCGAACGACTCGGGGATATCATCACCAAC